>NZ_MPPI01000004.1:0-209342 GCF_001895925.1 Phormidesmis priestleyi ULC007 | reverse complement strand
TGATCTAGAAAAACAAATCATGTATTGGTTAGCAATTAACCGAGAAGGTGCCTCGCTAGCCGACTTTGCCGCAGATTTGGTGCCCACGGTGCAAAAGCGCCATCTCATGGAAGCGCTTGCATCTCTAGCCCGCAGACCTCTGATCGAAAAACACGGCGCAAGCTTCACCCTGCAACCTGTCGTCATGGAGTATGTCGCTGAAAAGTTGATTGACCAGGTGCATCAAGAAATCACCACGCAAGATTTGCATTTATTGACGAGTCATGCGCTGATGAAAGCCGATGTCGAAGATCAAGTGCGCGAGAGCCAGATTCGGATGATTGTGCAACCCTTGCTCGATCGCTTAATGGCACCGACGCATTGCAAATCGGAGATCGAAAAAAAGCTCAAGCAAGTGCTGTTCACCCTTCAAAAACAGGTTGATTGTGCAACCGGGTATGGTGCCGGAAATGTGATCAATTTGCTGCGGCAACTTAATGTAGATCTAACCGACTACGACTTTTCTAATCTGGCCGTGTGGCAAGCTCACCTGCAAGGGGCAACTTTGCATCAGGTCAACTTCAGTCATGCTGATCTAAGCAAATCGGTCTTTTCTGAGACGCTAGGAAATGTCTGGTCGGTGGCGTTTAGCCCTGATGGCAGTGTGCTGGCGGCAAGCGATACGGCAGGAGACATTCATCTGTGGCAACTGTGCGATCGTGACGGCACCTTGCTTCGCCATCGGTTAAAACTGCTCACTTGTCAGGGACATCAGCATTGGGTCTGCTCGATCGCATTCAGTCCCGATGGTCAAACCCTGGTGAGCAGCAGTACCGATAAAACCGTCAAACTGTGGGAAGTGAAAACGGGGGCATGTTTACAAACCTTTGAAGGGCACAGCGATTGGCTCGTCTCGGTGGCATTTAGTCCGATCGGTCAAATGGTAGCCAGTAGCAGCGTTGATCGCACCATCCGTTTATGGGATCTTCAGACTGGGAAATGTCTACGAATTTTAAATGGACATCAGCACTGGGTTTGCTCGATCGCGTTCAGCCCCGATGGTCAAACCTTGATTAGCGGCAGTGACGATCGCACCCTCAAACTGTGGAATATTCAAACCGGAGACTGTCTCAAAACATTAACCGGACACACGAGCGGAGTGCGCGGTGTGGACTTTAGCCCCGATGGTCAGACGGTGGTGAGTGGCAGTTATGACCACACTGTTAAGCTGTGGGATCTGGAGACAGAGCGCTGTTTGAACACCTTAACCGGACACACCAACGAGATTCGCTGCGTCAGTTTTAGCCCCGATGGTCAGAGGGTGGCCAGCAGCAGCTTCGATCGCACCCTCAAACTGTGGGATTGGCAAACCGGACAGTGCTTAAAAACCTTACAGGGACACACGGAACCCGTGCGCTCGGTAGCATTTAGCCCCAACGGTCAGATGTTAGCCAGCGGCAGCGCGGATCAATCGGTGCGGTTGTGGAACTGCCCCACGGGTGAATGCTTCAAAACCTTTCAGGGTTACACCAATTTTGTGTTATCGGTCGCCTTTAGCCCTGACAGCCAAACGATCGCCAGCACCAGCGCCGATCACACCCTCAAACTGTGGGATCGATCGGGGCAGTGTCTAAAAACCATGCACGGACATACTAACTGGGTGTGGTCAGTCGCATTTAGCCCCGATGGTCAAACCCTAGCGAGCGGCAGTTTTGACCAAACCATCCGCCTGTGGGATCGGCAAACGGGGCAGTGTCTAAAAACCATGCGCGGACATACTAACTGGGTGTGGTCAGTCGCATTTAGCCCTGACGGTCAACAGCTTGTGAGTTCTGGCTTTGATCAAACCATTCGGCTGTGGGACATCGCGACCGGGGACTGTCTGCGCGTCTTAAACACTCAAAGCCGCATCTGGTCAATTGCCTTCAGCCCTGATGGAGAATGGGTCGCGATCGGACTTGAAGATCACCACATTCAGCCTTGGAACCCTCTCACTGATCAACTGCTCACGCCCTTAAAAGGACACACGGGGCGCGTCTGCTCAGTCACCTTCAGCCGCGATCAGCAAACGCTACTCAGCAGCAGTGACGATCACACCGTTAAACGCTGGAGTTTACAGACTGGAGAATGTTTGCAAACGCTACACGATCGAGATTGCGTCAAGTCTGCCATCTTCAGCGCAGATGAAAACACGATCATCAGTGGTGGGTTAGATCACACGCTTAAATTCTGGAATACCAACACTGGAGCTTGTGAGCATGTCTTGCAAGGGCACCGCGATCGCATCTGGTCAGTGGCTTGCAGCAGCGATGGCACCACGATCGCCAGTGGCAGCGAAGACGAAACCATGCGCCTTTGGGATGCGAACACCGGGGTGTGTTTAAAAGTGGTGCGAAATCCGCGACCTTATGAGGGCATGAATATTACAGGCATGACTGGCTCAACCGACGCGCAAAAAGCCACCCTCAAAACATTGGGTGCAGTCGATTTGAGCGAACTATAGCAATCCTAAGTGAATGGTGGGATGGGCATCTTGCCCGTACAGGCTGGAAGCCTGTCCCACTCTCGCAACTGAAATAGGATTGCTATCTTAACCCCCGATTTGAGACATCGTGCGGCTATAGGTTCCGGCGGTGCCAGACTCGCGTTGTTTGTAGTTGATTTCTGGCTTCAAGCTTAAAAGATCGCTGACTTGTTCTCGTAGCTGTGAAGTCGGAACGCCCGATCGTAACCCTGTTTTCAAGTCAAGCTGCCCGTCTTCGTTGAGCAAACAAGGGCGCAGCCAACCATCGGCAGAAAGCCTCATGCGATTGCAGCGATCGCAAAAGCATTCTGACATTTGGCTAATAAATCCCAGCGTTCCTTTAGCGCCCGGAATTTGAAAGACATCGGCGGGACCGTTTCCCTGCACTTGTGAGGTTGTGAGTCCCCAACGATCGCGAATCTGTCGCCGCAAGTCTTCTGAACTCACCCAACCTTTGTGATTAAACAAATCATCGTTTCCGATCGGCATAAACTCGATAAAGCGGATATGCCATTCACGATCGAGACTCAACGCCGCCAGGTTTAACACTTCGTGATCGTTGACTCCAGGAATCACTACAACATTCAGCTTTAAAGGGTTAAAGCCCACCTGATAAGCTGTTTGAATGCCAGCCCAAACCTGTTGCCAGCGCGATCGCCCGCGATTGCCGACAATTTTGTCAAAGGTTTCTGGCTCTAAGGAATCTAAACTAATGTTGATGCGCCGCAGCCCCGCGCTATAGAGATCTTGCGCCAGCCCTTCTAGCAAAAAGGCATTGGTCGTCATAGACAGATCTTGTGTTTCGGGAAACTGAGCAATCTCTCGAACAATATCTACCACACCCGGACGAATCAAAGGTTCGCCCCCGGTTAAGCGAAATCGGGTAAACCCAACGGGAATGAAGACTTCGCGCAAAAGGGTTGAGAGTTCGGCTTGAGTCAGCAGATCTTGCTGCAACACATAGTCAATGTCTGCTCCTTCAGGCATGCAATATTGACATCGAAAGTTGCAGCGATCGATCAGACTAATTCGGAGATAATCAACTCGGTTCATGATCCTATTGTAGGGAACCCCAAGTATAAATGCTGGGGCTTTCAAGACCCGCCCGAAGAGTCGGGGAGCTTAGAAAGCCGGAACTTACCAGCTTAGGTATTAACCGACTTCGTTTTTTTAACGTCAGTTCGACGAGTTTTTTCGCTGCGTTGTCAACGGCTTCTGCCCCCTAAATCCCCCATTCTGGGGAACTTTGAACCGGAAATTTTGGCTTGAAATCCGCCAATTTTGGAGGATTTAGGTAGCTCTCCCGAATTCACAACCGGAGCGAACCGCTTCTGTTGAACTGAGGTTTTTTTTAGTCAAAGAGAACGGGAGATCGCTAAACAGAAAGCTCTTTGCAGTAGACGATGTTTGCGAACAACTGGCGGAACCCAACAGACTGATAGAGCCGTAGAGCGCCCGATGGGTTTTCAGAATCAACGCCTAGCAGAGCAGTGTCTACACCTTTCGCTTTGAGGCGATCGAGTCCTGTCAGCAACATTGCCCGACCCAAGCCAAGTTTACGAAATCCCCGACGAGTGCCTAAATCAGCAATCCAGCCTTCATTACGCCCCGTCCGAGCATTGTCTCGTGGGTAGATGAAGCTCAGGCAAAAAGCGGCGAACGTCCCGTCTGGCGCGATCGCTACCAGATCTATAGCAATCCTATTTCAGTTGTAAGAATGGGACAGGCCTCCAGCCTGTACGAGCGAGATGCCCATCCCCCAATTCATTTAGGATTGCTATAGATCAGCAGCATAGTCGGGATTTTTCATCCAGTACTGCCGCTGTTCGATCGTTAAAGGGTGAAAGTCCCAGTGATCGATAAAGGTCTGGTTAAACATCTCAACCCAGGCTTCTGTCTCGGTTTCGTGGAGTGATCGGACTGTATATCCATTTGGAAGTTGTGGTGTGATCAGTGGCTCGGTCATCGAACGAGCCATGCGGTAGAAGGAGCGGGTAATCGTGAAGCCAGACTTTTCCAGCAAGGCAATCCGACTTACCTGACTCTCTCGGACACCCGATCGCAACTTGACAGATCGGGGTGTGGTTAGTCCGATTTTCCGCGTCCATTCCTCCGCCCAGGCGAGAATTTGGTCTTCTATGCCCTGACCCCTGACATCGGGATGAACCTTAAATCCCAGGAAGCCGTCTTGCACGTCTGTTGCACTCGGCACCCACATCCAGCCATATCCGGTCAATCTGCCCTGCGCGTCTTCCCACAATCGGAGATCGCGCGCAGCTTCAAAGTCTGGATCTGCAAATTCGAGCCGTAGCTCTTCGACCGAGGTTTCTTGGTCTAAATGGTCTACGGCATCGCAAGCGTTTATCAGATCTACGATCGCTTGCAAATCTGCTTCACCTGCATACGATCGAGTTCTGAATGATTGTTTGATCAGGGCTGACATGATGCACCTCGGCAACAATTGAGAGGATGCAGAGAGCTACATCAGCCAAGCATTGAATTTCGTACAATTTGAAGTATGTTTGTAGTATTTCCTGTTAAACCTAAGAGCGGCTGAGATTCAGAGTATGAGTCGTGAGGTCTGACATTCTCTAAGCCTAAGCAGGGAGTTTGTTAAAAAAGTTGCTGCCTTGAGAGGACAATAGTCTTTTAAGAGAGAGCCTTTAACTTGAGTTTGCCTATTCTTAGAAGTTATGAGGTTATTGCAGCAAGTATCACATTTGCTGAAAAATTGCTCGGAAGAGAAAACGTTACGAGCAATACTTTGGACAATTGTTTGCAATGTCTTTGGAGAAGCGATCGCTCGTATAAGTTTTACCTGATGCCTTTGATTTTCCCAGCGAGTGGGACAAAAATCTAAAGCTGTTCCCGAATTTCTTCGTTCACTATTCCGTTTCCATTCAACTGATTTCCCCAGCGAGTGGGGACTACAAGAACGCGATCGTATCCAGGCAGATGCAGAGTTGTTTCCATTCAACTGATTTCCCCAGCGAGTGGGGACATCTATCCCGGCAAATGCCTGCGACTTCGCTATCTCTCGTTTCCATTCAACTGATTTCCCCAGCGAGTGGGGACGTTCCAAATAATTTTGGTTTCGTTGTTGTAAAGCCCCGGTTTCCATTCAACTGATTTCCCCAGCGAGTGGGGACATGAACGATCGCGTCTTAATCACAGACCATCCTCGCCAGGTTTCCATTCAACTGATTTCCCCAGCGAGTGGGGACTTAAAGCACAACGCTGGATTTGTCCAGCCCAGTTCGCGTGTTCCCTGGGTTTCCATTCAACTGATTTCCCCAGCGAGTGGGGACCGACACGATTAAAGTTGCCAAGGCAATGACCGACGGCATGCAAGCTGTTTCCATTCAACTGATTTCCCCAGCGAGTGGGGACTGCGAAGTCGAATGGGCTTACTGTTCAGTCGATTATCAAGTTTCCATTCAACTGATTTCCCCAGCGAGTGGGGACTCCAATCGCATCGACTTACGCCACATCGAAACCCATTCGTTTCCATTCAACTGATTTCCCCAGCGAGTGGGGACGTTTTAAGCTCAGTCGCCAGCCGTCGCGATAGCTTAGTCGTTTCCATTCAACTGATTTCCCCAGCGAGTGGGGACTTGAACTTGCCTGTCCGAGAGCAAGCTTTTTCGCCGGGTTTCCATTCAACTGATTTCCCCAGCGAGTGGGGACTTGCCGCTTTTGCGGGTTTTTCGCAATCACTTAGTCATTTAGTTTCCATTCAACTGATTTCCCCAGCGAGTGGGGACAAGAACTGCTTCAGGATAGTCGTCTGCAACTGAGACGAAAGTTTCCATTCAACTGATTTCCCCAGCGAGTGGGGACTTTTCATGGGATTAGACAAGGTTGCTGTGGTTTAAGAAGTTTCCATTCAACTGATTTCCCCAGCGAGTGGGGACTCAAGAATGTGACTGGGTTCAACTTCTGCAACTTATCGGTTTCCATTCAACTGATTTCCCCAGCGAGTGGGGACCTTACACCAACAACTTCGGGAAAGGTGGGTACGCAGGGATAGTTGCGTTCACGTTTCCATTCAACTGATTTCCCCAGCGAGTGGGGACTGAAGGGTTTGTTGAGTTTGTAAACGGGCTACTTGCCCTCACAAGTTTCCATTCAACTGATTTCCCCAGCGAGTGGGGACATGCAGTTCGACTATGCGACTAGGTATCGGTGGTACAAAGGTTTCCATTCAACTGATTTCCCCAGCGAGTGGGGACAAGTTTGAGCTAGTTCCGGCTGAAAAGACTCAAACTCGTTTCCATTCAACTGATTTCCCCAGCGAGTGGGGACTGACAAGGGTGACGCTGACACGGCTTACCTCATTGACGTTTCCATTCAACTGATTTCCCCAGCGAGTGGGGACTGTATAACGCTTTATCTGCTACAGAGTAGCTAGATAGGCTGACTTTGTTGTTTCCATTCAACTGATTTCCCCAGCGAGTGGGGACCCTCATTTCGGTGCCGCTATTGGTGGCATTGACGATCGCGGGTTTCCATTCAACTGATTTCCCCAGCGAGTGGGGACATGTCAAGCTCACTGCCAAGACAGAGGTTCTGAAGGCTGCTTAGTTTCCATTCAACTGATTTCCCCAGCGAGTGGGGACTTAGAAGCGCTTGCTTGCTGACCTGTATTGACTCGTAACTTATCGTTTCCATTCAACTGATTTCCCCAGCGAGTGGGGACTCGGATGATTTTCTTAATCAATTAATTGCATACAGCAAGTTTCCATTCAACTGATTTCCCCAGCGAGTGGGGACGCGTAAACCCGTCCCACGACCATTGTTCCGTCTCAAGTTTCCATTCAACTGATTTCCCCAGCGAGTGGGGACTATCAATCAGGGATACAACAAGCGCGTCGCATTTTTGTTTCCATTCAACTGATTTCCCCAGCGAGTGGGGACGATGGGCGATGTTGCGCCCGATGTATTCGATATTAAAAGGTTTCCATTCAACTGATTTCCCCAGCGAGTGGGGACAGGTCAATTTCAGAACGATATCATTGCCGTTCCTGTAACGAAGTTTCCATTCAACTGATTTCCCCAGCGAGTGGGGACAAACAATTTGATGTCGAGCCACAGCCCAGTATCAAGGTTTCCATTCAACTGATTTCCCCAGCGAGTGGGGACATTGTGTCCTGTGGAGGCGCACCACTCGAAATTGTGAAGTTTCCATTCAACTGATTTCCCCAGCGAGTGGGGACCTCACTACGCTCCGCTATGGATGACCTTCCTGTTATCTACGCTTGTTGTTAGGTTTCCATTCAACTGATTTCCCCAGCGAGTGGGGACTTGAGAAGGGGTTTTGTTCGCCTCAAAACGGTGTAATTGAGTTTCCATTCAACTGATTTCCCCAGCGAGTGGGGACTCCAGTTTTTTTGGCTCCGACCGTTCCCGATGTGACGGGTTTCCATTCAACTGATTTCCCCAGCGAGTGGGGACCTCTCAATGGATCTGATGACGCTAACTACCTACTGTTGGCGTTTCCATTCAACTGATTTCCCCAGCGAGTGGGGACTTGAGTATCCAAGCCTCTCCTCTGCCCGATTGAGTTGGCTCAATGTGGAGTTTCCATTCAACGGGTGCGACCTCCATCCGATACATTGGAAAAAACCGATTACCTTTTGCTCCATAAGGGTTTTGAGTGCCTGTAAAATTGATCAATGAATAATCAAAAGGACTACTGTGAAATCGTTCAAAAACCTTATCAGCAGGAGGCTTGAGTCACTTTAGTATCAGGTAGAGGTCGCACCCCCATTCAACTGATTTCCCCAGCGAGTGGGGACAAGAGTTGCCGCCTATCTTCCCAAGCACATTGACGATGTTTCCATTCAACTGATTTCCCCAGCGAGTGGGGACCCGATGACCAGTGCAGTGTACGACGGCATCCACAAACAGATGGTTTCCATTCAACTGATTTCCCCAGCGAGTGGGGACTGGAAGTTCATCGTGTAGCCGATTTGCGCTATCGTGTTTCCATTCAACTGATTTCCCCAGCGAGTGGGGACGCGGTTTATATGTCAGACGATCGTAGGCGATACCTCGATGGGTTTCCATTCAACTGATTTCCCCAGCGAGTGGGGACTTTTACCTCCGTCCGACCGGAACCAGCTACCGCCTCTATGCGTTTCCATTCAACTGATTTCCCCAGCGAGTGGGGACTTGTGGAGCTTAGGAAACGAGCAGGAGTTACTCAAAAGGCAGGTTTCCATTCAACTGATTTCCCCAGCGAGTGGGGACTTTCAACGAGCCAGTAGTTAGCGGGGGCAACGCTGCCAGAGTTTCCATTCAACTGATTTCCCCAGCGAGTGGGGACTTTGATGGCTTCAATGGCTAATCTTTGTGCTATCAATGTTTAGTTTCCATTCAACTGATTTCCCCAGCGAGTGGGGACTAATAATCGATTTGTTTTTAGGGATAAAATAAGGACAGAAAGTTTCCATTCAACTGATTTCCCCAGCGAGTGGGGACCAGTTCTCCCACGCAAGCTACTGAGAATATACTCACAAGTTTCCATTCAACTGATTTCCCCAGCGAGTGGGGACCAGATTACCGATTGGTACTCAATCGAGTTGTGGAGCAAAGCGTTTCCATTCAACTGATTTCCCCAGCGAGTGGGGACGAATATTACGAACTATGGTTTGGCGAGTATCCCTACGGTTTCCATTCAACTGATTTCCCCAGCGAGTGGGGACGGAATGATATCGTTCTCAAACTGTGACTTGCTGAAGTTTCCATTCAACTGATTTCCCCAGCGAGTGGGGACAATGAAGCGGCTATCGAAACAGATGACCCGTTCCTCTGGTTTCCATTCAACTGATTTCCCCAGCGAGTGGGGACTTCCGGCTGATGCCGTGACTGATGACGTGGTGGATACATGTTTCCATTCAACTGATTTCCCCAGCGAGTGGGGACCAGTCAAACAGGAAAGCGATCGAAGACGCTTTAAGTACCGTTTCCATTCAACTGATTTCCCCAGCGAGTGGGGACAAGTTTGGCATCAAATTACCTTGCCGGGTGGCGTTTCAAGTTTCCATTCAACTGATTTCCCCAGCGAGTGGGGACCTGAGATGACACATACTGGATAACAGCACCGTTAAGGTCGTTTCCATTCAACTGATTTCCCCAGCGAGTGGGGACATCGACAACCTGAAACGTGTAGCGAATATTAGGGCGGTTTCCATTCAACTGATTTCCCCAGCGAGTGGGGACCCGTTTCACTCAGCCCATCGCTGTTGGCATCGATCCCGGGTTTCCATTCAACTGATTTCCCCAGCGAGTGGGGACTGGTGATGCTTTTGCCTGTGAGCGTTCCCGCACTAGAAGTTTCCATTCAACTGATTTCCCCAGCGAGTGGGGACGAAGTGCGAAGATATCCTAACTGATATCCCTGTTGACCACTGTTTCCATTCAACTGATTTCCCCAGCGAGTGGGGACCCTCAGTCTGGGCCGTCTTTGCTGCAAGAAGCAGCAAGAATTGTTTCCATTCAACTGATTTCCCCAGCGAGTGGGGACATGCTGTTGGTGCGCCTCGTGGTTGTGCAACAACGGGCGGGTTTCCATTCAACTGATTTCCCCAGCGAGTGGGGACCTGAGCTGCGGTCGCTGCTCCAACATCACTCGCAACCGCACGTTTCCATTCAACTGATTTCCCCAGCGAGTGGGGACTTCCCACCCGGATCGCGATCGGCTTTTGGAGCCGCAAGTTTCCATTCAACTGATTTCCCCAGCGAGTGGGGACACGAGCGTGTTTGACGTTAGCCCGTCTAGCGATCGCCCTGAGTTTCCATTCAACTGATTTCCCCAGCGAGTGGGGACGTGAACCGTGCCCAGTTGCTTGAATCAGCAAAGGCTTAGTTTCCATTCAACTGATTTCCCCAGCGAGTGGGGACCTGGGTTGATCCTTCTGGATATTTGTGGGTAATTGCCAAGTTTCCATTCAACTGATTTCCCCAGCGAGTGGGGACTCAGTGAAGCGGCTGCGCTAAAAGCCAGATAAAGCCTTGAGGTGCTGGTTTCCATTCAACTGATTTCCCCAGCGAGTGGGGACAGGAATTGAGGGGCATCTACACCCATCACAAAACCGCGATCGAGGTTTCCATTCAACTGATTTCCCCAGCGAGTGGGGACAATAATCGATGGTCGAGAGGGCAGGAAATCACGCTGACGAGTTTCCATTCAACTGATTTCCCCAGCGAGTGGGGACCGAAGAGACAGAAATCCAACCAACTAGGCAATGACGGGGGTTTCCATTCAACTGATTTCCCCAGCGAGTGGGGACTAATAGATTCTTCAATAGCGTCTGCACCTAATGTTTGAGTTTCCATTCAACTGATTTCCCCAGCGAGTGGGGACTTATTGCTGGAATTGAAGACAAACTAGAAAAAGTATGTTTCCATTCAACTGATTTCCCCAGCGAGTGGGGACTTAATGGGATTAAGCTAGGACTGCTTCATCTACAGTGAAAGTAATAGTTTCCATTCAACTGATTTCCCCAGCGAGTGGGGACTTGTGGAATGTCCGTGCGAGCAATCTACCGGACAAGGGAGTTTCCATTCAACTGATTTCCCCAGCGAGTGGGGACAAGACTGACTTTTTAGTGTGGACTGACCCGCGATTCTAGTTTCCATTCAACTGATTTCCCCAGCGAGTGGGGACAAGCATGGACCAAAGCTTGCGAACAGGCACAGATTCACAGTTTCCATTCAACTGATTTCCCCAGCGAGTGGGGACACTCGATCGGGTGCCAGCATGAGCATCAATCTAAGCAGTTTCCATTCAACTGATTTCCCCAGCGAGTGGGAACCAACGCTTTCAGAAGCACCATAACCACGTCATCAGCTATCGCATCATTCAGGTTTCCATTCAACTGATTTCCCCAGCGAGTGGGGACCTCTGCATTCGACTCAAAGCTATCTCCTGATCAGTAAGTTTCCATTCAACTGATTTCCCCAGCGAGTGGGGACAACAGCGATGATGCACCCGCAGACGGCGTTGTAAGCGGTCAAGGTTTCCATTCAACTGATTTCCCCAGCGAGTGGGGACTGGAAATCTGCCCCGTGTGGATGTTGCAACCAAGTTTCCATTCAACTGATTTCCCCAGCGAGTGGGGACTGTTTGTCTCGGTAAGGCAGAGCGTCTAAGACTTGAAGGGTCTCATGTTTCCATTCAACTGATTTCCCCAGCGAGTGGGGACGGCAAAGTCGCCTCTTATAGAGGGATGCCGATCGTGGTTTCCATTCAACTGATTTCCCCAGCGAGTGGGGACTTGGTGAGATAACATTGAGTCAAGTTAATTATTTGGTTGCGTTTCCATTCAACTGATTTCCCCAGCGAGTGGGGACACACCTCCCACTCGACTAATTACGATCGCCACTGAGAAACGAGGTTTCCATTCAACTGATTTCCCCAGCGAGTGGGGACTTTCACTACAAGACCGCTCAAAAGCTTTTACAGCAAGGGTTTCCATTCAACTGATTTCCCCAGCGAGTGGGGACCATTGAAACCTCAATCCCTTACAACCAACTTAGTTCAGTGGCGAGTTTCCATTCAACTGATTTCCCCAGCGAGTGGGGACATGGCGATCGCCGCCTCGGATGGTGGAGAGGGCATTCAGGTTTCCATTCAACTGATTTCCCCAGCGAGTGGGGACTAACGTGAGCGCACAGCCCTGAAGGAGGGTTTCCCTCGTTTCCATTCAACTGATTTCCCCAGCGAGTGGGGACCTATGTTCAAATCGTAGGCAGAGTGAGCCGCCCTTCACCAGTTTCCATTCAACTGATTTCCCCAGCGAGTGGGGACACGATCGCAGTTCACGCTCAGTTGGTATCGCTGATTTAGGGGTTTCCATTCAACTGATTTCCCCAGCGAGTGGGGACTTGGAATTCTTAGAGATCAAGCTGGTCAAGATGAGTCAGGTTTCCATTCAACTGATTTCCCCAGCGAGTGGGGACTCTCTTACTTTAAAGCCAACTCCCGCAAAGAGTCCAGCTTTCAATTGCGAACCTCAGCCATAACTGGGACAAATCTAGCAAATCTTACCTCCTTAAAACCGCCAAAAGCCTTTCACTGTTTGAGATCGAAGCTCAAAACCAAAACATTAGACACTCACCCGATCGTCCTCAGCCTCGACCCCTAGACCACGATCGATCCCTGACGCTCCGTCAACGGCAACCCACCCCAAACCTCAACCTGCCTCACCGTATGCCCCGACATCGGATACATCCGCAAACTGTCTTCAGGCAACTTCACCACCTTCCCCAACCGCACCTTTAACTCCCGAAACTCAAGCGGAGACAGCACACACTCAAACACACTATATTGCACCCTCTGTCCATAAGCACACAACACATTTGCCACTTTAGTTCGGCGCTTTTGGCAAGAAATATCATACGCCACAAGATACAGCAACCTCTTACCCCCTACCGAATCTGATAAGACTCATACTCCGACGACACGCGAAATAATCCCGAAAGGGCTGTGCCAGAATGCCGACCCTACCGAATCTGATAAGACTCATACTCCGACGACACCTGAATCACAGCCTGCCGAAAGCGCTTCACCTGCCGATTCAAAAGCTCCCACCGAGGAGCCATCACTCCTGGCGCGACCTGCACCTGTTCCTCCATCCGCATAATCAATGCCGTCAACAGCTTTTTGCGCCCCGACTCATTCAAATAGCACCCGCCCGTAGCCGGAAACTCAAAATCGTCCACCGCATTCACCATCCGCCGATTCACCAGATACAACACCAGCGAGTCTACGATTGGCGCTCGAAACACCTCAATGAGATCCGATGCCAACGCTGGGTGTCGCTCACTGCCCTGATGCAAACACGCCTCATAGGGATCTAACCCCTGCAACTCAATCAAACTCAGTAAATGATTCCACAACACCTGATAGCCAAAACTCAGCATCGCATTCATTGGGTCGCCCGGTGGACGCTTCGATCGCCCGGCCCACTTAAAATCCGACTGCTCAACACATGCTCCAAACACCCCAAAATAGCTGGCTGCCCCTGCCCCTTCATAACCCATCAACTGCTCGATCGACGTGGCTTGAGTCACCTGCTGTGCTAATTGCGCTAGCTGTGTGATCGCGCCTAACAATTCTGCACTTGCTTGCCGCCTGTGCTGTCGTTGCAAAATCACGCGACTATTCTTTAACTTTGCACCCACAATCAGTCGTGCGATCGCGAGTCTCGTCGTTGCCGATAGCGCATATTGCTGTCGTGCCAGCGATCGATAGCCGCTGGTCACAGGCAACACTCGCCCATAGCAGCGACCCATCCGAGACAGATAAGCGATCGGAATGTTGCGAAATAGGCACGATCGAATTAACTGCGTGGTCAACTGCGACTGACCAAAGACCAGAATTTGTTCGAGCATGGGCAACTGTGCCTCTTGCAAAAGAGTCTTGCCCTGCTTCACCAATATGCAATCTTGCCGCAGCGATACGTGACAACCCTGTTGAGAGATGTAGAGCGATTCCATAAATTCCTCCTGTGTTATTCCGATCCACAAGAGAGAGGCGGCAGTTTCAGGAGCGGTTTTTGCGGAACTTTTAGCGTTTAGTACAAAATTCTTCTGTAAATTCTCTGTCCTACTAGTTTTTGTTGATTGTGCGATTAATTTTGTAATTCATGGGTTGCGATCGTAATTGCGGTTAGAGTTGGGCAATTCTTCCAATTGGGTTATAGGGTGCGATCGAGTAAGCCGCAAATCTGTTGGTTCAGGCGATCGAAAGGATTTTGGGCAGGTAAGGTGATGATTGCTTGCAGAATCGTTTTCAAAAGCTTCTGCAACTTGTCCAGATCTTGAATCTCAGAAACGCCCTCTAGACGGTGTACCAAGTCATTGCGATCGTCTACGTATTTTTTGAGTTCCCGTAACACAGGTAGCAATGTCGCTAGCTCAGGGTAATGTTCCAGAATCGCCATCATAATGGGAACATTCACAAAACCAGATAATTTTAACAATTCTCCGTTCGGCATCCGACAGTACCGCAAATGCTGCATTAGAGAACCATTCTCCACGGTTTGAAGATCATTCCATACTGCTTCTAGTTTGCGCTCCTTACCCGTTCTTAAATCCACTGAAGTTTTGGTTGCAATCAGTGCCCTCAGAGAAGTTTCCTGGAACGAGGACAGTAATACCAAAAATTCTGCATACTCCCGATTTTTTAGCTTTGTTTGAGCATTCAAATAACATTCTCTAGCCAGGGCAGCATAACTCCGTTGCCGCAAGGCATCAATTTCTTTAGACCACTGCTCATCAATTGCTAAATTAATTGACTGAATGGATTGAGAAGCACGATTAAAATCAAAAACCGATCGGCAATGCCCGTACTTCAATAATGATTCCGCAATAGGTCTAGTGAGATTACTCGTCTGAAGTGTAACCAATGCCCCGCTATAGTTGTAATCCTGGATTTGCTGTTTGACAACTTTGAGATCCAGTTCATCCTTGAGACTATTCACATCCGAGTAAAAGACATGGGTTTGTCCAGAGCGCATTTCTTTGGGATTACGAACCTGCCACACATGGCTGCGAGACGCATAGCCCAATGCCTGTAAAACGCTCCAGGCTGTTTTCATCGCTGGTGTACCGGAAGAGGCATTAAATTCCAGAAGATCTTCTGGGGTTTGATACGCCCTCGCTTGCTGCACAGCCTTGCGTGCCTCCTGGGTTGCTAGGAATGGATTAACCGGGTCGTCAGAGAAGGCTTCGGAGACAGGCAGCACCGCAATGGTGTCTTGAGTCAAGGTCGGGACTTCAGACACGAGCCATTGGCAGGTATCGATCGCATTTTGCTGGGTGCTGTCTGTGTGCAACAGAAATACCCTTTTAAGGGTATGCTGCGTAGCAACCAGATGGCGAACTAACGTGACGATCGACCCTTCGGTTTCTGTTTTAGCGAAGGGGTCTTGTTGCCCGACGAAGGAAAGGATGATACTTGCCATTGCAATGTTGGGGTCAGGGTTAAAGGTGGGCGATCGCGCTTTTCAATTTCTGATGCACCTGCGCCATTAAGCTGGCATCTTCTAAAGATTTAAATTCTTTAGACAAATCTGTTTTTGCGATGAAGTTCAAAAACTTTAAAAGTCTACCTTGCCACTCTTCTGAAGTCGAAACTCCCCAGAATTCCCATAACTTCTCTTTAGAGATTCCTTGAATCTGATGCATAATAAAATTTCTTTTTTCACAAACATTATTTTCTTTATCTGAGTCCCAAAATATTTTCAATTCTCCACACTCTTGTTTATACTCGCTCCTACATGATCGAAATAGTTTGCAAATAGTAGCTAGATCTAGCTCGACCCCATTATCTTTCTCAATTTTGCATTTCAATTTTGCTAAATCGTCATTTGGATCACCATTTTGCTTAAACTTAGCTTTAGAAAAATAACCTTTAGGATCTGACAATACTGAACACTTCAGGTAAGACATTCCTTTTTTAATCTCAATGTGGTTATTGCCACCAAACTCATAGTTAACCCAAGCTGAAAAAATTCCTTCAAAGGCACGAAAACTATGGAAAAAAGCCTCAACGATATTGTCCTGATTTTGACGTGTTAAAGCCAGATATGCTTCCTCATAAGCAATCCACCACCAGTTTTCTTCTTTTGTACGTTCTTGAATATCTTTAACTAATTCAGGATACTTTTCGAGCAGATTGTCATTTCTAAATTGATCGCTAAATTTCTCAAACTCGGCAGAATTCCATTGGATAGCGGAACTCAATAAAACTCGCGTGTCATCATCTTTTAAGTAGGACTTAAGCAATATTTGTATACCTGGGTAATCAGGGCGATCGAGCAACGCCTTTGCTTCCTGCAAGCGAATTGCGCTGAGGTATTTAGAACTCGCGATCATGCGGGTTATCTTAGGGACATACTCACTGCTGACCAGAAACTGAACGCGATCGCCAAACTTTGCCAAACTCGCAAATTGCACCGCCGAAGAAATCGCAGGAGTCCCCGCCTGATGGCTCACATAAACCGTTTCCGGCTCAATGTCTAAACTGCCAATTTTTCGCCGCACTAAACCCAAAACTGCATCCCAATCGTCTAAACCCGGCTCTAAAGAATCTGGCTCCAGCATCAGCGGTGTCAGCTTTGCCTCTGGAAAATGCTTCTGAAAATAGCCTTCCAAAATGGGACAAAGCTGACAAGTATCCTGCCAATAAGGACAGCGATTTGTCTCGCGTTCTGCTTCAGGAAAGATATTTTCCTGATTGCTCATCAAGATAATGATGAGGTCGATCGCAGTTCCCTGATCTTTCAGCTTCTGTGTAAAGCCTTTCAATAGCGGAAAGTCCAGATAAGGACGAACTTCATCAGGTAATCTGTCATAGGCAATGCCAAGCACCCTGGCAGGTAATCGATAGGGTTCACCCTCATCATCGATCGATCTAGCTGGCTCAAAAGGCAATCTGTGAAGCGACTTTTTAATATCCTGCCACCAATCATTCCAGTGTTCATTCGTAGTAAGCTGCACATCACTACTGCCCGTTGTTACTAGCCAAATATTCATGTTTGATTTCTCTACCAAAGCTGTTTGAAGTCAGTCTCTTGAGCCAAGAATTTTAGAAAATCTTGTGCCTTTTGTTTCTCTTGCTCATTCCTTGTGACGTTTGGAAAAATCGTCAGCAGTTCAGCATACTGATCAGTCGGTTTCCAGACATCTTTGCCTTCACTAGTCGTAACTCTGCGAAACCGGGGATACATTCGATGCCACATTCGACCCACCTGGCTCATTTGTCCAGTTAACTCAGATTGCTTGATCGAGAATCCTTTCTTATAGTCCTGGTGCAGCCAATCGATCGCAAGATGGTCTTCTTCATCTTCAGCCAATCGTCCCCAGACTTGCACATTATCTTTGCGCCAAGCTTCCCGAATTCCAGAAGTTGGATTGCTTCGATTAGCAATGTTCTGTAACTCAAAAAACTCTTTCCCCTTTACGTGAAAGGTGTCTAGAAATTTGGCGATCGGTGCAAGGTTATCACCAAATGGAATGTATAAGGGATAGGAACGCTTCGTAAACTGCCAGTGGCAACCAATCATCTGCCGCTGGTAGTCTGGAAAGAATTTGCGATGATCTGCGCGTCGCCAAGATTTCCCAAATCCTCCTAGCAGCATGGCAAACTTCATCAACCGGATCGTGAATAGTCTTAACTCGTCTCGCTGTTCTGGCGTGAGGTCAGACTTCATCAACAAAACATCTAGCACTGCATCCCCCGTCTCATACACAGGAGCCACGTTATTTCGATTCACAGGCGATCGCCATTCATCTAGCTCCAGATCCGGCGCACTAAAAGCAATGCCTAGTAAGCCGACCGTCGCCTCTTCTCCTTTGCCAATTCCACCCCACAACCGCTTCGTAATTGTGTCAACCGTCTTCTCGTCGGTGATGCCATTAAACAAGCGTCGCGTGTGCCCCCGCAGTGCTGCCTTGAAAATGTTCGATCGAAACTCGCCCTGCCCATTGATCAGTTTAGAAGCTTGCCCTTCACCCGATAGCGCAAAGCCTATCAGCTTGTTGCCACTGTGGGTTGAAATTTGCCCATAGCCCGCACTTACCCGCGAACCGAGTCCTCGTTCTAGTGCTGCCTGCCAGACTTTCCAGACCGTTTCCCATTGATCATTAATCAACGGTTCTGTGCTAGAAATCCCAAATACAAAGGTTGGTTGATGCAGTGAAATCAAAATATTAGGGCTGTGGCTACTTTGATCTTTGGTCTGAAAATCTTCTTGAGGATGCACTATATCAACTAGCGAATCATTCAGCCACTCAGCATTCTTAGGATAGCCGCCATGAAAGCGCAACACTCCCGGATGAAGTTCTCCATCTTTGCCTTTGCCACCGCAAAATTGCAACACCTCATCAGCAGGACAAAGCTGCTTGCAAGCTCTCAAAAATGCGCCCTTCATGCTAGAGCCAGGAAAGTAAGCCCAGCCTCGATCGCCAATCACCGGACGAATCACTCCGGCATCTTGACCGCTATTTGTCACCATCCGCCAAGTGAATCGACACTCGCGAGTTTTGACATGCGCCTCAAACTGCGGAACCGTTTTATGGTCACAGGCTTCTTGCCATTGCTTCGCCCAGTCGTAGGCTTGTTGATCCTCTTTCTGGTGCGGAATCAACCGCTGAATCTGCGATCGTCCCCCCACCTGCGCCTGAAACATCAATGGAACATAATCATGATCTGGCATGTTGCATTACCTTCCATTGCTTGGCTTTTTGTATCGCTGTGTCCACCAAACTAAGCTATTGCAAAGCTCGATTAAAATTGCCAAAGCAATCTTGCGCTGCTCAATATCAAAAGCCCACAGCTTTGCTGACATGGCTTTGATCGAGTTAGTGTCTTTAGTGTTAACTTTGTCATTCGGAATGGTGATTCCTGCTTGCTTCATGATCTGGCAAAGTTCATCCCACGTTGCCTTCCAGAACGCTGCCTTGTGTTGATCTTGCTCCTTCTGGTCGAGTCGCAAATGTTCTCCCCAAAACCGTTCTAGTCCATAAACAGTAGTAGCGCGCATCTTGTGGCTTTCACCCAAAACATCTTGATCGCGGAACTTCAGCACCAAATCGTGGGCAGTGCGATCGATTTCGTATAGCTTCCAAGTCATGCGGCTACTCCTTCGCCCTTGAGCGTAATCTGACAATTACCAAACCCGATCGACTCTAGCCCACCCAAGTAAATTTCACCGCTTTGATTTCCTTCACCAAAGGGCATCCAAGATTGCTGCGGTTCAGTGGCTCGAATAGCGATCGGGAAAACCATCACCGTTCCTTCGGGCAGTGCTTCGGTGTTGAAAAATCCACCCCCATCTACCCGTTTCTCGTTATCCTTCAGACGCACTCGACTTTGACGATAAAGCGCCATATCGTGGATCATCCCAATCTCATTGTCAGCCACGATCACCGCAGGCAGTTCCTCACCATCGGGAAACCAAATTTTCAGACTCTCTGTTTGCTTAAGTTCCAAAAATCCAAAGTTGAAGAAGAGCTTCTTTTTGCGCTCTACATCAAGTGTTTTTAGCGTTGATGAACCTGTGTATTCTTTAGGTATCTTAGCGTTCTTAAGTTCGTCACCCACGATGCGCTGATAGCGCTTCAGTAGCTTTGGACAACTGACCCATACGACAGGCTGACCCGGACAAAAGACGGGCAACCACAGCAATGACGCATACTCAAACTTAATCACTGATTCTGTTGTTGAATCTGACTCAACTGTGTCTGCGGATGCACCGTACCAGTGGTTCTCACTGCCTGCCTGATCGCGTCGCATCTCCGATCGAAACCGTCCTCGAATCGAGCTACCAGGAACAATCCCGGTTTGAGTAAACTGATCTCGAAAGACCAGATTGAGGTTGCCATTTTCTTCTCCTGCCGTTGCTCCAACATGAAGCGGTGCCAGGGTTTCGATAATACCGTAAGCTCGTTGATACATGACCATTTTCCCTATATAACACCATCAATTTCAACTGGGAGACATAGCCCACAGCCTAAATGCTTGAGTGGAAAACCTTCCTTCGGAAACCACGCTTCTGGAAAGTCCCACCAGGTTTTTTCTAAAGCCTGTTTGAAGACGTAGACTGTCCCCGCTGGCACTGCATAGCGACCACGCCCTAACCTGCCCCGTTCCGTCGATCGATGACCAGTGCGGTAACGATAAGGAATCGGCTTATCTGTTAACATCTTCATTCCTGTTTTGGGAAATTCAGAATGTTTTGGATAGCGGTAAGAAAGATGATTAGACCCCCAAGCTCCAGGTGTGATCAGGGCACAAGCTTTCTGAATTTTGGTGCTGAGTAGTTGGTGAATTGTGCTGTCTGGGGTAATCTCCTTAGAACAAATTTCAACCATGTGTCCTTCCCCGCCAAAGCGATACCAGCCATCTGGCAAGGGGTAAGTAGACAGATAGACTAAGCAACAATCCTCATCCATTTGCACAGCGTTTTCTAGAAATAGTCCATCCTTCTCCAAAACGTGCCGTTCATTTTGTTTCATGTGTGGATGTAAGAATGAAACAGGCTCCCAAGGCACATTGCTCATTTCCTTGTTCTTACGAATCTTTGAAGCGTTTCGTTGCCACGCATCAATGCGTTGCCATCGGTATTCCACTTCTAGATCCAATTTTTCTGAATCACGCTCCCATTTGCGTTGGGGATTGAGCTTCCATTCGTCGTCTTTGTCTTCTCCAATAATTCGATGGCGGGGTATCGGAACGTAGAAAGCTTCTGGATCATTTTGCTTTGCCCAAAAAGCGCCAGAAACAAATAGTTCATGCTTAAGCGTGTCGTGGGGAGCAATTTCATGGTGCTTGTTGGCACTAAAGGAAAAGTCCTGCCAGCGTTGAGGCATCGGGTGGAAATTTTGAGCCAGAGCGACCGACTAAATTCTCAGGTGACAAAAAAGCGCCTGCACTGCCATAGAGAAAGCCCAAGGGCGAAACAATGATTAGGTATTTGAACATAACTGCCATCCCACCTGTACTAAATCCTCGACCCACTGCACGATCGCACTAGCGCTGTTGCCTCCTGCGATCGCCGTCCATTGTCGATTTTTTTGAATTTCTTGCCCCAGCCCATCGAAGTAGAGGTCGAGCATTGCTAATGCCAAATCTGGCTCAATTTTGTTTTTATTCACCTCACGAGATCGAATCGCATGACGCGATTTTAGGTGTGCCCAGTCGTTGTAAAGATGGGCCCAGTTTTTGCCACCGTCGCGATCTCGATACTTCATCAAAATGTTCAGGTAATCCCAGGGACACGTCCATTGCACAAATTGCCCACTGTTGAACACGACTCGTATTGTGACGCGATCGCGCCCTTTGGTTTTTGCTAGTTTCTCCGCCTCACGACAGTGCTGAAGAATATCTCGCTGCGGAACTCGGTTTGCAGCCCAAACTAATCCAACGCTGACGGTAATATCTTGGCGATGAGTTTGCCATTGTTGCTTAAACTGATTCAGCCATTTTAGAGCTTCGCTGAACAGTTCTTTTGCACCGAGTTCAGAACTGTAGAGGATACCCAGAAAGTCATCTCCTCCAGCGTAGATTACTCGTCCAAGTTCTTTAGAAAATGTGTGTTTGAAGGTTCTCCCCCAATCCCGCATGGCTCCGCTAAATGCTTTTTGTCCTTCATCGTCAGGAATGCTTTTGAGCTTATCGCCAACTTTGTCACCATCTCCCATAAACCAGCCCGTCCATTGCTCTCGTTTTTGGCTGATTTCGGTGAAGCTTTCTCCTAGGGGAGTCATGCCAATTTGTTTAGCTATTACATGATAGGTAACAAGCCGCTTCACAAGTTCTGGAATGCTAAGACGCTCATTTACGGCAATGTATCGACCTTCAATTTCATCCTTTGAAGGAGTATCTTCTGCACGATTGCGATCGGGATTGTCTAACACCCAAGCTAACTGCCGATAGAAAGTGTCTAGTTGCTGTTTCTCGGTATGAGTGAGGCTGCGTCCTGGTTCAGAATTCTGCTGTCCGAGACGATGCCATGCGATCGCATCTGTTCCAGTTAAGCTAGAACTATCGCCCGTCCAGTTAATGCCTACCCAGTCACGTTTGAGTTTACGGCGCTCTAAATCGAGCATGGCGGCATCAGAGGTTTCACCTTGCCCCCAAAAAACCTCCCAGGTATAGCGATGCCATTTTTCCCACTCCTGCGCCCAGTGAAACTCTTCTGGTGCAAAGTCGAGATTTTCTTCTAACCAAATTTGACAAACTCTCAGAACCTCTTTCCAAGATTGTGATATTGCATTACTGACCTGGTTGCGATCGATCGTGCCTCGTACCAAAATGCGGTTTGGCATTCCTTCCTGCACGTTAATCGATGCAGGTGAAATCACCTCGCAATCCGGTGAATTTTTCGCAGCTTCAGCGATCTGCTGACTCAAGTAGGAAAGAATTAGCGATGCGCCAAACAAGTCTCGCAGTTTACGAGACTTCTCAATAAAACCTTGAACTGGGGCAAAACTGATGGCGGTGTAGATCGTCATGCAGGTCAATCTCGTTAGGTAAGGCGGCAGATTTCTTCTCACTGTAGCCAAGCTTGCCCATTTGCTCCTAGCAACTAACAATAATTCATCTGTTTTTATATAAAGCTGAAATATCTACCATGTAAGCTTTTTGAAGAGATCGGGTATTTCTAATGAATATTGCTAATTGCTTGACAAATCATGCCTGAATCAATTGATCTGCATCCTTATCGCGATCGTGCCGCCCTCGATCGGCTCCTATTGCTGATCGCCACCTTCGTCCAGCATCCGGGTATCGGCGATCGCGATCCGCTAGAAACTGACACTACAGTTGAAGCGGCTTTAGAGTTGGTGCAAGCTGCAATGCAAATGATCGCCCAGACCCAGGGCATCCAACTACCTCATTACTCGATTCCAACCCTTCGCAAAGATTTAGTGACCTTACGACGGTATGGCATTCTGAGCCAGAGACGTTATCGATCGGGCTACTACTTGGGAACAGGTGGCTTAACCCAAAGTGAACTGCGTCTTGCCCTCAATGCTTTAGCTTCACTGGCAAAATACCAAGGCGATCCACAAGCTCGTCAGGCGCAAGTGCAGTTAAAGCGTCGTTTGCGAGGATTAGATCTGGAACTCGATGGCAATTTGTTTTACCCAGTGCGAGAGCATCTCAATCGCGCGATCGTGGCAACAGATCCCGATGAAATGATCCGACGAGGCGCAAACCAAGATACCTTATTTCACCAACTGGAGGTTCTAGAACCTGCAATTTGTCAGGGGCAAGCGATCGAACTGGTGCAGTATCTCAATCCCTATGGTCGTCAGGACTACGCTACCCTTCAGATCTACCCCCTCCAACTGATTTATCATGATGTTGCTTGGTATTTGTTGGGCGAGAGATTGGAGGACGGACATCTTGTCATCTATCGCATGAATCGCCTCAAGAATTACTGCAAAATCTTGAGAAGTGAAGGGAGAGGAAGTGATCTCCAACGACAAAGTTTGACCCTCGCCCATCGCCTGCTTAAAAATGGGTGGGGATTATTTTTAGGAAACCCAACAGAGCAGAAAGCTGAGTTAACAGAGCAATTGACATTTGATCTGGTCAAAGTGAGATTTTATCCCCCTGTGAGTCGCTTTATTGTCGAAGGCAACTACCGTCATCCCCATCAAAAGATATTATTGGGTGCGATTAACCCTGAAACGGACGAACCTGAATATGTAGACTACCAGATTAAGCTGCCTAGCCGTTCTCTCCAAGAGTTTGGTTTCTGGCTTTGTCGCTATATGGAACATGTTCAGATTTTGGCACCTGCGAGTTTAGCGCAACAACACTATGCGGCTGCACAAACCCTAGTAAAACGCTACTCTGAGAGAAATAATTGACTAGAGGAGTATTACTATGTTGTACGACAAACGGACGTAGGGGCATCATTAAACTTGCAACTCAAGCGATCGAGATGTAGGACAACTTAGATCTTGCACCTCTCGCAACAACCGCCCAGAACTCAAGTTCCTGGCTCATCGCTCAAACCCATTGAAATGGGTTGAAATTTTGGCTCGGTTCTCTTCAGAGAACTTTGGCGATTAGCCCGAATTTTAACTCAGGGCGGGCGAGCGGGAAGTAGTTGAGACGGGTGCAAGATCCGAGTTAACGATCGAGATGCTAAATTGACGTGAGTTCGACAAACGTGGTTCGCTGCAATTATGAATTCGGGAAACCCCTTAAATCCCCAAAATTTTCGGTTCAAAGTCCCCCAATTTTGGGGGATTTAGGGGGCAGAAGCCGTTGAGAACGAAGCGAAAAAACTCGTCGAACTCACGCTAAATTGAAACTAGTCTGCTTTCAACAACCACTTCACCAGCAGGTAAAACGATGGATGCCTACACGCCCGTTAGCTGTGACTTTCACGATGAGCTAGAAGCGATTGCTACGCTACGCCAGACTTGTCGGATAACCTACCGTACTGAGGCAAATGTCACTGATGAGATTGAAGGACGAATTGCCGACGTGTATGCCGCCAATTACGCCGACTACGTGAAACTGGAAGACGGCACCGTGATTCGACTAGATCACATCATTTTGATGAACGACCAACAGGTTTCCTTCTGCACAGATTAGTTGAGTGCCTGTCTGACTCAACTCAAACTGAAGGTCGCGATCGCCACCCTGACAAAGACAGTCTGAGAACAAAAGTCTGGTCAAGACTCAAACAAGCACAGGCAGCGATTCAACTTGCTGCTTTATCCGTCTAGCAGTATGGGTAAGGGTGCGCCTACTTATTTAATTGCCTCTAAACAGTTTTTTGCTTGTTGGGCAACTTGTTCTGTGTCATCGGTTGCTAGAGTTTCTAGCATCGATCGGGCTTCTGGAGTGTTTAATGCGCCCAATGCTTGCACCACTCGATATCGAATCTGCCAATCTGGGTTAGTGGCATAAGGAATGATCAGATCGACTGCGCGAACGTCTCCTAGTTCTCCGAGAGACCCAATTGCTGCCGTTTTCAGTAAGTCGTTATCTGATGCTAAGGCTTCTTCTAATAACTCAAACGCCCGCAGATTGCCCAACTCACCCAGTGTGGCAACAATGCTAAAGCTGACCAACCACTCAGGAGTGCGCCGATAGAGCGCTTCTAGATCGTCAAACGCTTCGGTGAGTTTTAAAGCGCCGATCGAGTCTGCTGCGGCTGCCTGCACGTCGGGTTCGGGGTCAAGCAACCCGGCTCTCAATATCTTTAGTGACGCTTCTAGGTCTTGCCGCCCTAGGGATGAGAGTTGACTCACCGCCGCATAGCGCACCCGCACATTGCTGTCTACCACGGGCGCTTTAATTAACTCAAACGCGATCGCCGGATCAAGTTGACGCAAGTGATTAATTGCCCGCAGTCGCTCACCAAAATCTGCGGATTCAAGAGCAGCTTTAACCGAATCAGGAGTAGTAGTCATCGTTAAATCAAAAATAAGAGTCTTAAGTGCTGGATCTATTGCCCTGCCGCCATCGCCCGCACGATATCGCCACGGGTGAGAATGCCTACCACCTGCCCCGCGCTGTCTAAGACGGGTAAGCGGCGAATGTTGCGATCGTGCATCACTCTAGCGGCATCCGGTAAGGACTTGTCGGCAGTGGTGGAGATCGGATCGCGAGACATGACTTCACCCACGGTTTGCCCCAAGGCTTTGTGCAGATCTTTCTGATAGCGAGTCGGATTTTCGAGATAAATCACACTGTCGAGAATCATGATATAAGCGGGAGGCGTGACTCCGGTTTCTTGCCACATCAGATCGGTTTCAGAAATTACGCCAATTAGTTTACCCGTCTCATCGACTACGGGCAACCCACTGATCTTACGCTCTGCGAGGGCTTGAATTACTTCTGTGATGGAGGTTTCGGGACGCACCGTGATGGGGTCACGTGTCATCACATCCGCAACGGTTTTGAGCATGGGTCACGATCGTTCTAAAGGTCTAAGACCATTATTTAGGAATTCGGGGATCAACTTCGATCGGGTTCATAGGTTGTAATAAAGTGACGGTCAATCCATAACGCCGTAGCCCTCAGCGTCAAGGAATTTCAACCCTAATCAGCCACCTGAAGCGTCAGGGTAAAGCGCTCAATGACTGACCGATCGCCTTCCCAGTCACGCCAATGTTTGAGGCTGAGGGTGGTTTTTCCTAGTTTCTCTGCTTTCAAGGTTAGAAGGCGCTGTCCGCCTGCCCCAGGTGCGTTGCTCTGCGGGCCGACAAACTGCGATCGTTGCAGGCTCACGCTATCGTTCTCTAAGCTCGGCTCAGACCAGCGATAGCCCGTCGTCGGATTTTCGGCTAGTTGGATCGTGATCGTATCGCCTCGCTTCAGGGCGATCGTTTTACCAGAATCGGCAAGGGAGAGTGTATGCTGCGACATGTTACTAAGATGATTGAAAGGACGGGAAAATGACCAAACTGGACGGGACGATCGAGGCAGAAGATATGTCTGTGGTGTCGCTAAATTGAATGCTGAAATCAATAGAACTGGAAACATAAAAAAGCCCTTTATAAATGCTTAAGGTCTAGATAAGCTTAAAGACTAAAATACTGTAGAGATGTTCCAGTCAACATTTCTACAGTATAGGTTTAGTCAAAATCGAAAACGCTACCAGACATAAAGCGTAGAAACCTTGTTGTCTGCTTCTTCATAATATTGAACTGGCTTACCTAACGCTTTTGCATGGGCTGCGATCACGTTGAAGGCTACGATCGCCGAATCAGAATTGTCAGCAAATTTACGCCAGCCAACCTGATCAACATACATATAAGCGTTGCGAGTAGCGCTATTCATCCACAGTCCAACGACTTTCTTATCAGATTGCCAAGCCGTGTTGCCTTGCGCGATCGCCCCTGCAACAGGTGGCTCAAACGTCGGTCGTTCTTCGCGCACTCCAGCTTGTTTCTTAGCTTGAGTAGGCGGTTCTTGAGTCGGGTAGTCTTCCATTTTTGTGACCTCAGCAGTAGGGGGAAAGGGTTGTGCGATCGTTTGGCAAGGCAGGCACACTTGATTGGGCGCACCCAATTGATCAGCAGAATCAGTCATGATCTAATCGTTCCTTAACGTCTAAAAAAAGCGTTGTACGAATTGCGAGTGCAGATGAGACCAATCTCATCCTTCATCTCTTCTCTACCAGGCATAAACTTCTTTAATCACGCCATTCTCTTGGTAGAGACTGACGGCATGATCTGCTGCCTTGGACGCTCCAAGCTGAATCAGCATGTCGAGGTTTGCTTGATCGCTGGCATCGGAGAGTCTTCTCCAGCCGATGCCTTCGCTGACATAGACGTAGGCATTGCGATCGGCGTTGTTCGTCCACAGTCCGAGAATCTTCACGTTTGACAGCCAGCCTGTTTCGACGATGCCATCCACAGCAAACATACTAGAGTCGATGCCACACTGACCGTAAGCGATGCGGAAAAAGCCGCTTTCGCCCCAGTTGGCACTCCAGCTATTTTTGGCGATCCAATAGCCTTCGGTGTCGTTGTAGCCGACGATCGACACACAATGCCCACCGACAACATCACCCGCAACATGCCGATAGATGCCGTTTGCATAGGAATAGAAATCGTTGTAGACCGTGAAGCAAGCTGCCAACGCGCCTCGGTTTGCCAGCCAATCTTTCATGTCGGCGGTCGATTTAATTTCGTGCCAACCGCTGATCTTGACAGCGCTGCTTTGCCAATTGGTAGCAAGATTACTGCAATTTTGATCGCCTGCGGTGTAAGGATAAGACGCTTCGAGTGCTAACCCAGTTTTGGCAGAATCCATCGCTGGGGCAACCCACCAACCGTTGCCACAGTTGCGACTTTGACTGCGAGCATAGCAGTAGAATAGCTGGGCTTCCGACAGGTCGATCGCGAGTGCAGGATTGTTGCGAATGCGGCGCATCGTTGCTTCGATCGTGGCCACCGTCCCAAACGATACACAGGAACCACAGCCCCCTTGATCTTTAACTGGCGTGACAAAGCCGCCTGTCCGCAGATCGAAGCTGGCGGGATAGGCAGTAATTTCGCCTTTGAACCGTGCCGATTTGAAGACTTCTTGATTAATTTTGGCAATCTGTTCTTGTTCTTCAAAGGTCGGTTCATTGGGTCCAGAAACGTAACCGAGGCGCAGTCTTTTTTGGTCATCAGACAACCGCGTCATGCTGGTTTCGCCTGCTTGCCACGAGGCACCAGATAATTCGATCGCAGCTTGTAATTTGATAGAGTCCATTTTAGTTTCCTAAGAGGTAAGCAGTGAACGGGAAAGGAATCCCCCATCAAAGACGGAACATTAGGCTTTTCTCGTCTTGATGCTGCTATCTTAAAAAGCTGACACTCAGGTAGGCAGTACCCAGACGGGTAACTTTTCTGTAAAAAATAATGGAATTAAAAAAGCGATCGCTGCTTCAGGAACGATCGCTTTTTTAATGTGAACCTTGAAGAAACTACAGTTCTTTGTCGGTGACTGCCCCAAAACTACTAGAGGACACTAGCTTGGCATATTTGGCAAGAACGCCTCTCGTGTATCGAGGTGCGGGAGGTTTCCAAGCGGCGCGACGACGGTCTAATTCGTCATCAGAGACATTGAGTTGCAAAAGACGGGCTGGAGCATCGATCGTGATCGAGTCGCCTTCTTGCACTAGCGCGATCGTGCCGCCGACATATGCCTCTGGCGCAACATGACCGACGACCATGCCATAAGTGCCGCCCGAAAAGCGCCCATCGGTGATTAACCCGACTGAATCGCCCAACCCTGCGCCAATGATTGCCGAAGTCGGAGCCAACATTTCTCTCATTCCGGGTCCGCCTTTGGGGCCTTCATAGCGGATCACTAGCACATCGCCAGCGCTAACTTTCTTCGCCAAAATTGCATCTAGACAGGCTTCTTCAGATTCAAAGACTCGTGCAGATCCGGTAATTTGCGCTTTTTTGATGCCCGTAATTTTGGCGACGGCTCCTTCAGTTGCCAGATTGCCCTTAAGAATCGCTAAGTGTCCTTGAGCATACATCGGGTTGTCCCACGGGCGAATCACATCCTGGTCGAGGCGTGGCTGATCGGGAATGTCTTTCAGCAATTCTGCAATGGTCTGTCCGGTGATGGTGAGCGCGTCTTCATGGATCAAACCATGCACTAACAGCATTTTCATCACTTGAGGAATGCCGCCTGCTTTGTGCAAATCGGTTGCCACATAGCGACCAGAAGGTTTGAGATCGCACAGAACCGGGACGCGGGCACGAATCGTTTCAAAGTCATCGATCGTCAACTCAACCCCCGCCGTGTGCGCGATCGCCAAAAAGTGCAGCACCGCGTTAGTCGAACCGCCCACCGCCATGATTACGGCGATCGCGTTCTCGATCGACTTGCGCGTGATGATATGACGCGGCAAAATCTGGTTGCGAATCGCCTCGACCAAGACTGCCGCCGATTTTTCAGCGCTGTCTGCTTTTTCAGCATCTTCAGCCGCCATCGTCGAGGAATACATCAAGCTCATGCCCATCGCCTCGATCGCGGAAGACATCGTATTCGCTGTGTACATCCCCCCACAAGAACCCGCACCCGGACAGGCTTTGCGCTCGACCGCTAATAATTGATCTTCGCTAATTTTTCCGGCGCTATATTCGCCCACCGCCTCAAATGAGCTAATCACGGTGAGATCTTTGCCGTCCAAATGTCCGGGCTTGATCGTGCCACCATAGACAAAAATCGCCGGAATATTGATCCGAGCCATTGCAATCAAGGCTCCGGGCAGATTTTTATCGCAGCCGCCGATCGCGATCACGCCATCCATGCTTTGACCCATGCAAGCAGTCTCGATCGAGTCAGCAATCACCTCGCGCGACACCAGGGAATATTTCATGCCCTCGGTGCCCATCGAAATGCCGTCACTGATCGTAATCGTGCCAAACATTTGCGGCATTGCGCCTGCTGCCCGAATCCCTGCTTCGGCGCGTTTTGCCAGTAGGTCGATGCCCATGTTGCAGGGCGTAATCGTGCTGTATCCGTTAGCGACTCCGACGATCGGTTTGGTGAAGTCACTGTCTCCAAACCCAACGGCGCGAAGCATGGCACGGTTGGGCGATCGCTGCACTCCCTGCGTTACAACTTGGCTTTTAAGATTGTCCGGCATTCTCTGTTCTCACTGACGAATCGGCTAGTTTATTGTTAATCCAGAGTGCTATTTTAGAACGTCACAGAAGGCAACGGAGAAAGTATTTCAGGAATGTCATTCATTGTGGACGATCGCGTTAACCAATTCACAAAATCCCTCTCCTTCTGATGCCGTCGTGACATAAGTGGGTTTGTGTAAAAGCCGATCGGCATAATTCAAGCTATTTGCAACCCCGATCGAGTTTGGAAATAAACGAGCATCAAACAAACTCTCATCATTTGGACTGTCGCCTACCGTGAGAATTTGTTCAGACGAGTAGTGGGGAAAATAATCGGTTAGAACTTTCAACAACCCGGCTGCTTTATTCTGCTGAAGGGGCTTAATGTGACACTGCACCGTGCTGTAGGTGAAACTCCAGCCCCAAGATTGGCAGAGTTGCGCGATCGTGTCTAACGCTTCTAAGCTCAATCCCTCAACATCAAACGTCCAATCGGTCAACCGAAAACGATTATCGCTCGATTCTCGAATTTGAGGAAACTCAGTCTTTAAACGCTCAAACGAGTCGGCTAACTTGTGCCGATGTTGGTTGAGATCAGCGATCGGAGTCAGCAAAATTTCTGATTCACCCAGGTAAAACAAACCGCCATTTTCTGCGATCGCGCCCACCACAGGCAAGTAATGCGCCAAACCATTCACCCAACCTGCTGATCGTCCCGTTATGATCACAATTTGAATGCCGCTTGTGGTCAGAGTTTCAAAGGCTTTTAGGAGATTAGGTGTAAATTTTTCAGCGATCGTCAGCGTCCCGTCCATGTCGGTTGCCACTAATCGGATATCGTGCAAAGTGTCGGCTTGAGCGATCGGTATAAAAGACATGAGTTGGGGTAAAAATGAAAGGATCAACTATCAAAAAGTATGTATGAATAATGCGATATGCAACTTCTCTCAAATGTTTGGGAATGCAACCCTCACCCTAGCCCTCTCCCCAAGGAGAGGGAACCGGAGATCGATTGAGAGGACCTCTCCTGCGGGCTACCGTGTATTCACAAATTGCTTTAAGTTCGGATTGCTGGGGGTTTGCCCCCTAAATCCCCCATTCTGGGGGACTTTGACCCCAGACTTTCAGTTTCAAAGGCCCCCAATTTTGGGAGATTTAGGGGCTGAAGCCGCTCACAACGAAGCGAAATGACTGATGTATACACGGTAGCTCCTGCGGGAGAGGGGTTTGGGGTGAGGGTTCTTAGTTGCACATCGGTATGAATATGAAAATTCGTTCTGCAAATCAATCTGATATTCCTGGCATTCTACGGCGATCGATTCAATTTTGGCGGAACGTGAACGAGTTGAGCCAGAAGCAGAACTGAGTTCAGAAATGGTAGCTCGTCTTCAGGAACAAATTCGTAATCAAGCATGAGTCACAGTTCGGACAACAAAAGCTACCTACTAAGATTTTAGATATTTGATAGGTAGCTTCAGTCGGTTTTTGATTTGAACTTAAACCGTTTCTGCTAGTTGTTTGTTCAGAGTTTCGAGATCAATTTCGTATTGTTGAAATAGTTCGCTCAGAATAGTCTTGTCTATCTCAGCCAGACGAACTAAACCCCACAAAAGATGCTCAGTTCCAATGGACTTCTTACCCTGAAGCCGAACAACTTGCAAGGCAAGCTCGATAACAAACTTACTCTGTGGGCTAAACCTTGAATTCCCACGAGATTCAAAAGAATGTTCATTAGTTTCAATATTCAGTGTCACACCATTGGCTCGAAGTAACCGCGTAGAGGTTGTGGTTGGATCAGCCAACAAGCCAGCAAGTAGATGTTCTGGCTCAACTTGCGATCGGGCTGCCTCATTGTCTGCAAACTTGATCGCATTGATCGCCTTCTCAGTAAACCGCTCAAAACCAAACTCGAAACCAAGGAAGTTTGTGAATCGTTCAACAAGTGTTTGCATAGAATTCTTTGCCTCGTGGGTGAAAACGTCTTCAAGTGCGACATTGAACAGACTGGCAATTTTGAAAGCCATATCCAGGCTGGGATCAAACTTGCCAGATTCAAAGCCATTGACCGCCTGACGGCTGACTCCTAATTCCCTAGCAAGGTCAGATTGTGACCACTGGTGCAATTGTCGAAGTTCTTTCAGTCGGTTTTTCACGGCTTTGTCTGTTCGTCGTCAAGTATTACTTTACATCTTCGCGAAACGAGGTGTCAAGTGATGCTTGACAAAGACTGTTTATGGTAACGTTTGGAGTAGTTGGAAATCCTGCCCCAAATGCGGTATGACTCCTTGCATCGGAAGATTTGTGTATATATGGGTGGTTCGCTGTTGATCGCGAATCAGGTAAAGTTCAAATCATGGATGAAATTTTTGCAATACTCCCAGCCGATTGGTTAGAGTGGGTGATTGTATTTAGCTATTTGTCGTTTATGCTTTTTATCGTATGGCGCGTGTTAAGCAGCAAATGAAACCATTTGTGGCATTAGATTTTGAGACGGCTGATCACGGGCGAGATAGTGCTTGCTCGATCGGGCTAATTCGCGTAGAAAATAATCAAATTGTCAAACGGGTTCATGCGCTGATTCGTCCGCCTCGCCAGGCTTTCAGGTTTACTCACATTCACGGCATTCACTGGCGCGATGTTGCCGAGCAGCCAAACTTTGGCGAGTTGTGGGAGACGCTGAGTGCCTTAATTCAAGGGGTTGACTTTATTGCGGCTCATAATGCTAGCTTCGATCGCGGGGTGCTTTACGCCTGCTGTGATGCCTATGGCATTTCTCACCCGGCTCAACCCTTTGTCTGCACAGTGCAGCTTGCTCGTAAAACCTGGCAGATTTACCCCACTAAACTGCCTGATGTTTGTGATCGGCTGGAGATTGATCTGTTGCACCATCATGCGCTCTCAGATGCAGAAGCTTGTGCGCGAATTGTGATCGCAGCGAATTCAGAATTTAGACTTGCGCCTGCTGATCTTAACGGCGCTAAACACAAACGCAATTCTTGAATCGCCTGTCTGATCTCGATCGAGTCCCAGCATTTTGACCAAACGCCTTCTGCTTGCTGACGTTGCTCCACTCGTTCAAACAGCAATCCAAAAGTTTGTGGCTGAGATAGTTCTTGCATTAACCACTGCGTTGAGACTTTCAAGGCGCCAGCGATTAACTCAACCGACTTCAACGCGGGCTGATAGCCGTTGAGAATCTGTAACCAAAGATTTCGCAACTGTTGACGAGCGCGGAGCCGAGTTACGATCGCCCCTACTGATTCGACCAAAAACGGCTGTTGCCCCATCGTAGTCCATTCACTCAGTTGATTAGCGAGTCCCATTTGAGTACGCCCGGTCTGTCTTGCCGATGTCACCACCCGGACGATCGGGCTATGACGGAACCGAGCATTCACCCGCAGCAGAGCTTGGTAGAGTGCCACATCTTCGGGCGATCGCACGAGTGGCAGCCCTCCCGCTTGAGCATAGATCTCGGCGGTGACTGCTAGACTTGCTCCATAATTTTGATAGTGACGCGGAGACGGATTATGCGGGTCAGGGTCGAGATAGCTTTCTAATTCTGCAATTAGCGATCGGTAGCCCACTTCACGCAGGTGACAGGCTCTCGCATGGGCACTCAGACGGGCAAGACCTGAAGGATCAAGCACAATTCTTCCGCCGACGGCATCGGCACCCTGAGCGATCTCGTGCAAGGTTGCGGCGATCCAAGTGGGGCTAACCTGAGAGTCGCCATCGGTGGAGGCAATCACGCCGCGTTTGTGCCCTAACTCGCTGAGACGGCGATAGGCTTCATTCATCAACATTTGTCGCACTCGACCGATATGCGCCTCGGCGATCGGCAGTGTCTTTTCGACAATGTGCAGATTTAAGTCGGGATGCGCGGCGGCAAACTGATGGGCGATCGTCACAGAACGATCGCTACAGTTATTCGCCAACAGAATGATCTCGTAGCGATCTAGATCTAGACGTTTAGCGTTTAAGTCGATTTGATTCGCTAATGCCGCTAGCGTTGTTTCTAGCGTTGCCGCTTCGTTGCGAACTGGGACAATCACACAAACCTCGCAATCAGCAGCGATCGCAGTCTGAACCAGGGGCTGAGAGAAATCGTCAGATGCCGAAACCGATGGACTAGTGATGTGCAAACGGTTACTTTGCATCACGATCTGTGCTCCATCTCCTAAAAAATGAGTGAGCTATGTTCATTAAAACTTGAGACATTCAAAACTCTTGTTAACAGGACTTACGCATTTGACCAAAACCTCGGAGGTTTAAGCCACTCTGTCGGTCACGATGCTTGATTCTTAGTTAAAACCTCCGAGGTTTGCGTAAGCCTTGTTAAGATAATTGTGCAGAGTTTGCGTTTGATTTAAATCTGTCTTGTGAAAGATAATCAGATTGACGAAGGACTGTTTAGCGATCGAACTCGCTCAAACAAATCAAGCCGATATTGTTCTTCGCGCCGCGCTGCTAAATGTCGAAGATGCGTGGGTGACAATTCAAGAAACGCATCATGCACTTCATCGCCGCTTAACGGATAGTCTTTTGCGTAGAGCGTCCAATGCACCAAAAGCAGATGTCCTCCTGGCTGCAAGCGATCGAGAAGACCCTGCTGCGCCGATCGCAAATCATCCCAACTCCAGTAATAACCGACTTCTGAAACGAGAATTAGGTCAAACGTTCGATCGGGAAACTGCTCAGGTACTCGCATAATTTGAAAGTCAACGTGAGGCAACTGCTGACAGCGCTGAATTGCCTGATTTTGTGCAAGTTGGGATACGTCGATCGACAACAAAGCATCACAGTGAGCGGCTAACAATTGGGTTAAGACTCCGATCGAGCCGCCAATTTCTAAAGCTGACTGATATCGTGGTTGGGGAAGTGCCGCGATCGTAGCCGCATATTTAGCTGCCTCATAGTCGCTGGTTTCAAACTTCCACGGGTCGGGATCAGCCCGATAAAGATCATCAAAATAGCTGGGCGGCAGCGAATTTGGCTGAAGTGGATTCATTTTATCTCCTCAAAATAGACTTCCCAGGGGCGCGTAAAGTTTGCCAACATTTCAGGGGTCAACCGAAAGCCTTCGGGGTCGTCATCAATCAAATCAGTGATCTGCGATCGATAAGCGGCGATCGCGCGTTGCTTGAGCGACACGACTGCTTTGATATCCAGTCGCCAACCTGTGATCTGAGCAGAATTGGGCAAACTGACGCTCTGCTCTGAGTCCCAATCCCAAATTGGATATTCAATTAGGCGAGGGGTAAATCGCAGATAAGTAATTGCGCTGTGAACGAGTTGCCAAGTCGCACGATGGTCTGGGTGCGGATCATGCCGCCAAGGCAGAAAGATCGTTTTGGGCGCGATCGCTTTTAGATAAGCCCCACATTCTGCCTGATGTTGCGCTAGGGTCGCCAAAGTCGAAACTGCACCATCTGGCAACCGCAAAAAAGTGACAGCGGACTGATCGACTCCCAGCGTGGTCAGAGCATCCAGCGTTTCTTGCTGACGCAACTGCTGCAAAACGGGAGCTGGATATTTGCGCGATCGTGGATGAGACTGAGTGCCATCACTGATCACCAGCACCGACACCGGGCAATTGTGTAAACGCAGCAACGCGATCGCGCCGCCACAGCCCAGCGTTTCATCATCGGGGTGAGGCGCGACTACCAAGACTGGCTCTTGCGAAGTCAACGATCGAAACGGCAGTCTCATTGAATTGTTAACCAGGGATGCACCAACCGCTTGTTTAAGCATAAGACCACAAACGTTCAGCAGCAGTCTGTTGAGTCAACACGTAGTGTCCGACGTTTGCAAAAGCGGCATCAAAGGCAGGTTGGCGCAAATATAGCGTTAAATCTCGAATGATCCGCTCGATCGGAGTGGGTGGCAGTAAGCCGCGCGTTCCTACCGATCGCTCACAGGCTTGAATCACCTCCATGCAAATTTGCTCGATCGCTGATCGCACCATATTGGCGTAAGCTACCAGTTGCTCGGCTTGCGGGTGGGGCACGATCGGAGAACCCGCAAAAATAGGCGCGTAGGCAGCGACAAACTCTGCGGCACCCTTGAGCCAGAGATTGCCACTTTCTAGGGCGATCGCGATTTTCCCCAGCCGTTCTGCTTGATACGGGTCTTGAGTGCGCCCCAAACCCTGTAAAAATTTGCGGGTTTCATCAAACAGCGCTTCGGCTCCTCCTAGCTGCACCGCCGCAAAGCGAATTACACCTACTGATAACCAGGGCTGTCGATAATAATCATCGGGCTGACCAATCAAAGCACTCGCCTCTAACTCAACACCGCTAAAATCGACTTTATAACTGGCGGTTGCGCGCATTCCTGACGGTTGCCACCAAGACGGATCGCTGACTGTCACCACTTGATCCATGGGCACGATGCACATTTGCCAGCGACCATCGGGCAACGTGCCGTTGACAAAAGGACGATCGACATAACCCGATCCAGAGGCAAAGGTTTTACAGCCTTCTAGCCGATAGTGCCCAGTTTCAAGCGGAATTATTTTTACGCCATCGTTGGCTTCAGCGTTCCAAACTCCAAAGATTTTGTGACGATCGCGGGCATCGCTGGCATAGGCTTCAACCTGAGCCTGAGTCCCAAAGGTTTGAATCAGTTGTAGGGCGTTGACGTGTCCTTCAAAAATTCGCCCGATGGCTAGATTTCCGTGCCCAAACTGCTTGAGAATTTGCAGTAGTTTGCGGGTCGCACTGGCCTCAATGCCTAAACCGTGTCCACCTAATCGCCGATCGAGCGGTGCTGATAACAAACCTGCTGCGGCAATTTGCTCAAACTCTCGACCCGGAAACGCACCTACTTGATCAATTTTGGCAGCATTTTCGGTTGCATAATCGGCAATTTCAGTCGATCGTATCAAGAGTTCAGAAATGGACAAAGGGTGAGGCTGAGTCTCTAATAAAAGTTGAGCGCTATTAACTACTTTCACTGCCAGTTTGTTTATTTAATTATTATGACGATATTGAAACGAAGTGACAATAAACACCTCTATCTAGAGGTTGAGCATTCTCAACAAGATTGAACACTCCTGATGATGGATGCAACAAACCTGCCGAAAGCTAGAGGATTTTTTTTGTGTCGATCATTAGAGTTATCCCGATTGAGCAAGTCCGACTTGCCTTTCAGGAACGTATTTTTGATAATTTATGACTTTAAGCGCTGCTTCTAATCGACGCAAAGAAATTCTACGAGTGGTTCTCTCAGTTTCAATCATCTTTGTGGGAATCACTCATTTTGTAGTGCCGATTCCGTTTGTTCGCATTGTGCCGCCACAGCTTCCTAATCCACTCGCGCTAGTGTATATTAGCGGCTTCTTTGAGATTCTTGGCGGTATTGGTTTACTCATTCCAGCAGTGAGTGTGGCAGCGGCTTGGGGATTGATCACGCTATTCGTGGCGGTGTTTCCTGCCAACATTAATATGGCGGTTAACCAGATCGCGATCGAGGGCGTTCCTGATCAGCCAATTTTATATTGGGTTAGACTTCCGTTTCAAGCTGTATTGATTGCTTGGGCATGGTGGTATACCAAACATCCAGAGCAACAACCTGGGTTTGAGCGCGTGATGATGTTGACGAAATCGTGGGCAAGTCGCTAATTCTTTTTAGCCTTGGGTTATGAGAGAAAGCAACGAACAAGAAGCCGAAGTTTTACGGAAATTAGCGGTTTGGGCTATAAAAACTTACGAACTTCCGCTTCCTAGAATAAAGAGACTCAGCAACGTGCCGCTATTCCACAGGCTATGCAGCAGCATCGAGGCGAGAAGATTTTGAGTGCGGGTGTAAACAAATCCCAAAACGATGCCCAACGTCATCAGCGGGATGACTTCTGAGAGACTCAGGTGAACTACTGCAAACAGAAAGCTACTCAGTAGAATGGCTTGCCAAGTCGAGCAATAGCGAGTCAGCGAGGGCAGCAAAAATCCTCTAAAAAAGATTTCTTCAAAGAACGGAGCCGCGATCGCCGCCGTGACAAAAAAGATCAAGATCGCGAGGCTGTCTTTGCCTTCAAGAGCGATCGGTAAAATTGGATTGCTGCCCCCACCGCCCTGCCAGATTTGCTGATTGACCAGCGACACCACAATCACGAGCGGAAAGGCCGCTAGATATCCGCCTAAGCCCCACCAAAACCATTTGCCTTTGAGCGTGATGTGAAACCATTTATCAGGCAATGGCAAGAATGATTTGATCGACAGATATAAAACACTCAATCCCCCGGCTGCCAACAATGCATAAGTGACCAGATAGTAAGTGGCTTTTGCCCGTTCGCCCAGGGTCGCGGGATTAACTTTGAGCGTTGCCAACGTCGATTGACTGACGATCGGTAACAAAATCTGTCCCACAAAGAAGAAGCCAACCACTAACACTTGCCAAATGATTTCACCATTCCAGGGCACCGACCACTTAACGCCATTGGTGCCTGATAAGAGAGCGTGTTCACCCTTCACCGCCCATTGCCCCAATAGGAAAATTAGGAGGACTACTCCAGAGAAAACTGCGATCGCTGGAATCGCGTTCGCAGTTGCCCAGCGAATAAATGCCTGCTTTGAGGTTTGCTGTTCTGTAGTTTGAAGCTGATCGAGTGCATCCGATCGCTGCTGCAACTGATAAAGCTGAGTCAACGCCCGATAGCGAAACCACCCGTCTAGATTTTTATTAATCTGCGGCTCTGCATTGGGTAACAGCAGCGGCGGCTGGCTCCACAAACCCGACAAAACCTGTGCAGTGATTGCTGTAGGATTAGAGCGCGCTTTGATCGCAGCCCAGGTTTTGAGCGCTTCAGGCACCTGTCCTTGCTGAGTTTGTAAAAGTCCAACTCGCAGTTCTAATTCTTTTAGCAGCGACTTCTGCTTGAGCAGTTGATTGGTAGCCATGACAGAATCGCCCACGACAGGCGTTTTCAACTGAAATTTCTCTAACTTCCCTTCGGCACTAGCAATATCTTTTTGCGCCGTTTTTTGCGCCTTTTGATAGCTTTCTAGCGCTGACTTGACCGGGTTATCAACCGGGAGAGGCTTACGGGCATCGGGCGAATCGCCCTTCCACTCAGAGGCTTGCAGCAGCAAATCGGTCTCATAGAGTTCTAAGCGGCTACTAAACTGGGGCTGACTCCAGCTATTGACCAAATCTCCGATCACGAAGACGATCGCCAAAATCGTCAGTGCGCCCAAAACCAACCGCTTCAACGTCATCATTTCCCCCAGTCTATTTGCATCGGTGCTTTCATGGTCAAACTTAGCAGAATTGGTGATGAGAACGCTGGACAGGGTAAAATCTTCCTGACTCAATTTACTGGATGGAGGATTCCCTTTGACTACTCGCGTTATCATCGTGCGTCACGGCGAGAGCAGCTACAACGTTGAGCAGAAAGTGCAAGGACACTGTGATCTGTCGCGGCTAACTGCCAAAGGAGAATCGATGGCGGTGCAGGTCGCCACTGCTCTAAAAGGAATTTCTCTTGATGCGGTTTATAGCAGTCCGTTAAGTCGGGCAAAGCGCACCGCAGATCTAATTCTGGCTAATTCTGATCACGCTCCTCAACTGCAAACCAGCGAAGACTTGAGAGAAATTAATCTGCCGCTCTGGGAAGGGTTGCTGTTTAACGAAGTCGAGGAGAAGTATCCCGATGAGTATCGCGATTGGAGAACGCAGCCTCATTTGCTGACGATGAGCCTCTCAGATGAAAACGGCGCTGTGGATTTTCTGCCCGTTCCGGCGATCTATGAGCAAGCTCGTCAATTTTGGCAAACCACGCTGCCCAACCATGCAGGACAGACGATTTTAATCGTGGCTCACAGTGGCATTAATCGGGCGTTGATTAACACTGCGATCGGACTTCAGCCCGAAGATTATCAGCGCTTTCACATCTCAAACTGCGGCATCAGCATTCTCAATTTCTCCGGTGAGTTTGGGCAACCCGTGCAGATCGAGTCGTTGAATATCACGTCTCATTTGGGCGAAACGTTGCCCCGCCGCAAGTCAAAAAGTCAGGGACTCCGGCTATTGTTGGTGCGGCATGGTGAAACCGAGTGGAATCGGCAAGGACGCTTTCAGGGACAGATTGACGTGCCTTTAAATGAGAATGGACGATCGCAAGCTGCTCAAGCGGGTGAATTCCTCAAATCGGTGCAGATTGATCAGGCAATCAGTAGCTCAATGCTGCGTCCCAAAGAAACCGCAGAAGTTATTCTTCAGCATCATCCTGACCTTGAGCTAAACCTGCGAGACGACCTGAGAGAAATTAGTCACGGCTTATGGGAAGGCAAGTTTGAAGCCGAAATCGAGCAATCGTATCCAGGATTATTGCACCAGTGGCAGCAGCACCCCGAAACCGTGCAGATGCCCGAAGGCGAAAATTTGCAAGACGTGTGGAATCGGGCGATCGCAGGTTGGCAAGCCATCATCAACGCGGCGGCAACTCGCCCAGCTAACGAACCCTACACGATTTTGGTCGTTGCCCACGATGCCGTTAACAAAGCGATTCTCTGTCACGTCGCTGGCTTGGGTGCCGAGTCTTTCTGGAACTTTAAGCAAGGCAACGGAGCCGTCAGCGTGATTGATTACCCGCAAGGAGTCGAGGCGGCTCCTTTAATGCAAGCGATGAACATCACGACGCACTTGGGAGGCGTTTTAGACAAAACCGCAGCCGGGGCACTTTAACGGATGCTGTTATGACGATCGAACTGCTCCAACAAGTCCGTCTCCTAGATGCTGTCGAAACCGTCGATCGGGTCGTTGATGTCCTAATCGAAGATGGCTTGATTCAGGCGATCGAGCCTCAAATCGATGAGGTTCCACCCGATGCCCAGATTTACACGTCTCAAGGCTTAGTCTTGGGATCAGGACTGGTTGACCTCTACAGCCATTCTGGAGAACCTGGATTTGAAGAACGGGAAACTTTAGAATCGCTTGGTCAAGCGGCGATCGCGGGTGGTTTCACACGGTTGAATATTCTCCCCGATACGGAGCCTACGATCGACAATCCTGCCACCGTCAACTGGTTTAAAACTCAAAACTCAAAACTCTCGTGTTGGGGTGCTTTAACGCTCGGTGTGAAAGGTCAACAAATGACCGAATTGTCAGAATTGGCAGAGTCAGGAGTCGTAGGCTTTGCCGATGGACAGCCGATCGCCAATCTCGCTCTAATGAGGCGATTATTAGAATATCTTCAGCCATTGCAAAAACCTGTAGCGCTGTGGGCATGTGACCGATCGCTCGTCGGCAATGGTGTGGTCAGAGAGGGCGTTGAGTCTATCCGGTTTGGCTTACCTGGCAATCCGGCAATGTCAGAAACGACTGCACTATCGGCTCTCTTGGAATGTGTGGAAGAAATCGGGACACCCGTTCACCTGATGCGAATCTCGACAGCGCGGAGTGTGGAATTGGTTCGAGCCGCGAAAGCACGAGGTTTACCGATTACTGCCAGCGTGACGTGGATGCACCTTTTATTAAGCACAAAATCGATCGAGCATTATGATCCCAATCTGCGACTAGAACCCCCTTTAGGCAATCAAGTCGATCAAGTAGCGCTGAGAAAAGCCGTTAAGGAAGGGGTAATTGACGCGATCGCCATCGATCACACGCCCTACACCTACGAAGAAAAAACTCTTGCCTTCTCAGAAGCCCCACCCGGCGCGATCGGGCTAGAACTCGCACTACCCTTGCTGTGGCAAACTCTGGTAGACACGCAACAGTGGTCAGCGTTGGAGCTATGGCGCAGTCTTAGCACCCGTCCTGCTGCGTGTTTGGGGCAAAAGATGGAGGCGATCGTCCCCGGTCAACCTGCCGAACTGACGTTATTCGATCCGCAGTTGTCGTGGAGTGTAAACGGTCAGAGTTTAAAGTCTCGATCGCGCAACACCCCTTGGCTGGGCAAGCCATTAGTCGGGCGAGTCATTCGCACTTGGTGCCCTTAGAAAAAGGTCAGACAATAAGCTGAAGCCTACTTTTTGTCGTAACTCGGTTCTGGGGTAATTTCTCCAACCCGATTGGGAGGCCAAAACCGCACAATGGCACGGCCAATAATCTTCTCGCGAGGCACAAAGCCCCAATAGTGGCTGTCATAGCTGTTGTTGCGGTTGTCACCCAAGACCAGATAAGAGCCAGGGGGAACGGTCTGCGGGCCCCATTGATATTGAGGATCTTCTTCGATGTAATTTTCTCTCAACGCCTGATCGTTGACATAAACGCGCCCACCTTTGACCTCTACTTTATCGCCCGGTAGCCCAATCACTCGCTTGATAAACGCATCGTGAAAGTTTTGCTTCTCTAAAGTGCTGGTCGGCGAAAAGACGACAATATCGCCCCGTTGAGGCGTATTAAACCGATAGCTCAGTTTGTCTACGATTAAGCGATCGTTGATTTGCAGCGTCGGCAGCATTGAGCCAGACGGGATGTAGCGGGCTTCTGCCACAAATTGACGAATGCCGATGGCTAAAATTGCACTGAGTCCAATAGTTTTGAGTCCCTCAAACCAGGGGTTCTCATCCTTTTGCTGGGGTTTGTTATTGGGTGCCGGGTTCTCTGCGCGATTCATAAGGGTTTTAAGTGCAAAGTCAAAACAGGGGCTAGATAAGGCAACAGGTGCCCATCTAGTCTATTCATTGACATTCCCACCTTTCAAGAGAGTGGGATTCTTGGATCTGCGAAAGACTGTAAAATTCACTATCCTTGCGGCAATCCTTAAACCTTTCGACCGTGCGATAGCACCAATTGACGGGTCTAACTTAGTGAATCCCAGAGAGTCTATCTCCCCAAGCGTAGTTTGATGTTTGGGCGTGCCCCGCCCTACATTTTCGGTCTAAATTTATCGGTTCTCTGGTGCTGGGATGTTATTTTTTAATCCCTGGCTGTTTTAAGAGGTTTCGCCGCTCTTTGCCCAATTCTTTACGCCTGAAAGTGTGTCTTAACCGTTTCACGATGGCGAGGGAGTTTAACCTTGGCGACTACATACTAGCATTCACTTTAAGACTCTGTGACTTGACCCAGCTAGAAAGCTCTGACTGATGACAGACTTCTAATTGTGACCTATGCGTTACATTACGTTATATAAGTTCACAGTAGAAAGACGTTTAGCTATGATTCCTGACTTAATGGAGGAAACCCGCAACTATTGGCATCAGTTAGATGAGCTAGAAGCGGCTTATCAACGAGGTGAGGTCTCGATCGCTGAGGTCAACGCCAGAGTTAAAGAATTGATGACGGATCTGGGTCGATCGCGGCGTGAGTCTCTGACCTATTTCTGGAGCGGAATTTGTCGCCTGTGGAATGATCAGCGAGACGCGATCGTCGGCGTTGCTGGGTTGGGCGTTTTAACTTATGGTTGGCTCCTTGTTCGCTGATCGTTTTTTGATGGGTAGGTGGTTGTTGGGCACGATCGGGCGGTGGTGAGAGGGCACGGCAATGCCATGCCCCTACGGGATTTTGTGGATCTGCTGCGTCAATTAAATTGGTATTATCGCACCGCCGCAGGCATTCCTAAAATGTCTTCAATGCGAGGCATTTCTTCAAGTGGAATCACCCGACCCTCATCTCCAAATCCCGCAATCTGGTCAAAGTTGAGATAGCGGTACAGATTGTCTGCAAATGGGTTGATCTTGTTCGCCATCATCTCCAGATATTCTGGCACCGTGGGAATGCGACCCAACAACGCACACGCTGCCGCCAATTCTGCCGAGCCTAGATAGACTTGAGCGCCTTTGCCCATGCGGTTGTTGAAGTTGCGAGTCGAGGTCGAAAACACGGTGGTGTTATCCCCGACTCGCGCTTGATTGCCCATGCAGAGCGAACATCCTGGCATTTCGGTGCGGGCACCTGATGCGCCAAAGATGCCGTAAATGCCTTCTTCTTTGAGTTGATGCTCGTCCATGCGAGTCGGCGGACAAATCCACAATCGACTGGTCACGGGAGGAACGCCTTCTAGAACTTTAGCGGCGGCGCGATAATGACCGATGTTAGTCATGCACGAGCCGATGAAGATTTCGTCGATGCGATCGCCCGCTACTTCTGACAGCAATTTGATGTTGTCGGGGTCGTTGGGAGCCGCTACGATCGGTTCTTTAATCTGATTCAGATCAATCTCGATAATCTCAGTATATTCAGCATCGACATCGGCTTCGAGCAGAATCGGATTTGCCAGCCATTGCTCCATTTTGGCGACACGACGCATGATCGTTCGGGCATCTTCATAGCCGCGTGCCACCATGTTGGTGAGCAGCGCAATGTTTGATCTCAAATACTCAGAAACCGTTTCAGGGCTGAGTTTGATCGTGCATCCCGCGCAAGACCGTTCGGCAGACGCATCGGTTAGCTCAAAAGCTTGCTCAACTTTGAGATCAGGCAGCCCTTCGATCTCTAAAATACGTCCCGCAAAGATATTTTGTTTGTTTTCTTTGCTGACGGTCAACAGCCCTTTTTGAATCGCCACATAAGGGATGGCATTCACCAAATCTCGCAGCGTGATTCCGGGCTGCATTTCGCCTTTAAAGCGGACGAGAACGGATTCTGGCATATCGAGCGGCATGACTCCGATCGCGGCCGCAAATGCCACCAATCCCGATCCCGCCGGAAAGGAAATCCCCAAAGGAAAGCGAGTATGAGAATCGCCCCCTGTGCCAACAGTGTCAGGCATCAACATCCGGTTCAGCCAAGAGTGAATGATGCCATCACCCGGACGCAAGGCAACGCCACCCCGCGACGAGATAAAGTCGGGCAAGTCATGGTGGGTTTTGATGTCAACAGGTTTGGGATAGGCGGCAGTGTGGCAAAAACTCTGCATCACTAAATCAGCACTGAAGCCCAGACAGGCAAGCTCTTTGAGTTCGTCGCGGGTCATCGGCCCGGTCGTGTCTTGTGATCCCACCGTGGTCATCGCAGGCTCGCACGACATTCCAGGACGCACACCCGGTAGACCGCAGGCTTTGCCGACCATCTTTTGCGCCAGCGTAAACCCTTTGCCAGTATCGACGGGCAGAGTAGAACGAATAAACAGATCACTGGGTTCAAGCCCCATTGCCGCGCGGGTTTTGTCGGTTAGACTCCGCCCAATGATTAGAGGAATGCGTCCTCCAGCCCGAACTTCGTCAGTGATCACTTCTGGCTGTAAGCTAAACGTCGCGATAACTTCTCCTGATTCATTCGTCACTTCACCTTTAAAGGGGTGAATCGTGATCACCATGCCCGTCTCCATTTGGGACACGTCGCACTGAATCGGGAGCGCACCAGAATCTTCGGCGGTGTTGAAAAAGATTGGCGCGATCGAACTTCCTAAAACATAGCCGCCCGTTCGTTTATTAGGCACAAAAGGAATGTCTTGCCCAATGTGCCAAAGCACCGAGTTAATCGCAGATTTGCGAGACGATCCTGTGCCGACCACATCGCCTACATAAGCGACGGGATAGCCTTTTTGCTTAATCTCCGCCAGGGTTTGCAAGCTACCCGGCATCCGCGATTCCAACATTGCCAGGGCGTGGAGTGGAATATCAGGGCGAGTCGTGGCGTGAGTTGCGGGAGACAGATCATCGGTGTTGGTTTCTCCGGGCACTTTGAAGACCACGACTGTGATCTGATCTGCCAACGGAGGACGATCGGTAAACCATTTCGCCTCAGCCCAAGCATTTATCACTTGTTTGGCGTTGTCATTCGTGTCTGCCAAGACTTGTACATCGTGAAAGGCATCAAAAATCAGCAGCGTTTTACTGAGGGCGGCGATCGCTTCGACGGCTAATTCTGCATCATCGGATTGCAGCAACTCGATCAGCGAGTGGACGTTATAGCCGCCCATCATCGTGCCGAGCAGCGTCACTGCATACTTTGGCGATATTAAGGGACTCGTGATCTCTTTTTTAGCGATCGCGGTCAAAAAACCCGCTTTGACATAAGCCGCTTGATCAACGCCGGGGGGAACGCGATCGCGCAGCAGTTCCAGTAAGGTGTCTTCTTCACCTGCGGGGGGAGTTTTGAGCAACTCACACAGTTCAGAGGTTTGTTGAGCACTGAGCGGCAGTGGAGGAATGCCCAAAGAGGCACGTTCGGCAGCGTGTTGGCGGTAGGATTCAAGCATGGTTTGATTATCTCTTACGATCGGCATTCAACGATTTTGCGGGGTTAGTAGCCCAGTTTCAACCTTTAGAGAAATTCTGTCAGGTTTGCGCTCTTATTTCAGTATGGAAAATTTCTTTACGGGTTGGGGTTGAGGCGCGATCGGACAAGTCGTCATTGCAATTTCAGGTGCCTGCTCATTGCACCGCACCCTCAAAATCAGCTCACCTCAGCGCGATCGCCTGCTCTAATACTCTGCGATCGACTGAACAAATTTCTATTAGCGTTAACAAACGGGTCAGGGCTGGTAGGGCATCTAGCAGCACGTTAGTATCAAATAAAACTCGCATTACAGATATTTTTGCGTCAACCGATCGTCTAGCATGACTTTCACTTCCTCATCTGTGGGTGTTGGCGCATCCGTTTTTGCAATGCCGATTAAACTTGCGGCTAAACCCTTGGGCTTAACTGTTAACTCGATCACCACCTCAAAACACTCATCAACTTCGTCAATTTGGGGCATGGAATTCGCAAGGTTCAACCTAATCGTGCTATTGACCATCGGCTAAATCAGCCACAAAAGTTTGGACTGTTTCGATCGCCCCACTCAACACAGGTAACATCGGAATCTCTTCCACCTCTGGCAACTCTTCTAAGGTCAGCCGCAGTTGACTCGAACCAGACAGCAGCTTCAAAAGTTTGGGTTTGGGGTCGTGGAGCAAGTAGATTAAGCGATCGCCGACCTGCCATTCGCCTTCAACTGGAGCGATCTGCAAAGAACCATTGCGTTCTATCAACAACGGGATCAAACTTTCGGCTTCGACAAGTGCCCGTAGATGGGCTTGCTGCAAATCGAGTCCTGCTTCTTTTAAGGTCGTTTCACCCAGTTTTACGGCTCCCTCGTTCAGATATTGGTTCCAAACTTTGAGCAAAATTTGTGAACTAAACGCTTGTTGAACTCGACTATTTAAGCCGCTGACTTGCGAATCGCGAGGAAAGATCGCTAAAACTCTGGGGGGGCTAAATTCTTCGATCGCGCGTTGCGCCACCACCAAATTTACCTCCCCATTGTTAGTCATTGCCAAAAATGTGCCCACTTTAGAAAGTCCCGCTTCTTCTAAGACATCGGTGTCGAGCGCGCTGCTAATAAACACTTTGAGATCAGGCTGAAGTGACGGATGAGAATCCGGATCAGTGTCAATCAGGGCAACGAGTTCGTCACGCTCTAAAAACAGTCGAGCGATCAACAAACTTAATGGGCTACATCCAACAATTATTACACCTGTGGTATCTTTAGACGTAATCTGTAGTAAATTTGCAGTCCATTGAGCTGTTAATGCTTGAATAACAACTGTGAGAATGATTGTGAGAAAGACAAGCGCTTTAATTGAGTCACCGCCGTTAATGCCTCGCTGAGTTAAGAGAATTGCAAATAGAGATGCAACAGAAGCGGCAATGATGCCTCTGGGTGCAATCCAACTTAGAAATAGCTTTTGTCGCCACGTTAAATCACTATTCCAAGTGCAAAGCCAAACGCTGAGAGGACGAACGACGATCATCAGCGCTAACACGGTAGATAATCCACCCCAGCCTAGAGCGAGAACGCCTGCGATCGACAAATCTGCCGACAATAAAATAAACAACACTGATGTCGCCAAGATAGTGAGTTGCCCTTTAAAGCGCTTGAGCAGCCGTTCTTCGGGCAGCGCAGAGGCTCTGAGAACAATTCCAGCAATCACGGTTGCCATCAGCCCCGCTTCACTACGAATCATCTGTGCCAACCCAAATAAGCCCCACAAGCCAGCCAACACCACCAAATTCTTTAAGTCTTCTGATAAGAACGTGGCGCGTTTGAGAATGACACCGAGTAACCAGCCGCCGCCTGCCCCGATCGTGGTGCCAACTCCCAATCGGATTCCTAAATCACTCGCCACCGTTAACGGATCGGGGTTGCCATTTAGCAGCACATTCAGAACCACCACTGCCAAAATTGCGCCTACCGGATCGATCAAGACCCCTTCGCCTTCGAGAATGGTGGCAACTTGACGATCGACATCAACCTGTCGCAGCAGAGAATTGATTACAACTGGCCCCGTAACCACAACGAGAGCGCCATAGAGAAACGCCAGCGCCCAAGGGAACTCGCTCAACCAATGGGCTGCCATGCCGCCACCGACCAAAGTAATTAAAGTCCCGATCGTCACCAAGTTTCGCAGACTGCCAGAAACTCTGCCCAAATCTCGCAATTGCAGATTGAAGCCGCCTTCAAATAAAATCACCGCCACCAGCAGGGCAACCAACACTTCTAAACCATTGCCCAAGCGATCGGGGTGCAGCACTCCAAACGCACTCGGCCCCAGCAGAATGCCAAATATCAGCAAAAAAACAATGCCAGGAATTTTGACAAACTCCGCCAGCACTTGGGCACCGATTCCTGCAATCACAGTGATGACGATTTGCAGAGTCAGGTCTAGGGGTGCATCCATAAGTGATTGGGGTTCAGGCGTTGGAGTTAGACTTCGTTGGGATCAATGCCCATCTGACGCAGCCGTTCAGCGAGTCGATCCGCCCGTTGCTTTTCCCGTTCAGCACGTTCGTCTCCAGTTGACAACAGATTGCCTTCACCATCCCACCAGCGCAGCCAGGGAAGCTCCATCGACTCGTATTCTCCACGCCAAATGCCTAGCTCAACGCCCATTGGCGGAATGGGAAAGTGTCCGCGTTGGTTGACAGCCATCGGCTGATAGCGACCTTCGACGAGATGATATAGCTCGATCGCGCCTTTGCTACATTCATAAATGCCATAAAAGGGGATGCGAATTGCCTGTTCATAGACCCAAAACTTTCCAGTGACGGGCGTTCGATCGCGTTCTTCGCTGCCATCTCCAGACGCAAATTCTAAGGCAATCAGAGGCGCAACATATTCTTGCCACAGCACATAAGAGCGGCGAAACACACCCTTCAGCATCGGCGGAACGTTGGGCACATAAAACCAGTCAGGTGCCTCGGCTCCTTTTTCAGGGGGATCGGTTAGCCTCCAGTAAATACCGCAATCTTGACCGATGCAATATTGTCCGGCGGGGTGAAGTCTTTGCAATATGGGGCGAATTGAGTCAGTTAAGAGGCTACTTTGCGGGTGTTCCTGAAAGTTTTTCACAAAGATGCCGTCTGACTCTGGAAGTTGCGTGTGGTCAGGGAGAGTCTTGATCGTAAACTCAGAAGATTGGGTTGCCGTCATAGAAATGCCCTTCACCGTTGCGAGCTTGAACCTATTGTATTGATTTTAGGGACACTGCGGAATAGAGGGATGATTTGGGTAGGGGCAAATCCCCCGGTGGTTGCCCTCTGTGCGTCGGGGGTAGGCACGGGGGCGCTACCCCTACCGCTGATGGTCTATTTCAACAGCAAATAATAAAGCTGTCCGGTGGAATTGACGAGTCCTGCCCGATCGCCTGCCTCCTTCCCAGTGCCCATAAAAACATCCACTCGACCCGCCCCCAAAATGGCACCGCCCGTATCTTGATCCAAGACAAATCGACTGACCAAACGTTGTTCTAATTGACGATTTACATTCAGAATTGGCAGTTGAGTTTGAATCAGCGCGATCGCCCCAGGTGGCATTAAAGATTTATCAGTAGCGATCGAGCGTTCTGCCGTCACCGGAACGCCTAAACTCCCCGTTGCAGGGGCACCTTGAGTATTTTGAAAAAACACAAACCGCCGATTGCGAGGCAGATACAAATCCAACTCGTCGGGATGCTGTTGAAAGTATTGCACCACGTTGGGCAGATTCAAATCTTCGAGACGGAGTTTGCCGTCTTTGACCAATTCTCGCCCAATGCCTGTGTAAGGCTGATTGGTGTGTGCGGCAACGCCGATCGTCATCGTCGTGCCATCAGTAAGTTGCAGTCGGGCAGATCCTTGGACTTGGACGAGAAAGGCTTCTAAGCGATCGTGCAGCCAGACCAGTTCCAATCCTCGCAGCAATCCTTTGGGGGTTTGCAAGCCGTCTTTGCCTTCTAGCTCAAGGCGCGTTGGGTGAGGAGCTTTCAATCTTGCGAGATCGGGCGATCGATAGAGTGGATAGCGATAGTCTGCGGTGCGAACTCGACTCGCTTTGTGGACTGGCTCAAAATAACCCGTAAACGAGACAGTTCCCTGATTGTCTTTGCCTGTGGATTGGTAGAAAACAAATTCTCGCTGAATTGCGGTTTGTAATTGTTGAGCCGAGCGAGACGCTAGAATCAGTTGCTTAAAGCGTCTGAGACTGCGATCGACGCGATCGCGCGTTACGCCTTTGACCGGATATTTTTGATAAGCCCGAACTGCCTGAGCCGTTTGCAAATAGCGTAAGCTGTAGTCGATCGCGCTCAACAACGTTTTACGATCACCAGAATGCCAAAGTTGCTCATCTAGGGCGCTTGATGGCGGCTGAGTAGGTTTGATCGGACTGGGTGCGATCGGACTGGGCGTGACCGAAGTAGGGATCGGAAGCGATCGAGCTGGATCGACCCAGCCTCCCGCAATACCTAAACTGATTAGTGCTAAAAGTCTAAGTCTCTCAACGATTTGCAAATTTCTCATGCGCTCTGACGATGAAGAAGCTAGAAGCGAGACGATTCCATCATGCTCAAGTTCCTGACGGCTCTAGTAGCGATCGACGCTGCCTGAATAGAGCGGCTCGACTCGAATTCCGAGCACTTTTGCAGGGCGCACCACCATATATTCGCCTTGAATATTTTTGATCGGCACGCTAATAAAATCGTTGGAAGCCGCTTTGGGCACTAGTTCGCCGCTATACCACTTTTGAAAGTCTTGAATAGTGGCAAACCGCACTTCTTCGCGATGACCGCCCTCTAACAAGAGGTAGACAGCAAACTCACTCGGCGTTCTAGGCATTTTGTTTTATCTCAACCACGACGACCTTATTATGGTCTGGAAGTGGGTGAAAATCACGATCGCGGGTCGGCAGTTCTCGGTGCGATCGCTAAGAAATTAAATTAAAGCGCTGCAATTGAGTTTCAACCGCTTTAGGCAAAAGCTTTTTGAGTTGCGCTTTGTCTTTATAGACGAGACGGTTTTGACTCGGCAAGTCAAAGGGAAACTGTCCGGGCAGGTCAGACCGCTCCATTTGGGTGAGTAAAAGTTGCTCCGATCGCTTGCTTTGCAGAGCATAACCCATCTCAACGCAGACTTTAGGGCTGGGGATCAGTAACGCGGGTGAGCCAGAAATCTGTGCGATCGAGGTGCCATCGGCGATAAATAAAAGGCATTGTCGAATCGATCGCATCAGCGCACTCGTGAGGCGCACTGGGCCATCGGTGAGGCGATGCGATTCTTGCAGAGTGATCGGGAGGCGCGATCGACCATTAATCGATTCAATAATTTTGTCTAACTCTTCTCGCAGCAACTCGCTCGACTCAGAATATTCGGTTTGATAGCACAAGAAGATCGTTGGCTCTAAATGCGCCATTACTTCTTGTTTCGAGAAATAAATCTCGTGACTTCGCAAATCGATGTTAGAAATCGCGTAGCCGCCACTGCCCTCAATATAAAATTCGACGGTTTCGCCTTCTAAATAGCGCTGAAACCAAAGAGAGGTCTTTACCTCTTCACTGTCTTCTAAGAAATCTGCCCGCAAGCCAGACTTTAGCAAGCTATTTTTGCTGAGTCGCAGATCGTGAGGACGCTTTTCAAGATCTCGAATCGGCTCATATTCCTGAAGATACCAAGCTTTGAGGGCAATAATTGACATGCCGTAATCTGCCTTTAATAATTGAATCCAACAGCACTCAAGTCTCTTATTCCCTGAGTTATTTTCTCTTGCGGTTATTGTATATAGAGTTAAACGGGTTGATCATCTTAATTATTAGTAACTTTTGATCAGGCGAGGTGTGAAGTCGCAACGATTTAGTTTTTTGAGAAGCTTATTTGATTTCTAACTATTATAGTACAAATGTCTTAACCGTATCAATCCGTTTAGATTAAGGATCGTGAATGTAAATAACCTGTAACTTTTGACGAGCTTTGTTCATTGCCTCACTCGCCCAGAAATTAATTTCCTGGCTCACAGCGAAAGTCCTCTAAACAGGACTAGAAGAGAAAGTCTGGCCCTCAGTCTGTTTCAACGGACTTCTGCTATTAGCCCGAACTTTTAGTTCAGGGCGGACAAGCAACTCAGCAAAAAGCGCTCAAGGGTCGTTAACTTTTATCAACTTGACTGCCGTGACTACGAGGGTCAGCGGCACTTTCTTTGGTTTCAACGGTGGTCGAAAAGGCTGAGGTTTGTCCAGTTGTCTGAGCATAAGGCAAAATATTGCCTTCAGACAACGCCACTAGATTGGCTTCGAGGATCGGGCGAGGCTGCTCACCGATCGCTTGCCCGATCGCGTTGCCTCCCTGTTTCATATAGACAAAATGCGGAATTCCATCGACTCGATAGCTGAGAATTTCGGGCAGCCATTTCTCGTTATCGACATTGAGCATCACAAAATTGATACGATCGCCATAGGTTTCTTTGAGCGATTGCAGGGTTGGAGCCATTGCCTGACAACTGGTACACCAATCAGCATAAAACTCCATCAAGGTTGGTTTGCCGTTTGCCAGGGCAACCTCTAGGGGCACGGCTACTTTCGCCATCGAGCTGAGAGAAACAGAGGTCGTTTGGGTCCTCAGTCCGAGAGAAATTGCGACGGTCAGCGCGATCGCCACTAACACGATCAGAAAATTGCTCAACCGGGTGGCGATCGGGGTTTCTGAAGGTGCAGCGCTGGAGGTGGGTAAATCTGTAGCCATAGGTGATCACAAGTCGTTACCCCTAAAGTTTAGTAGATTCATGGAGTGCTAGAATTCTTACTTGAGGTAGCTCTTCAGTGGAAACGACGCGATTGTCTAGCAAAGGTCAAGTGATTATTCCCAAAGCTTTGCGGGATGCTCACCATTGGGAGGCAGGGCAAGAGTTAGTCGCGATCGGCACAGGTGATGGGATTCTACTCAAGCTCAAAAATCCGTTCCGAGAAACCACATTAGAAGACGTTGCTGGATGCTTAAACTATTTGGGAGAGCCGAAGAGTTTAGAAGCGATAGAAGATGCAATTCGGCAGGGTGTGATGGAGCAATACGATCGCTTTTAACCTGCGATCGCCTTCAAACAGCATTGAGGAAATCAGATTTAACATGAATACTGAAAATAGCCGCACCTCTAACCAGATGCGGCTATTTTGGCGATTAGAGAACGATCGCTTGATCAAGGTGCTGACAATTGCACTAAATGCGGGTATAGATCTGAACACAGAGGCGGTTGCGTATATTTACGATGTGCTTTGTATAAGCTTTTTGTAAAGGTAAAAAATAACACTAGGAAATTAGGTGGATTTAGGTAAGAATAGCACTCAGTGAACCCGCTCAATTGGGTGAACTTACTGGGGCATCTCCAAGAGGGGTCTACCAAAACCACTTCACCTTTATGGAGATATTTAATTCATGACGACTTTGAGCAACGTGAAAAAACTGTCTGTCATTGCTGCGGGCGCTACCTGCCTCAGCTTAGGCGCAATGAACCCGGCTCAAGCATTGAACCTCGTGTCCAACGGCGGCTTTGAGACAGGCGATTTCTCAGGCTGGACTCAATCTGGCAACACTGGTTTTACAGGTGTTGACTCCGCTTCTGCCAACAGTGGCAACTTTGGAGCGTTTTTTGGTCCCATCGGTACTCCAGGCTTCCTATCGCAGACGCTTGCAACAGTTGCAGGACAAACCTACAATCTCAGCTACTTCTTAAAGAGTGATGGCGGCAAACCAAACAGTTTTGCCGTTTCGGCTGGCTCTGAGGTACTATCGACCTTCACCAATCTCGCTTTTCCTTTCACATCTTCACCTGCGGAAAACACCTTTAGCTTTATTGCACAAGCACCTTCGACTGTGTTGAAGTTCGCCTTTCAACAGGATCCAGCCTATCTTAGATTGGATGACGTGTCTGTGACCTCGACATCTACGGCTATTCCGACCCCGGCGCTCTTGCCAGGTCTAATTGGCTTAGGGTTTGGTGTCCTTCGCAAGCGTAAAGCTGCGGCAATGGCAGGGGCAGCCGAGAGCTAAGATAGCCATCCGATTTGAGTTGTGAGATTGCAGAATGTCCCCCTTGGGGGCTAAGGGGAGCAAACCTGTCCTGCTGCTCACGAACAATTTAGGATTGCTATGGATTAGAGACGATCGTAACTAGGCGGCGATCGTCTCTCCAACTTCAATAGAAAGGCAAAAAGTAAAGGAAGCAGCTTTACTCTTTGCCTTTTCTGTTTTGATAAGGAACGATCGCCGTTTTGAGCCATAGTATTGCTGATCAAGTATCAAGCACTTTGCTAATGACTTGGTACATCGATTCGAGTTCACGATCGCTAATGCAGTAAGGCGGCATTAAATAAAGCGTGTTGCCGAGCGGACGAATGAAAAACCCCAACTCTAGGAAGCGATCGCGCAACTCAGATCCGATCGTATTAAAGTAGCCTGGTGTTTGATCAGTAATGATTTCCATAGCGACGATCGTGCCACAGACGCGAATCTGCTCAATTCTAGAATGTCCTTTGAGCCAAGTCTCTAAATAGCGACGGTGCAACGCTTCTAACGCCCGAAATCTTTGCGGAGTTTGCTCTAACAAGTTGAGAGACGTTAGCCCCGTAGCGCACGCCAGCGGATTGCCCGTATAGGAATGACCGTGAAGAAACATCTTACTCGCGTCGTCGCTATAAAATGTCTGATAAATTGTCTCCGTTGCGAGTGTGACGGCTAACGGTAAGCAACCGCCTGACAGCCCTTTAGACAAACAGAGAATATCGGGAGTTGTGCCAGACTTTGAGCAAGCAAATAGCTCTCCGGTGCGCCCGAATCCGGTCATCACTTCGTCGTAGATCATCAGCACTCCGAATTGGTGAGCGATCGTTTGCAGCGATCGCAGAAATTCGGGGCGACACATTCGCATTCCCCCGGCTCCTTGAATCAGAGGTTCAATAAAAATCCCGGCATAGGTTTCTTGTTTTAAGAGCGATTCGATCTGTTCGAGTGCCTGTGATTCTTTGATCTCAACTTCTGGATCGTCATCAAACGTGGCAGGAAACGGAACCGTATCCATCTCAATTAACAACGGTCGAAACGGCTCCCACCATGAGCAGCCGATTCCGAGTGACATTGCTCCGATCGTGTCTCCGTGATAGCCTTTCTCAAACACTAGAAACCGAGTGCGATTCGTTTCTCCCTGGTTGAGCCAATATTGATATGCCATTTTTAAGGCAGCTTCGATCGCCGTTGACCCATTGTCGGTGAAAAAGACTCGTGTCAAAGCGTCGGGCAGATGGGTGAGTAATTTGCGCGCTAACTGTTCGGCAGGATCATGAGTGAAGTTGGCAAAAATCACCTGTTCTAGCTGCTGTGCCTGGTGATAAAGTGACTTAGCTAAGGCGGGATGTCCGTGTCCGTGAATCGTCACCCACCAGCTTGAAATGCAATCTAAAATGCGTCGTCCGTCTTCGAGTTCTAGCCAAACGCCTTCGCCCTTCACCACTTTGAGCGGCGGAGGAGTCGTTTTCATCTGCGTATAAGGTCGCCAAATTGGGGAATCTGTTTCGTGGTTAGAAAGGTTCATACGGATGCAAAAGTAACGTGACCAGACATGAATGTGCGAATGGTGCCATCAGAAAGACGTAATCGTAGACAACCACGATCGTCAATTCCGATCGCTTCGCCTGAAATCTGCTCTCCAGATAACTCGATCGTGATTTGTTTACCTAACAAGGCATCGCGATCGCGCACGGCAGACAATAGAACAGAAAAACAAGATGAATGCTGCGATGATTGTAAAAGTCCGGCGGTTTGCAACAGATAGTGACGTAATTTCTCCAATATTAGAATCTCATTAGGAACAATGGGAACAACTTCGTGAAGACTAGCTGGATTTCTAATTGTGCTAATCTCTAAACTTGTAAAGTCAGCATGGTGATTTAGACCAATTCCTACGACCAGTTTAGTACCATTGCTTAAGTTACTCGTCACGCCCTCACACAAAACTCCAGCTAACTTGCGTTGATTTAACCACACATCGTTTGTCCATTTTAAGCGCAACTGATTCTGCAAACCTGGAACCAAATCTTCGATCGCATAGATCACAGCTAGTCCTGCGATCAGGCTGAATCCAGATAGTTGGGTGGCGGGGATGCGATCGAGCACCACACTCAACGTCAATACGCCAGGAGGCGAGTACCAGACGCGCCCGTTTTGCCCGCGCCCGTGAGTTTGGTGACGCGTAAAGACGACTGTGCCGTGATCGAGTTGGGCTAAGTGCTCGATCGCCCAAGTGTTGGTACTCGAACAACTTTCTAGCCACTTTAACCACGGCGGCAAAGGGGCGGCAGCAGATATAGAATCGTCCATGATGCTCAACTCTTGAACCTGATAAAACGTCAGTTCGACGAGTTTTTTCGCTTCGTTGTCAGCGGCTTCTGCCCCCTAAATCCCCCATTCTGGGGGACTTTGAACCGGAAATTTTGGCTTGAAGTCCCCCAAAATTGGGGGATTTAGGGGGCTGCCCGAATTCACAAGTGGAGCGAACTACTTCAGTCGAACTGACGTTAACCTGATAAAGAATAGCATCTGGCTCAAAAGGGTTTTACAGTTACTTCTCTAAACGGCGGCGGGTGTGACTAATTGCTCTAAGGTTCGCAGCAACACCTGCTCGTTATAAGGCTTGGAAAAGTAGGCATTTGCGCCTAAATTCATCGCTAACTGGCGGTGCTTTTCACTGCTGCGAGAAGACAACATTGTGACGGGCAATCTTTCTAAATCGGGGTTGGCTCTCAGCTTTGCCAACAAGCCATAGCCATCTAGACGCGGCATTTCAATATCGCAAACGACTGCCTGCACTGATGAACCATTTTCTAAGCGATCGAGCGCATCTTGTCCGTCTTTGGCTTGCTCGACTCGATAGCCTGCCCGTTCTAGCGTCAATGCTAAAAAGCGCCGGACGTTAATCGAGTCATCGACTACCAAAATCGTGGCGGGCTGGTTGCCCATCGCTGCCGATAAAAACGAGGTAGGAGTTGACTCTAGAGACGGAAGACTGGGCATTGGCGGCTCGGTGCGCTCGTAGCTAGTGATCCAGCGCAGCAGTTCTGAGAGGCTGACCAGAGGCACGACGCGCCCATTGCCCAAAATGGTGCAGCTACTAAATCCAGGTGGCAGAGGCAGTGTGCCATTAATGCGTCGAATCGTGGCTTCTTGTTCACCCCAACAGCGATCGATTTGCAGCCCAACTCGCTGACTGCCGTGATTAGCAATGATCACGCTGGTCGAGGTGATGGTCGGGGGCGTTTCAAAGCCGTGGGGTTGACGAGGACAGTTGAAACTCAGCCAGCGCTGTAGCCGCACAAACTGCAAGATCTGACCGTGCCAGTTGAGCATTTCGCTGCCTGCGGTTTGCAAGATTTGCTCTGGTTTAAGCAGTGACATTTCTTCGATCACTTCGGTCGGAAACGCCAGCAGCATCCCGTTGCTTTCAGCCAGCAAGACGCGCACGGTTGAAAGTGTGAAGGGCACCGAAAGCGTAAAGGTTGTGCCCAGACCTGGCTGAGTGTTGACCTTAATTTCGCCTCGAATTTGTTTGAGATTATTTCTGACGACATCCATGCCGACTCCGCGTCCCGAAAGCGTTGTCACTCGATCGCTGGTGCTAAATCCGGGTTCAAAGATCAGAGAGAGCAACTCTTCGTCACTGGCAGAAGCTAACAATGTTGGGTCAAGTCCCATTTGTTCGGCTCGATCGCGAATCTTCTCGATCGCAATCCCTTCACCGTCATCTCGAACAGTAATAATCGTGCGGCTGCCTTGATGAGTGGCGCGAATCTCGATCGAGCCTTCGGCTGATTTCCCTCTTGCCTGGCGCGTTTCAGCATTCTCGATCCCGTGATCAAAGGCGTTGCGAAGCAAGTGCATTAAGGGATCATTTAGCGTTTCGAGAATGTTGCGATCGATGAGAGTGTTGTTACCCGCAACTTTGAGTGTCACCTGTTTTCCATGCTGGAGCGAGAGTTCTCTCAGGGCACGCGGGAAGCGATCGACTATATCTGATAGGGGACGCATCCGCAGTTGCGACAACCCTGATTGCAATTGTTTGGCGGTTTTGTTGAGCGATCGAGTAGTTTGTTCGGTGTCGTCTAAACTCAGTTCTATGTCTTGGCTGACTTCTTGAATTTGCACGATCGTCTCCATTACCTGTTGCGATAATAGGTGGAGATCATTGTAGCGATCTAATTCTAGTGAATCAAAATCTGATTTTAGGTTTTGGGTTTTGGATTTCAACGCTTGCTTAGAATTATTAGCGTTCTCGTTGCTAGAAGTTCCAGCTAGTAGTCTTAATCCCGATAGAGAGATCGATAAATCAGAGTCAAAAACAGATTTATCGTAAACGTCTCGCATTTTTTCGTTGACGTGATCGAGGGCTTTAACCCGATCGTGTAGCTGTTGATTTAAATTGCGGAGACGTTTGATATAAAGATCTAAGCCGTTGCGATCGATGGTTAGTTCGCCAAATAGATCATTAAGCTGGTTTAGCTGCCTGACCGGAACTCGAACTGTTGTATCTAGATCCTCTTCGGGAGGTGCAATATCGCCATCTGCTAACCCATCTAGCACTTTAAAGTCTGAAACCTGGCTTTCTCCGATCAGCGATCGTGCCGCAGGTTGAAATTCGGTGTAGCCCGCATCATCGACCGCAACCGAATCGGTTTCTAGCGCTGCTACATACCAATCGGGAATTGATTCACTCTCATCGGATTCGCCGAAGGAATCTTGCTCCACAGTTGCGGCATCTTGCCAGCTAAATTCGTCCTCAGCAGCCAGATTAAATGATGTGAGGTCTTGATTCTCTCCGATTACTATTTCGGGAGCCAGCGCGATCGCCTCTGGAATTTGATCATACTGTCCGATCATGACGAGGGCTTGAGTGCGTCTCCATGATTGCAGTGCAGACTCGGCGATCGCGCTCACATTGCTGACATCTACCTCTAAGCTGTACGTTACTGATGCACACAGGCGAACAAAGGCAGGCAGTTGCAGCATTTCTCCTAAGCCGCCCAACTCCTGCGCCAAGATGGTAAGTTCTTCTTGCAGACAAGGCTGATCGGGCGTTGCCAACACCCCCTCTAATCGCTGGAGACAGCCTTCAACCTCAGTTTCAAACAGCAGCGGCACAATATCTTGCCCGTCTTCGGGTGACAACACCGATGCTGCATTTTCATCCTGCGGGTCGCCTAACTGTTTGTGGAGTTGTTCAAATAGCGGGTCAACTTCGATGTTCAACCATTGAGGATCGATCGCAGCATTGTGACGATCGTACTCAATCACTCGACGCAGCACATCAACTGCTGTCAGCAAGAGCGTTTCGAGTTGAAAATCGACCGCGATCGCTTTCTCGACTTTTAAGACTTTAAACGAGTCTTCGAGACGATGAGCCAGATCACTTAAGACAGTAAATCCCATCATTCCGGCTCCTCCCTTAATCGAGTGGATTGCTCGCAATGCCGCATTGATTTTTTGAGTATCGACTCGATTATCTGCCAGACCGATCAAAGCGGCATCGAGCGCATCTAGATATTCCTGCGCTTCATCGAGGAACTGGCGACGAATTTCAAGTTCCTTAGCGTGTGACATAGGCGTTAAAGGGTGAAGAATCAAGGATGAAAGATGCGATGAATGTCATTGCTGAATGCCGGGATGAATCGTTAAGTCATTGTCATCCTCTCGCCCCCTAAATCCCCCAATTCTGAGGGACTTTGAACAGTCTTGTTCCCCCAGAATTGGGGGCTAGGGGGCGTATTCAAGCCTTTTCAGCAACGTTTTAATTTCAGTCTCCATCCATCAGCGTTTAGTTGACTTTGAACGTTTCGACTGAGAATTGTAGCTCTCGCGCCACTTCAACAGTTTGGCGCAACGATCGCGACACCTGAAGCGACGAATTTGACGTGCGCCCCGCGACTTCTACTACGTCTTGCATCAGACTAGTGACCGCTTGCGAGGTTTCGACTTGAGACACTGTTGCGTCAGAAATCGATCGCACTAAGTCGTCAATTTGAAGAGACACTGCCAGAATTTGCTCTAGACTTTGCTTGGCGTTACCGACGAGGCGAGTGCCTTCGACCACTTGAGTCGTGCCCGCTTCCATTGCGTCTACTACTTCGCTCGTTTCGCGCTGAATTGTTGCTACAATTTGCTCGATTTCGCGGGTAGCAGCCGCCGATCGTGCCGCCAATTCTCCGACTTCTTCGGCAACCACTGCAAAACCCTGACTCTCTTCTCCAGCCCGTGCTGCCTCGATTCCGGCGTTGATGGCTAAGAGATTGGTTTGTAGCGCGATTTGATTAATCAAAGACACGACTCTCGAAATCTGCTGTGACGACTCGCCCAAGCGTTTGACTTTCTTTGCCGTTTCTCCGATCGTTTCTCGCAGACTGAGAATATTGTGTACGGTTAAATCCATCGCCATGCCGCCCTCTGCTGCTGTTTCGGAGGCAGTTCGCGCTACGTCTGCGGCTTGAAGAGCGCTGTCTGACACCGCCTGAATCGATCGCACCATCGCCTCAACCGAGTTAAGTGTTCGAGTAGTTTCTTCGGCTTGCTGTGTTGCTTGCTCTGAAAGCGTGCGAACTGATTGTTCATCGCTGCCCAGCGCATCGTTGACTTGGGTGGCGGCTTGCTTAACCTGAGTCACAATTTGCCGGAGACTTTCGACGATCGAGTTAAAAAAGTCGGCAACGGTGCCGATTTCTCCAGCAGTCACATCTGCCCGAACGGTTAGATCACCATGAACGGCTCCTTCGACCTCTCCCAGCAAATTGAGCAACTGAAATTGCAGATCCTCTTTCTGCTGACGGCGTTCTTCTGAAAGATCTTCGGCTTGTTGTCGCGACTCGTTGGCTTGTTCTAACAGAGAAGCTTGATCCAATGCGAACCCGATCTGAGTGGCGAGTTGGGTGAAGAAGTCGATTTCTTCAGGAGTCCATTTGCGAGTGTTAGCGCATTGATGAGCGCAAATTAATCCAATTAGTTCTTGGTTTCGCAGAATCGGCGCAACGATGTTTGCCTTGACTTCTAAGCGCTCTAAAATCTCACAGTGACAGAGTGTTAGATCAGCATTCTGCACGTCTTCTACTGCCCAAACTTGCCCAGTGCGATAGCGATCGACATCTCCCAGAGCTAATGGATCGTCAACAATTTTGCCCAATGCTTTCACCCAGCCCGGCACAACCGACTCAGCCGTAATCGTGCCGCTCAACCAATCGTCATGAAAGCGGTAGATCACAACGCGATCGACCTTGAGAAACTCTCGCACTTCTGAGACACTCGTTTGCAGAATATCATCAAAGTTGAGTGACTTTCTGACGTTGACAATGATGTTGCTCAACAATTGCGTTCGCATTGCATGATCGCTTTGTCGCTGTAATAAGTTTTGCAGTTGCTCTGCCATTTGATTGATGTTAAAACCCAGGCTCGCGAGTTCGTCGTCTCCGACCACTTTGATGCGAGTCGTTAATGCGCCCTGTCCTAGTTTTTCGACCGCCTCAGTTGCCTCTAAAACTGGACGAGTTGCCCGTCTCGCGATCGCGGCAGCAATAGCACCTACTAACAGAGTGGTTAACCAAGTTCCGACCGCTAGAGTGACTGCCAGCCCCCTTTGAGGCGCAAACGCAGTCGCCGTATCCGATGCCAACATCACCTCCCAATCGAGGGAGGGCAGCCCTTCTAGATTCATCGGTGGCGCGTAACTCACCAACGCTTCGGCATTGCTTGTTGGATCAACGGTCACAAAACTGTCGATCGCTCTGTTCGATTGCAGCCGATCTAAACCTGGAAAACGCGATCGCCCCTCTTCCCCTAAATGCTTTTTGTTGGTTGCTAGAAATAGCTTTCCGGTCGAGTCTGCAACATCATAATCTCTGCCGTAGGTCTGAAAGTCTTGAATCACATCCTCTAAGCGTTGAAGCGGAATCACCGTGCGAACAATTGCGATCGTTTTACCTGTAACGCTATCTCTAACGGGAGCGGCAATATAAACCGCAGCATCTTTTTCTAGACTAGAGGCAACGTTTCGCTCAATATAAGGGCTATCGCCCCGAAAGACTGCCTGAAAATAAGCTTTATCTCGCTGGTTTGGTAGCTTTTCTCCTTTCGATTGCAGAATCGGATTTCCGTCTAAATCCATCACTGCAACGCTTTCATAGATGTTGTAGGTATCCACGACCTGGGTCAGCACGGCTTGCTTTTCTTCAACTGAAATGACTTCTTTGAGTTTGGCATTATTCAGCACGGGCAGTCGGGCTAAAACTTGCACATCTCCATAGCGATCCAACATAAATCGATTCAGTTTATCTGACAGCCCAACTGCGCTAGATTGCTGCATGGTGACAATTTGTTCTTTAACGGCTTTGTCTGCAAAATAGTAGGAGATTGCTCCGATTCCTAACACGGGCAGCGTTCCGATCGCCAGTGCGATCGCAGTTGCTTTTGTTCTCAAACTCGTTCGCCTAAACCCAGAAACTCGATTCGGCTTAGGGGCACGATTTGCAGAATCAGCGATCGGCGACGCTAAATCGATGCTAGGAAGTTGTGACGAACTCGATACGGGAGCGCTGTTCTTTGCTGTGTTAATCTGATCAACCATGAAATAACTCTCTTAACCCAGTAATGAAGTGAGTAGAACATGATGCACACAACCTGATATTGAAATCGTAGGGACATGGCACTGCCGTGTCCGTTTCCATTGCTTCGTCAAGAGCGGCTTCTGCCCCCTAAATCCCCCATTCTGGGGGACTTTGAAACGGAAATTTTGGCTTGAAGTCCCCCAATTTTGGGGGATTTAGGGGGCGCGATAGACTGGTAACGAAGTCGTCGAATTCACACCATTGCAAGTAACCAATATTGTTCAATCCACGATCGTCAGCAGCTCAATGTCCTTGCAAAACGGGAGACTGCACAATAGCTTCGGCATCTAAGGCTAAAAGAATGTCTTGAGACTGCACCATGCAGCCGCGCAAATAAGGAATCAAGTTTGTCGCAATATGAAGAGGCGGCGGTTGCAGCGTTTCGGGTGCAACCCAAAGAATCCCTTCTACTTGCCGCACTGCTACTGCCACGCTCATCGTGTGAGTGCGAAGAATCACCAAATCATATTGCTGTGGGCTGGGGTCGAGCGCTCCGATCTCTAACATTTTGGCGAGATCCATCACCCAAAGCACGCGACTGCGGCGATTGGTAAGTCCCAACAGGCAAGCGGACATATTGGGCATGGCAGTCAATCGGTGTGGCGGCAAAACCAGCACTTCTTGCACCTGCTTCATTAAAAAAATTGCTTGAATGCCTCGCCCCAACTCAAATTTGAGATAAGCATCTCCGGTGGCTTTTGGCGATCGAGTCGAGGTGAGCGTTAGCGATGAAGAAACCATTTATCCTCCTACTGAGCGAACGGCGCGCACCAACTGTTCTCGCGTAAAGGGTTTAGTGATGTAGACATCTGCCCCTTGCCGCATTCCCCAAAGGCGATCGATTTCTTGACCTTTTGACGTGCAGATAATGATCGGCACTTTTTCAGTTTCGGGGTGTTTTTTTAAGCTACGACATAGCTCAAAGCCGCTCATTCCGGGCATTACCACATCGGTAACGATCACATCGGGTTTAAGCTCGATCGCTTTATTGAGCGCTTCTTTGGCACTAATCGCGTTGATCACTGCATAGCCACTTTCTCGTAGATAGTGACTGAGCAGTTCCATTTCTGAAGGCGTATCTTCAACGACTAGAACGGTTCGCATTAATGTTAGGCTCATAATCCTTAAATCTGCGTGAGAGTGTTAGAAATGTGTGATCAAGTGAGATGTTTAAACACCGCTTTTAACAAGTCTGATTGTGTAAAGGGTTTGGTTAAATATCCAGATGCACCCACTAGTTTGGCTTTGGCGCGATCGATAAATCCGGTGTGTCCGGTGACCATAATAATCGGCGTATTTTTAAAGCTGGGATGCCGTCGCAATAGAGAACACAACTCATATCCATCAAGGTTGGGCATCCCGACATCCAGCAAGATCACGTCTGGTTTGCTTCGCATTACTTGCATCAACGCTTTAACCGGATCGTTAATCATCAACACCGAAAAACTAGAGTCGTCTAAGAAGGAGTTAATGGCTTGCAAAATTGTTGGACTGTCATCAATGCAGGCGATCGTGTAACCAGTTCTTGCGGAAGGCACAACAGGTTTCGATCGATTAGTCGCATCATTCGCAGCAAGTTGTCTAGCACTTTGAGATTGCTCGGCTGGATTGGGGGCACGATGATTGACTCCTGGCAGTGCATCGGGGCGTTGAATTTTGGGAGGAATCTGACGGGCAACAGGTTGCTGCCGCCGATTGTGGCAATATTCAACGATCGGGCGCAAATCAAGCTGGCAAAGGCTGGGATAGTCGGTGAAGCTCTGCGGGTCGGTGATCTCATACATGCCTTCAGTGACGCTCAAAAAAGACTCAATGACTTCTTTTGCCAAAGCCTCAATCAGTGAAGTGGCTTGCGAGCGATCCAGTCCTTGCTGCTCAACCAACCAGCAAATCGCTTGATAATCAGCACTACTGGCGGGGTGGCTTCCCGATGTGCCTTCAAACCGCGATCGCACCTGAGCGCATATCTCACGGGTTAAAGCAGGAATCTGAGCATTAAGTTGATGCAGGTGACGATCGAGGCGTTCAAAGGGATCAGTCGAGCTAGTAGCAAAGCACAGCTTGCCGTGGTTGAAATAAATCAACCAGGAAGTCGCTCCACTCACAACTTCTAAACACCCATCGACCTCACGACTCATTAACTGTGCTAACAAACTTAGGGGTTGCAAGCGTTGAAACGGTTTGGGACTAACCATAGAAACGGGGTTAAAACTTCTCACATCTCTTGAATCATTCAGCCGTTTTCTCATTTTCCCGACAGGTTAAGCGCGATCGAGCACCTCCTCAGATTGCAAATGACTCAGGCTGCACCCAAATTTGAAAGCGTTTCTATCTTTCGCTCAAGATTATTCCAAGTCACCTTTAGTGACTAATGCCTCAGCGTTTCTGTCTTTGAGCGATCGTGGGTAGATGCAAGCTTTATCACAATCCACTAGTTAGCAGATCGATTACGAGGTCAGTAACTAATCTCACAACTAGGTTACTGGTTACTTCTGCAAATAACAAGGGCTTAACACGATGGTAGTTCTTAGAAAATGTACTTTATAGCACTTATACTTTACTTTCTTGAAGCACTTATACAACTTATAAGCCTCGCCATAGGAAGCTTTCAATTTTTCTTGAGCACGAATATACTTGGTTTTAACCCATCAATCCTTATTGATAAAGCCTACGAGTCTGCTTCAGAAAATAAGGGGTTTTCCGTATTTTGAAGTACTTAAAAACACATACAATTACTAAGCTATTCAACGAAGCTATTGAGGAAACTTCTTGTACTGCAACCAGAATGTATCATTTTTGACAACGCCTACTAGTTTAGATATCGGTCAAAAATAATACTTATCTTTTGATTAATGAGTGAGTATAAGTTGATTTAGACAGCGCAAATCCTTGATCGATCGCAACCTATCCCAACACTAGGGCAAGATCAGCCAATTGACTGATCATTCTCCGCAAAATTCTCAGGGTGAATCAACACCGATCGCCTTTTGTTTTTTATTAAAACCTGTAAAAAAATTAACTATTGCTGCGGTTCTAATCTATTGGCTACGATTTTTTGGTAAAAACTCACCTAATGATTCAATCAAAATTAAAAGCTTGTAAGGAGAAAACCGTTGATTACGACCCTTTTGCTGACGGCGGCTCCTAGAACTTTAGAATGGACTCTAGGGCAAACGCATACGTTTCTTAACCATTGAGTGGCAGGGGTTGGAACGATCGAGAAGAGAACGTAAAATCCAGAGCAGACCTGATTGTGAGGAGCGTTCTGGGATGATTGGGTGCCAGCAGTGTTCAACATCCCTGATGGACAACTGATTGGTCTAGATGGCAAAACGCTACGAGGCCGTTACGACCGTGGCGGTAAACAAAGCATGATTCATCGGGTGAGCGCCTGGGCGAATCAAAGTCGGCTGGTGTTAGGACAGCAAAAAGTGAACGAGAAATCGAATGAAATCACAGCGATTCCAGAACTCTTGCAGGGACTCGATCTAAACGGAGCAGGGAAATATCTTGGATCATTTCTACGCGATGTGTTTCTGACACTCTTAGCCTGGGTGTATCTTTATATCCGTCGCATCCGTTTTATCATTAGTAGAAAGGCAAGAGCTTTTTATACCTGGCGAACTGGTGCAGGCTTTACCAATACAGATTGCAACTCCCTCGATCGCTTCATCTGCCGTCTCATATAAGTCACGCAGACCGCAATTGCGCTAATTTCTCTGGGTCAGGCTGCCTAAAACCACGACCATTTACCTCTTCTGTGTTAGGTTCTTGCGGGACTATTTGGGAAACGAGATTTTGTTGTTATGCTAAGGTTTTAGAGCAAGTAGTAGATTCAGATTAGTGATTCATAACATGGATGTTCTAATTGAGTCAACAAAGGGGTTTGAGAAGGATCTTGGTAAGCTGAGTGAAGGCGATAAAGCAGCAGTGATTCAAAAAATCAACGACTGCGCCAGCCTCTTCCCAACTCAAAAAGCTGATGTTTATCGTAAGCTGCGACGGCTCGGCCTACCGTCAAATCTTAATGGCTACGAATCTTCACTGTATACACTACGGGTTTCTCAAAAACTAAGCGTGGTTTTGTCAGTTGACGAAGACCCAATTTTTGGGCAAGTTATTTTTACTCTTTTTCGGGCAGTCAAACATGATGACCTTGATCAAGCGTATAAAGATGTAGCAGAGTCCTTATATCAAGGGCTACTTCACTACGATCGAGAAACTGCTCAGATCTCGTAAGCTTATTTATGGCAAAAGCTCTGACTCTTTGCGATGAATACGGCGTTACTTACGAAGCCATGAAAATTTTGCCAAATGACAAGCTAAAAATTTGTTTTCTTGAAGCCTTGTCAGAACTTGAAGACAGCGAGTGTCACAGAACAAGAAAATTTCCAAAAACGAGACTGCATAAAGTAAAGGGTGTGAAGCAGGCAATTTATCGTGCCGATATCGATAAGGTGTCAGGCTGGCGTATCCACGTTCAATACCTTAATGGGCAAATTCATCTCAAAGATGTGATTGAGGGGCAAAGGCACGATGATGTCATTGAGGTGATTAAATCTAAGAAGACACGCTACGAGTAGTTCTCAGTCCTGCTTGTTGCCTCACCTGCACCAGCTTTCCGAGAGGTTGTTTGGTTCGATCGTAGTGCATCTTGCAGCATAATTAGATTGTTCCACGAGAACTGGATACAAATGTTACCTGTTAGGAACAATACATCCATCGCCAGTTCTGTAGAACAACCTCGTTGGAACCGACACGCGAAACATGGTCGGTAAGGTTAACCGCACTGCTAACTAAAGTTAACAGTAGCTGTAATCGATCTGGTGCGGTTCAACTCGATCGTTAGCCTGGTAATCTGCTAGTGGGCAGTTAGCAAACTCCGTTGAAAGGCGTTTACACTGAGTCATGAACTTGTGAAGTGCCGCATCATGTCAGAGCCACTCAAGAGAATCACAATCAATCCCAGGCAATGTGGCGGTCGTCCCTGCATTCGAGGGATGAGAATCCGAGTATCGGATGTTTTAGACTTGTTTGCGGCTGGGCTGAGTGCTGAAGAGATTTTAGAAGAGATGCCTGATCTTGAGGCAGACGATCTGAAAGCAGCACTTTTATACGCATCACGTAAGCTCAATCATCCGGTATTAGTTGCATGACAATTTGGGTAGATGCCCATCTGTCGCCCGCGATCGCAACTTGGATCATCAGCTCTTTTAGAATAACAGCATTAGCCTTACGCGATGTTGGGTTGAGAGATGCTGAAGACTCTGAGATTTTTGAGGCAGCAAAGGCTCAAGCAATTATCCTCATGACCAAAGACAGCGACTTTGTTGATCTGGTTGGTCTTCTTGGATCACCACCACAAATCATCTGGTTGACGTGTGGAAATACTTCAAATGCTCGATTGCGAGAGATCTTGAGCGCGACTTTACCAGAAGCACTGCAACTTTTACGAGCAGGTGAAGCGTTAGTCGAAATCAGTGGAGATTAGCAGCGTAGGGTCACTCGTGAACTCGATCGTCAAAGCTAGTCGTCATGAGAGAAAGTTTATCTGCGGTGGGTGATAGGCACCGATATCTAGAATTAATCTACACCGCGATCGCCACTCCCTCGATCGCTTCATCTGCCGTTTCGTATAAATCACGTAGCTGCGCCAACTTCTCTGGTTCAGGTTGCCAAAAACCACGACCGTTTGCTTCTAACATTCGGCTGACGATGTTGCGAAATGCTTCAGGGTTTGCCGATCGCAGTTTGTTTGCCATCTCTGCATCGAGCGCATAGGTTTCGGCGGCTTGGTCATAGACCCACGACTCTTGAAAATCGACGGTGCCGCCCCAGCCAATCAAAGCCGTCATACGTTGAGAAATCTCGTATGCTCCGCCAGAACCCTGATCTGCCATTGCTTCCGCCCATTTTGGATTCAACAACTTCGTGCGATATTCCATTCGCAGCAGATCGTCTAAATCGCGAGGGGTCGAATCTTTTGAAAAACTCTCGACAAAACTCGCCTGGACTTTTTTGCCCTGCTGCTTTTCTGCTGCCCGCTTTAATCCGCCCGTGTTGGCATAATATTCTTGAATGTCTGTCAAGCCATATTCGACCGAATCGATTTCTTGAATGATCCGATCGGTCGTTTTTAATAGCGATTGCAAGATCAGCGATCGATCTTGTCCTTTATCGCTTCTGCCATAGCTAAATCCGTTGCGACTCTGCCAGGTTTGCGCTAATTCATCGCCCGATTCCCAATTACCAGCAACAACCTGATCGTTAACGAGAGAGCCATAATCTCCAGATGGATTGGAGAATAGCCGTGCCGAAGGATTTTCAACGCCTTGAGACTTGAGCGCTACAACGTGTTTACGAATGAAATTTTGATCGTTTGGTTCATCAGCATCGGCAGCACGTTGAAACAGATCATCTAATAGCTCAATGATGTTGACAAAGCTATCTCTAAAAATGCCTGAAAGATTAGCTAACACATCAATGCGCGGATGTCCAACTTCTGCTAAAGGCTTTAACTCATAGCGGACAATTCGCCCCGTGCCTTCTTTAACGGGTTCTGCACCGACTAGCTCTAATAAAATGCCCAGCGATTCACCTTTTGTCTTAATCGCGTCTAAGCCCCACAGCATCACTGCAACGGTTTCAGGATAGGTACTGTGCTGCTGCAAATGTTGCGTGAGAATTTGTTGCGCGATCGCTCTCCCTCGTTCATAAGCGGCAGGTGAAGGCATCCGATAAGGGTCGAGGGCGTGAATGTTGCGTCCGGTAGGCAAAACTCCTGCACCGTCGCGCAGCAAATCACCACCGGGAGCAGGCGGAATATATTCTCCATTCAGTCCGCGTAGAAGATTAGTAAGTTCGTCGGTGTTTTGAGCCAGCAAATTGCGGATCTGCAATGCCTCCTCAGTCTCTAGCGAACCATCAAAATAAGCGTTGAGATAACCGTCTAATTCTTCGGGGTTAGGTGGTTCACCGAGGACATGCAGACCCGATGAGAACAGACGATTTTCGAGAATTTGCAGATACTCGTAGAGAGTGACTAAGTAGTGATTAAAGGCATCGTTGCTGAAAAGTTTGACGGTCTCGATCGTGAATTCCATCCCCATCTGTTTAGCCTCTGCAAATGGACAATCTGCATCCAGTCCAGTGTCGCTAATCTTCTTACAAATCGCCTCTTTTAGCGCATAATTTTTATCGGGATCTTCACGATATTCAGCAATCAGATCGCGTAGGGTGACGAGTTCTTTATACAACCCCGATCGACCATAAGGCGGCACGTTATGCGAGATTAAAACGCCATAGCCGCGACGCTTTGCCAGAATTGATTCTGAGGGATTATTGGCAGCGTAAATGTAGAGATTGGGCAAATCTCCAAGCAAGACATCTGACCACGAATAGCCCGTGTTGCCCAACGGAGAACCGGGGAGCCATTCAACGGTGCCGTGCATCCCAAAGTGAACGATCGCGTTTGCCTGAAAGTCTTTTTGCAGCCACTGATAAAATGCGGCATATTGCGGATGAGGGGTGAGGTCACGATCGAACATTAATCGCATTGGGTCGCCCGAAATCCCTAACGGAGGTTGTACTCCAATCCACACATTGCCAAACTGAACACCGCCCCAGGTGAGGTCTTCACCCATCGTTTTGATGCCGCTTCCTGATAGCGACTTCCACTGTTTCTCAATTCGTGAGGTCAGAAGATAGCCTAGCCATTTTTCTAACGTCCGAACGTTGACAGAATGTTGAGTTGAATCATCAGTTTGGGATTCACCGAGCCATTCATCAGCTTGTTTGACTTGACGAATAATTTCTTCGCCGTTTTCGGGCAAGTCTCCGATCGTGTAGCCTTGATCTTTGAGTGCCTGTAAAAGTTTGAGCAGCGACTTCGGCACATTCAACAATGCGGCTGTGCCGACGGCTCCATAACCGGGGGGGAAGCCATATAAAATGATAGCGAGTTTACGATCGCTGACCGATTTCTGTCGCAGATCAATCCAATTTTGCAGCCGTCCGGTGAGCCGTTTGACTCGTTCGGGAATCAGGTAAATCTTCTCACCGACTAAACCGCCGAGTGGAATGGTGTCGATCGCGCCATCTAATTCTGGCAGCGCATACAGCACAACGCTTTGCAAACCGCCGATGCCTTGCCGCGTCCAGGAGTGGATGTCTTGAATCAGCAGCGGTGCCGCCACTAAATAAGGAATATTTTTGGCACTGAGAATGCGTTTTGCCACGTCGGTTTGACGACCCGCTTCCATCGATCCTGCTGGGCCTCCGACTAATGGAAAGCCGATCGTAGACACGATCGCGTCTACTTTTACCGCTTCACTAGAAAGCGATTTTGTGTCTACGATTCCTTGTTGACGTTGGGCTTGCTCATAGTCAGTTGTCATCAAGTCACGCACGGCAACATGTCCTTCAACGCCGTTAATAAAAATTGGCAGAGGAATCAAACCCGCTTGCTCAAAATGTCGAATTAATTGAGCAATATAAGGCTGTTTTGTAATGACGTGCTTTCGATAAAGCAAAATGCCAACTACCGGAAGATTGTTAGATTGGCGAGTTTGATACCAGTTCAAATATTGTTTAGGAGACTCAAAATAACCTGAATAATCTGGGTGTAATAAGCCGATGTTGGGAGTCTCGATCGGAGGTGCAATCTCTCCAACTTCTAACCCTAAATACTGCTCTGCCAAAACCCAAAACAGAGATGCCACATTTTCTGATCCGCCCGCATTCCAATAGCCATAAACAATCAGCCAGTTCCGCAGATCTTGCACCTTTTGACCTGGAACAAACTTTAGCAGTTTCGGCCCAATTTTGAGAAAGCTAATGTAACCTGCAAGTTTGTCTTCTTCGCGCCCATTGCCAAACTTGTCGAGGATGAACTTAATGGGTTTGGGCATTCCCTTGGGCTTGTCACCAATAGCAAACTTTCCTAGCTGTGTGAGGCTCATCAACTCTAACGCCGACTCAAACACTAGCCGAATCGGAATGGGCTGCACTCGCTCTCGTAGCCACATCACCTGATCATAGTCAAACAGCAGACTCCCAAAAAATACGTCAGCATTGCGGAGGGCAGACTCAACTTCAGTCGAGTGGGTGGTGAGATCGCGATCGCTAAACACTAAAATCTCTAGTTCTGGGCACCGCGCCTGAGCTACTTGAGCCGCCTGTCGGTAAAGATCCGCGTTGAAGGACTCAAACCCAGCGATTAAAACAATCCGTTTCATGCCCTAATTGTTAAGAAGTTCCGATGTCTCAATCTTAAAGCAGTCTCCAAAAAGAAATGCACCTCTCGGCGAGAGGTGCAGATCCAAAACCTTATTTAAAAGTCATCCAGCTTTGCTAAGATGCTTTTTCAACCTAATTTTGAGAAAGGTTTTGGTTGCGTTTCCGCAGAAACATGCCGCCTGTTGCCAACAGTCCCAACACAATGCCCGGTTCAGGAACCGATTTCGGCTTCAGATTGCCATCAAAATCAAACTTGCCTGTTCCCTGATGGAAAGAGTGGTTATCAGATTCAAAACCGCCCCCATTCGTGCTGGATTGGGAAACCACGATTTTGTCAAAGTTGTCGGCACTGCTGTCGGAGTAGAAATGGACATAGCCGTTGCCTTCTCCATTTTGCCATGAGGCTTTAAACAAAGCCGCGTTGTTGAGAATGTCAGCAGTGGTAAAAGACTTGACCAGTTTGTCTTTGCCAGTTGTGCCACTTTGGTAAAAAGAGAACGTGTTGTTTTGGCTCACTGCACCCCAGTCAATCCCAAAGTAGTTTAGGGTTTTGTCCAATTTAATCGTTGCAGCATCGCCGTTAAAAACTGCCAGATAGTTAGAGCCGTTTTGCTTGCCTGTTGACCCAGCAGGTGCCCACTGGTCAGCACGGACGCTGCTAGTACCTGAGGTGTTTTCAAACGAGTATTTAGCAAACCCGGTGGTGGGCACTTTGCCTGAGTTGAAGTCGATCGTGGTGGTCTCCTTTAACTTAGCAAACTCGGAGAATGCACCTTGATTCGTTTCCCCATTCAAACCGGGAGCGCCGTTGGTGATTTTAAATGAGATGGCTTGAGCAGAACTTGAGTAGCCAAGGGCTGCAATCGTGCTAACTGCTGCGATACAAAAGACATTGATGGATTTCATTGATTTGGGTTCTCGCCTATCTATGACCTTTCAACTGTCATTATCAACGCAGCAATAGGGCAAAGTCTTTGAGAGAAAGTACTGAACTTATCAACAATTTTGCTTCTAAACTTTTTGATATCAAATCAATAAAATCTTTCTACAAACTCCGTTAACTTACTTCAGTAATGAGCAAGTAAAGTTCCTTTGTTCATGACAAGTTCAAACATTCTCTTTGAAGCTTTTGACAGGTTCACGAGTTCTTTAAAGTCTACTGTGTAAACTTACATAGCCTCAATAGTTCTACTTAGAGATTAACACGCTGACTTGTGAGTAGAAGACTCATGAAAGTGTCCTAGTTTTCACCGATAAATTCAGAGAAGCCTAGCTTTGTTTAAAGCAAAAATCGATCGCTAGTCTGCGATCGGCAAAGTCACCGCAACAATCGTCGAGCCATCTAATAGCATCTGACAGGTGACTGCTCCGTTTTGAACTTCAACTCGTTTGCAGCAGAGGGCTATCTCTGGGGCAAAGTCGCGCTCACCTAATGAGACAAATCGTTGAGCAGTAATGCTGATGGTTATTTGTGACTCAAGCTGGTTGACTTCTAAAATGGTGGTCACATCGGGATCAGAACATTTCAGCGATCGCCCCAAAAGATCGGTTAAAACTTCTTCGAGCAAGTCACGATCGGCAATGACGGGCGGCAAAACCGCAGGAAATTTGCAAATTAAGCGCGGAGTCTCAGCTTTGGGGGCGAGCAGATGACGACTCACGCAATCTAAAAGCAGATGCAAATCTAAAGCTTCTAGCTGAACGGTGACTTTTCCGGCTTCTATTTTTTGCAGCAGGGTGGCATCGGCAAGCAAATCTCCTAGCTGTTGGAGTTCGGCTGCCATCGACGCGATGTTAATCTGCCACTCAGATGAGTCGTGAACCGCTTGATTGAGTTGGGTCAAATAAGTCTGAATCGAGGTCAGCGATCGTCCGACTCGCCGCTCGATCGCCGTCACTAACTTCTGCTGAGACTTGAGCTGATTTCGCAGATCAGCCGTTTCCACTTCTTCTAGCGAGGGTGAACTTAGAGGGAGTGGGGCGCATTGCTGAGACATGATGCCCAAAAGATGATTGATGCTTTAATTTTACTGCTGCTTTAATAAAGTTAACAAATATTCAAACTATCCTCAAGCTTTTCTCGACTACAAAAATGGTGGAGAGACTTTCGCCCTCCACCGATTCGCTATTTCCCAGGGCAGGAATTAACTGCCAGGAGTGAGGTGATCGATCGCATCAACGACCCGCTCAACCACATTGGGGTTACTTTTCCCCTCCCCGTTCACCATCATGGCTTGAGGAGTTTTGGGCGTGCCGTGCAATCGTGGATCGGGTTGGGGTGGTTCTGGGATTGATCCGATCGGTTCAGGATTCGCCACATACTGAAACTCGCCTTTGCCATCCATTGAGGGACCTTTTGCCCAACGTCCTTCGGCGCTTTCTTCTCCCTCAGAGTTGTTCCAGAATTGATACGCATACTCGTTCTTGCCATATTCATAGGCAATGCCGGGAACAACCGTATCCTCAAATCCTTCACTCTTGAGATCTTCGATCGCCGCTAACCACTGGTTTTGATGCATGGTGTCACGGGCGATCATGAAGCTGAGATGGTCTTTCACGCCTGGGTCATCGGTCATCTGATACAACCGTACAGCCTGCATCAGACCTTGAGATTCAGCATGGAGATTAGAACGAAAGTCTGCCAATAAGTTGCCACTGGCGACGATAAAGCGACCGTTCCAGGGGAAGCCGACACTATCAGATGGCGTTGCACCTCCACCAGAAACAATTTCGTGCTGGGGGTTCATCGCTGCCACAATCACATCTCGGGGGTTCATCCCGCCCATAACCGCACCGACGACGGGATCTTTTGCACCATCTTCTTGCATTTTGACTGGGGCTTTCTCTAATAGATGAGCGATCATCGTGGCTAACATCTCAACGTGACCAATTTCCTCAGTCCCGATATCTAGCAGCATATCGCGGTATTTAGCAGGTCCGCGGCAGTTCCAGCCCTGAAATAAGTACTGCATCATTACAGTCATTTCCCCAAAGCTACCCCCGATGAGTTCTTGCATTTTCTTGGCATAAATCGGATCGGGATTTGCGGGTGGAGTGAAGTATTGTAATCGTTTTGTGTGATAGAACATGGCAAGTTAAATTCCTAGGCTTAGGGTATTGCGCTTGATTTGAGACGACAACAAGATGCGTCTCTAAACTGAGCTAATAACACTTGATATTTGTGTCATTCCTACTCCCTATGTAACTAGTTAGAAACTTCCTGTTCGTCAGCCTTTAGGAAGGCAAAGCGTATCCAATAGAGATAAGAGATATAGCACTTCCTAATCCCTTAAAGTGCCAACAAAGGCTTAAGTCCCTTTGCTTAGGAATTGCCATACTAAAACGCAAATTTTAGTTAACCAACCGATCGAACGAAATCAAACCTTTATGTAAAGCAAAGTTGTAGCCTAAAAGTAGTAGAAAGGCTATTAATTGAACACAAAAAATCGGCTTGAAGGTCTACTATTATTAATTCGCTAATTATTTGTAGTTAAATCTCTTATATTTGCGAAAGTAGTTAGTCTAAAGTTTTATGCAATAAAAAAGTCAGAGAAACTTTTCTCTGACTCGCTGCAAACGATAAACAGTTGGTTAATTAAGGTACGACGAGATTCGACAGCCGTGACATATCCTCCGTCATCGCCTACCCGACGCTGATTGCAAGCAATACAACGATGGCTCTCCGAGACTTTGGCTACTCGTTTCATTGGCTGGGCAACCCCTATCGCCTCCACGAGCGTTGTTTAGACTCCGCGTCATGACCCACCGCAGAGGATTAATTTTTGTTTGATGCGGTAGGCTTTTCAGCTTCCCGACTCGTGTCACTCCCGCCTGTTGATTGAGTCTCGTACTCTAGGTTAGGGACATTCCCGAACTATGCTGGTTCTGAGGGTTGCAGGCATTTCGGATGGCAACTTCACCAATGAAGCGATTGTACCATGCTCGTTGATGGCAGAGGAGATTGGCGCTTCCTCGTTGATGCTAATCTCTGAGCAAGCGACGCTTACTATCGCTTAAGCGCTCAGACCTGGAGGAGGGTTTCCCTCCGTAGCGCTCAGTGCTGAAGACGGGTTCCCCATCGCAGGCAACTGAGTAAGAAGGGGACTGAGTAAGAAAGCATCGACTCGTCAGTGCCCGTCTTATATCCCGACGTTCATCGAAGCGGCAGAACGCGGGGCTTACGACGTTAGGGCTAAAATTGCACCTGCTCCGAGAATGTGGCCGAACCTAGTCGCGCCAATCAATGCAGGCAACCCAAAACCGCCTAACGGGCTAGAAGCTGGCAGGGCAGGGAAAGCACTCGGTTTCTTGATAGTAAATTTGGCAAACGCGATCGCCAAAATATTGCAGACGATCATGACGATCGCTACTGTCGGAGTCCATTCTAGGGCGAACGCACACGTTTCTTGATCATTGGCGGGAGGGGTTAGGAACTTGAGCCAAAACCTTGGTGAGATAATGATCATCCCAACCCGCCTTAAGTCGTTTAGCACGCGTGCCGCCTTTGGCGGACTGCTCGTGAGAGCTTAAATTCACCGCGAGATGGCAAATCACCGCTAAGTTTTCTGCACAATCCCCCTGAGTGGCGCGAGCTGGGTCTTCTCGGAATCCGCCATCCAAAATCCCCTGCAATGGATTCTCAAGGCCCCAGTGACCCCGTACCGCAGGGGCGAAACCTGTTGCATCCAGCGGTAAACTCAGCCGCTAGTAGCGCCTTTCACTCGTCATGTCTCCTATCGCAGAGGCTGAAACCGAAAAAGTTGCCCTTCCCGCTTGACTTTTAAGATCATCGCTAAATCCCTCTCCCAGAGCGGGAGAGGGACTTTGAAGCTGGCTCCCCTTCTCCCAAATTTGGGGAAGGGTTGGGGGATGAGGGCAAATTTTGATTCACGCAGGAGGTCTAATAAATAATGTAAGTGAACGCGCTAATCTGGTAGATGGCGGATCACAAAACCTTCGCCTACTATATTTTGATAGACTGCCGATCGTTTGACTTTTATTTGACCTATGTTTGACGCTCTCTCTGAACGCTTAGAACAAGCCTGGACTAAATTACGCGGTCAGGACAAAATCTCTGAATCCAACGTCAAAGACGCGCTTCGAGAAGTTCGTCGTGCTCTGCTCGAAGCCGATGTTAACCTGCAAATCGTCAAAGATTTTGTAGCTGAGGTTGAGCAAAAAGCACTCGGCGCAGAAGTCGTGCAGGGAGTGCGCCCCGATCAGCAATTTATTGAAGTTGTCTATAACGAGCTAGTCCAGGTGATGGGCGAGGCGAATGTCCCACTAGCTGAAGCGCCATCAAAACCGACGATCGTGCTGATGGCAGGTCTGCAAGGCACGGGTAAAACCACCGCTAGTGCCAAACTCGCGCTCCATCTCCGCAAAGAAGAACGCACCACGCTGCTAGTCGCGACCGATGTCTATCGACCTGCGGCGATCGACCAACTCGTCGCCCTCGGCAAACAGATTAATATCCCAGTTTTTGAACTAGGGACAAGCGCTGACCCCGTTGAGATTGCGCGTCAAGGAGTCGAGAAAGCGAGAGCCGACGGCTTTGATGTCGTAATCGTTGACACAGCAGGTCGTCTGCAAATCGACCAAGAGATGATGGGCGAACTTGCCCGGATCAAAGAAACCATTCAGCCCCATGAAACCCTGCTCGTCGTGGATGCCATGACTGGACAGGAAGCCGCCAACCTGACCCGCACTTTTCACGACCAAATTGGTATCACGGGAGCCATTCTCACCAAATTAGACGGGGATACTCGCGGGGGGGCTGCGCTGTCAGTGCGACGCATTTCAGGACAGCCAATCAAATTCGTTGGCGTGGGTGAAAAAGTCGATGCGTTGCAGCCGTTTTACCCCGATCGCATGGCATCGCGCATTCTCGGCATGGGCGACGTTTTAACGCTGGTCGAGAAAGCCCGCGAAGAAGTCGATATGGCAGAAGCCGAAAAGATGCAGGAGAAAATTCTCTCTGCAAAATTCGACTTTACCGACTTTCTCAAGCAGACCCGCTTGCTCAAAAACATGGGTTCTCTGGGCGGCATCATGAAGCTGATTCCGGGTATGGGCAAGTTGAGCAGCGAACAGCTTGAGCAAGGGGAAACCCAACTCAAAAAAGCGGAAGCGATGATCGGCTCCATGACGGTTCAAGAGCGCAAAGATCCCGACATTTTGTCGAGTTCTCCGAGTCGTCGCCGTCGCGTTGCCAAAGGCTCTGGTTATGGCGAGAGAGAGGTCAGCGAACTGGTGACCAACTTCCAGCGAATGCGAACGATGATGCAGCAAATGGGGCAAGGTAACTTCCCCGGCATGGGCGGAATGCCCGGAATGGGAATGCCGGGTATGGGCGGTGGAATGCCCGGAATGCCCGGAATGGGCGGCAACCCTTCCCCTCAGCCTGGATGGCGCGGCGGCGGTGGCAACCCCAATAAAAAGAAAAAGAAAGACAAGAAAAAGAAGGGCTTTGGAACGCTGTGAGGTTGATTCAGTTTCAAGACTCAACATCGTGCCCTCTAGCTGTGATACGATAAATAGTCCACGATCGAACGATTTTGTAATCCAACAGGAGTTCAGTTTTCTAGCATGATCAAACTGCGATTAAAGCGATTTGGCAAAAAGCGCGAAGTAAGTTACCGCATTGTCGCGATTAACAGCCGTGACCGTCGCGACGGTAGACCGATCGCTGAAGTCGGTTTCTATAACCCTCGCACCGACGAAACGCGGCTTGATGTGCCCGCGATCGAAGCTTGGCTGCAAAAAGGCGCACAGCCGACCGAAACAGTTCGCAACATTCTAACCAAAGCTAACGTTCTAGAACAAAAAGTTTGGGCCTGATTCTTCTATGCCAGAGCATACCGCCGTGCCCGACTATGCAAGCTTGGCACGCTTTTTAGTTCAGCCATTTTTAGAAACCCCAGACTCGCTTAAGGTTGACTGCGAAATTTCGTCGCGCTCACGGGTCTGGGTGCGGTTAGCCTTTGAAGGAACCGATAAAGGACGGGTGTTTGGTCGCGGTGGGCGAAACATCCAAGCGATTCGGAGTGTCCTTGAAGGCGTGGCAAAAGCCGCCGGACACACTGCCCTGCTAGATGTTTACGGCACCCCAAAAGAAGGGTCTGACCACGAACGATCGGATGAGTCATTTTCTCCCCGCAGATCGGAAGCGTCACCTCGTCCGTCGGGCGCACCACGCGTGGTGCCCAAGCCTAAACCCCGACCAACCGAGTAAAGGAATTTTGCAGTTTTGAGCCAGTGTCTTATAACCCTCGCTAGACTAATAAATAGACGCTGAAAAGGCACCTGATCAGTCTGCAAAGATACAGATTCAGGTGTCTTTAGCGTTTAGATGTTGAATTTTGGATCTAGCCTTCATTAAGATTCAGCATTGTGACTCTATACCCTAACCCTGGTCTGAATGGTAGAAACCTTAACTGTCGAATTGCCAAGTGTCGAAAGCGCGATCGCGCTAGCCGGAACCCAAGAAAATAATCTGAAAACATTAGCCAAGCAAACCGGGGCAACTCTGGTGATGCGAGGGCAAGAGCTATTGATCTCTGGCACCAAAAATCAGATTGATCTCAGTCAGCGACTAGTTCAGGCTCTAGAAGAATATTGGAGCCAGGGAAAATCGATTACCAGCGTTGATATTCTCACAGCGCGTCAAGCCTTAGACGCTCATCAAGAAGACACTCTGCAAGAGCTTCAGCAAGATGTCTTGGCACGGACGCGACGCGGCGACGTGATTCGGGCTAAAACCTTTCGACAACGGCAATATATTCAAGCCGTTCGCAGCCATGATCTGACGTTTTGCATCGGCCCCGCCGGGACTGGAAAAACCTACCTAGCGGCAGTTCTAGCTGTTCAAGCGTTGCTATCAAATGAGTATGAGCGGTTGGTGTTGACCCGCCCGGCGGTGGAAGCGGGAGAGAAATTGGGCTTTCTACCTGGAGATTTGCAGCAAAAGGTCAATCCCTATCTGCGTCCCCTTTATGACGCGCTGTATGAATTTGTCGAGCCAGAAAAAATCGCTAGTCTAATGGAGCGAGGCGTTATTGAAGTGGCTCCGATCGCCTACATGCGCGGTCGCACCCTCAACAATGCGTTTGTGATCGTGGATGAGGCCCAAAATACGACTCCCGCTCAGATGAAAATGCTGCTGACTCGGATTGGGTTCCGCTCTAAAATGGTGGTGACGGGCGACTTGACTCAAACAGATTTGCCTAATCACCAAACCTCTGGGCTGTCGATGGCAGAGCGAATCTTACGATCGGTCGATGGTATCGCGTTCTGCAATCTCTCTAAAGCTGACGTAGTGCGCCATCAGTTAGTGCAGCGCATTGTCGAAGCTTACGAAACGTTCGAGCAGTAGTCTACTTAGAGAAGGGCTGAATAAAGGGAAACCCATCTAAAACATAACTTTGACGTTTGGGTCTGACGCAGTAACGTTTGCGCTCACCGGACACAGATAATTTTTACAGCTCAACCAACCACTTTGGGAAGTTCCAGTACAGCGCAGTTTTTTGCCTATACACTTTACCTTTTATGGATTACACCAAGTGCTTGAATCTCACCAGATGGGCCACTAGTTTCTCCAGGTGGAATAATGAGTGATGTTGCCCTATCATAAAAGGTAACATTACCTTGCTTCAGTTGGGAAAACCAAGGATCTCTAGAGACATGATCATACCCAGTAGATAAGTATCCCAATCTATTTGCTTCATATGAAAAAAGCCATTGATTGCCATAAAGCTCGTCTTCTGTTAAAAATTGTTCCCATTTCTTGGTAATCAACCATTCTGGAATCCTTCCTCGTTGCTGTGCATCCAACGCTAAAATCGCAACAATAGAATCTTCCATACCAGAAATTGCTTGACTGGCTTCTTTGTATATAGCCAGCTTGAATACAATTATTGACCATATAGCCCAAGCCACTTCACTGCTATGTCCGAGCGGGGCATGTTGAAGAACTTGCAGATTGAGATTTTTTTCGAGTGAGTCTAGGTCAATTGGGTATTTCTTAATTTGATTATTCTGAAATATTGATAAGGCATCGCGTAAAGTACTTGATTCGATTGTCACTGACTGCAAGAGTAAACTTTCGAGCAATGACCAATTATCTGGATGAAGTTCATGAAAGTTTTCAATTCTTGCAATTGCATACTTAAGAACTGGCTCTTGAGGAGCCTCCTTAGAGATTTGAAAAGCGCGATCGAAATAGCGAATGATGTCTTGCATTTGAGCAAGCTTACTCTTGCTGAATTTGTAATCAGATAACTCTAAAACCCAGGTAGAGTCTAAAGAACAAGGTAACTTAACAATTCTAGTCTTATCAGGATTAAGAGTTAGTTCAAAATCTGATAAAACTTGCTGAAGATGACTTAGAGCTGTCTCTGCTTCTGAACGAGTTAGAAAAACGAATTCATAATCATCGCTGTAGCGAAAGCCTCTGTATGGATGTGAACACGAGTTTGAAATCCGTCTTTCCAGTTCTAAATCTAAAGTACAAAGTATCAATTCAGCGATGACTAGCGATGTGTCAGGACTAATAGGAATACCCATTGTCTGACCATCCTGGCTGTTACGAATCAATTTATCAAGTTGATTTCCAAGCAAAGATGAATCATTTCTTCGGCTTTTTGCAATTTCTTTTCCATGCACGGCCCAAGGGATGCTGTGCGTATAAATGGACTGGTAAAACTGTGAAATATCTGTCTGTAAAGCATATCTACCGATTGCTCTATTTTTAGCTCTTTCCCTAGGGAGATCAGGAAAATCAAGTAAAGGTGAAATTGAGCGATTACGCTTTGGATGTGGTGTATGGACAGGTTTGCTTTTTGAAAAATTAGATTTTTGAGTTATTAATTTAATGTCACTCCAATTATTTTCTATAACTTTAGCTATCTCTATAAAAAAAGCTGGATTTTGAATACTTAACTTTCTTCTCAAAGACCCATACCTTACATGGCTATGTGAGTAAAGCTTTGAGTTATTTCTAGAAGGCGGTTGCAAGGAACTGTTAGCTACCACGAAGTCAGCAAGCGAGCTGGCTTTAAATGGTGGAGGGAGTTCTCTAGGAAAGTAACCTCTCGCAATCAAATCTCTCCTATCCATCTATTCCCCCAGTAATGACGGCTCGTTTAGCCCTTAATTATAGTTATGAAACTCAACGCCTCAGACATTTTACTTTCAAGTGCAGACAGATAACCTTTAAGAACTACCCAGAAAGCTAACTTCTTTTTAGGAAGAGTTTCTGCATAACACCCTAAATTAGGGAACATGTGTAGAGTTTCCACCTATTTTCAGATTTAGTCCAGTTGTCAGAAATTGTCTTGGACTTGCCTGTGACTTGACTTCTGCACTTAATTTTTGGTGCGATCGCCTGAGACAAAACGACGATCGAGTACATTCAACCCAGCAGGGTCTCTAACTTAGCGAGAACCTCTTCGATCAGGGCATCGGGTGCCTTCTCGACAAATTTCGCCCGTCGCGATCGCCAATCAAAACTCTTCACTTGGTCACTCAAGATTACGCCTGATGTGATCATCTCCTCCATTAGCCGTACTTCAAACGAAAAACCTTTTGATTGATTAGTAATGGGGCACATTAGCGCCAGAGAAGACAGATTGTTGTACCTTGCAGGAGAAAGAATGATTGCGGGGCGATATCCTGCTTGTTCGTGCCCTTCTTGAGGGTCAAAACTCAATTTCACAATATCGCCACGATCGGGCACATACACCCTTCGCTTACCAGATTTCATTACCAACGGGTTGCCCCATCTCTACTTCTGCGTGTACGTTATCTAAATTCATTCCGACTAGTAAATCGTCCAATGTATATTGCTTTTTCTCAGGCTTGATGATCAAACTGCCATTCACGACTGTGAAGGTAATATTTGTTCCTTCTTGCAAGTTAATCTGTTTTGCAATCTGCATCGGAATACGAACACCTAAACTATTGCCCCATTTTGCGACGACTTGAGGTTTCATTAGCTCGACCACTTGCAAAAGGATGTATAAACATTATAGATACAAAAGTGGTAGAACGGCTATTATCCAAATTCGGCTCATACTAACGCAGGTTCGAGCAGTGCGCCCTGCATTCGACTCAGCCAATCAATCAGATTAGAGAGTTGCTGATCGGCACTGAGAAGCCCTAACCCTCGCACAGTGACTTTGCCGGGTGCATAGACAAAGCGGGTTTGCAGATGATTCGGTAAATTTTCTTTGAGCAGATTCCAGGCGGGTTCCTCCATTGGGGTTTCGAGAATGACGTGTTGTTTGCCTTCGGGCTTGATGCGAGAAAAGCCAATCTTTTTGGCGACTTGCTTGAGTTCCATGACGCGCAGAAGTTGGAGAACCGCTGTCGGAATCGTGCCATAGCGATCGCTCCAGTCTGCTGCAATTTGGGTCAACTCTGGTTTAGAAGATGCGGTGGCAACCATGCGATAAGCATCCATTTTTTGGTCTAAATCGGGAATGTAATCGGCAGGAATAAATGCGGTGAGACTGAGATCGATCTGCGTGTCGTCCACTTTGGGAATTTCTTGACCGCGAATTTCTTTAATCGCATCTTCGAGCATTTCCATGTAGAGATCGAACCCGATCGCATCCATTTGTCCCGATTGTTCCGCTCCGAGTAAGTTGCCCACGCCGCGAATTTCCATATCTCGCACTGCTAACTGATAGCCCGATCCGAGTTGGGTAAACTCTTGGAGTGCGCGGAGTCGTTGACGGGCTGCGTCTGAGAGTTCGTGCTTTTTAGGATAAAACAGCCAGGCGTGAGCCTGAATGCCTGCCCGCCCAACTCGACCCCGCAATTGATAAAGCTGAGACAACCCAAACTTTTGCGCGTCTTCAATCAAAATCGTGTTGACTCTAGGAATGTCTAACCCCGATTCGATAATCGTGGTGCAAACCAGAATATCGGCTTCCGCTTCACCAAAAGTCAGCATCGTCGATTCGAGTTCTGATTCTGGCATTTGCCCATGAGCTACCGCGATTCTGGCACCCGGAATCATCTCCCGCAGTTGAGCCGAGATTTCTTCAATGCCTTCAACTCTGGGAACCACGTAGAAGATTTGTCCGCCGCGATCGAGTTCTTGCCGAATCGCCGATCGCACCATTTCGGGATCGTAAGGCGACATGTGAGTCTTAATGGGACGACGAGACGGTGGAGGAGTCGTAATTAAACTCATTTCGCGCACACCAGATAACGCCATATACAACGTTCGCGGAATCGGAGTCGCGCTGAGAGTGAGAACGTCAACTTGAGTTTTGAGCGATTTGATTTTCTCTTTTTGATTGACACCAAACCGTTGTTCTTCATCGACGACTAGCAGTCCCAAATCCTGAAACTGAATTCCTTTGCCTAAAAGCTGGTGGGTGCCGACGACAATATCTAATTCTCCAGTAGTCAATCGACGCTGAATATCTTTGCGTTCGTCAGCCGTGCGGAAACGATTGAGCAAACCCACCTGAATTGGGTAAGGCGCAAATCTTTCTTTGAGGGTGTGATAGTGCTGTTGCGTCAAAATTGTAGTCGGAGCCAGCAATGCAACTTGTTTTCCGGCGATGACTGCTTTGAAGATGGCACGAATCGCAACTTCTGTTTTGCCAAATCCGACATCTCCGCAGACCAGGCGATCCATTGGGCGATCGCTCTCCATATCCAGCTTCACGTCTTGCGTAGCTTTTAACTGATCGGGCGTTGGCTGATAGGGAAACGACTCTTCCATCTCTTGTTGCCAGGGCATATCAGTCGGGTAAGCAAAGCCAGACTGTTGCGATCGCTGGGCATAGAGATGCAATAAATCTACCGCGACTTTTTTAATCGCTTTACGGACTTTGCTCTTGGTTTTCTCCCAGGCTTTGCTCGACATCTTGTTGAGTTGCGGCGTTGCCTCGCCCACGCCTCGGAATCGAGACAGGGCGCTGAGTTGATCTGCCGCGACTCGCAGCAAACCATCAGCATATTTCAGAACTAAATACTCGCGAGTTTCGTCGTTGAGCGTCAAACTTTCAAGCTTGATGAATTGACCCACGCCATGATTTTTGTGAACCACGTAATCACCGGGCTGCAATTTGTTGGGATCAACTTGCTTAGAGGCGGCGCGACGACGTTTGCGAACATAGCTCGGAGTCGTTAAGCTGTGTTGCCCAAAAAACTCCCGATCAGTCACCAACACGACTCGAAAAGTTGGCAGAATAAAGCCTTCTAGCTCGGCTAAACCCGAATATTTGACCGCGACGGGAATGTGCTGAGTTTGCAGTTTGTCGATCGCCAAAAAATCGCGTGGGTTGGGCACAAATTGCGCGGGGCAATCATGCTCTTGCAGCAGCGAGACTGAACGAGACGGCTGGGCTGAGACAAGCCAGACTGAGAAACCGCGATCGCGCTCTCCTCTCAAAGTTTCGGCGAGTCGTCCAAACTGATGCGGCACCGCAGGAACGGGACGGCTGGCGAGATTTAGCCCATTTTTTTCTTCTGCCAGTTCGCTGAGAAACAGCCGATCGAAACACTCGACTTCAGCCAGAGATGCAGCAAAAGAACGGTGAGTTTTAGGAAACGGATGAGGAATTTCTTGCCAATGTTCTTCGACTTGATCAAACCAGCGATCGCCGTGTGCCTCACACATTTCTGGTTCGTCGAGGGCAATCAGCGTGTTGTCGGGTAAATAATCCAGCAAAGAGGCAGGTTTTGAGAAGGCGAGTCCTAAAAAGCGGCGCATTCCTTCGATCGCCTGTCCCTGCTCAAATTTTTCTTGATCCTCAGGAGAGAGATAAGACTCGACTTGCTCAAAGGTGAGATGAGATTGAATAATGGGACTGAAACTGGTGGGAGTCAGCACTAAGCGATCGATGCGATCGAGCGATCTTTGCGTAGACGGATCGAACTCACGAATCTGATCTAACTCGTCGCCAAATAACTCCAATCGCACGGGCAATTCTGCCGCAACGGGAAACACATCGATAATGTCTCCTCGACGACTCCACTGTCCTTCAGTTTCGACGAGATTGACGCGCTCATAGCCTAATCGTGCTAGTTCGTTACTGAGTGTATTCAGGTTTAACTCTTTGCCGCGATCGAGCGACAAACAATAAGGGGCAAATGCCTCAGCCGGGGGCAGGTGAGTTTGGAGGGCGCGTTCGGTGGCCACGATCGCCAGAGAAGCCTTCTCGGTTTCATCGTTCACCTTCACTAGATCTGCCAAGACTTGCAACTGTCCCCAATTCATCTCCGCTTCGGGGTCAAACGACTCGTAGGGCGACGTTTCAGACGTGGGATAAAAATGAACGGTTTGCCAGCCCATCGCCTCTAGTTGAGCGCTCCAGCGCCCGGCTTCTTCTAACGTCGCTGTCACCACCAGCAAAGGATGGGTTTGGGCTTGTGCCAGCGTAGACGCGACTAAGCCCTTGGGCAACCGTGCCAGCCCACTCAGTCGCAAAAATTGCTGCTGACTCAATTTATTGAGCAGTTCAGTCGTCAGGGGCAATCGTCTGAGGGCACGAGTAATCGAAGAGAACGCCATTGGTTAAGCGGGGGTGTTGCAGTTTAGCTATCTTTACATTTTATCGAGCGATCGAGGTGATTAGAAGACGTGACAGGTGAATGGTAAAACTCAGATACACTAAAACAGTCCGCACCATCCCTGCCAAATCAACAGGCAGCGTCAGGAATGCCTTTCACCGTCGAACTTCTGATTATCTTTCTCTTAACGATCGCCAACGGACTGTTTGTGATGTCAGAAATGGCGATCGTGTCTGCCCGAAAAGTGCGCCTTCAACAGATGGCAAATCAAGGAGACGCTAGAGCCAAAGCAGCGCTCGATCTGGCAAACGCGCCCAATAACTTTTTGGCGATCGGGCAAGTTGCCATCACGCTAATTGCGATCATTTCTGGTGCATTTGGTGAGGCTGCCATTTCTCGAAGAGTCGAGCCTGTTTTAGAATCAATCCCATTTTTGCGACCCTATAGTCAGCCGCTTTCGTTTGTGATCTCGGTGATTCTTCTGGCTTATCTGACGCTGATTATTGGCGAATTAGTGCCGAAGCGATTAGCGCTTAACTATCCCGAACGGGTGTCGTCGCTGGTGGCGATGCCGATGAGTTTGCTGGCAAAAGTGGCCTCTCCGATCGTCTTCTTGTTGGGTGTCTCAACTGACGTAGTGCTACGCGTCTTAGGCATTCGTCCCTCTGGTGAGCCGACCGTGACTGAAGAAGAAATTCGAGTCATGATTGAGCAGGGCACCGAAGCGGGAATGTTTGAGCAGGCAGAAGAAGACATCATGAAACGGGTGTTTCGGCTGGGCGATCGTCGCGTCAGTTCTCTCATGACTCCTCGCTTAGAGATTGTCTGGCTCGACCTAGAAGACTCGCTTGACGAAAACCGCCGCACGATGATGGAGAGTTCTCACTCTCGCTTCCCCGTTTGTCATGGCGGGCTAGATAATTTGCTAGGAGTCGTGCAGGTTTATGATCTGTTAGTTAAAACGCTGGCGGGTCAGCCGATCGATTTCACCAGTTCGCTGCATACGCCTGTGTTTGTGCCCGAAAGCACTCGTGCGCTCAAGGTGCTGGAGCTATTTAAGCAATCGGGCACTCAGATCGCGTTTGTTGTGGATGAATATGGGGTGATTCAGGGATTGGTGACGCTGACAGATGTGCTGCAAGCGATCGTCGGTGATATTCCCTCGGTCGAAGAACTGCAAGAGCCGCAAGCCGTGCGACGAGAAGATGGTTCGTGGCTATTGGATGGAATGTTGCCGATTTACCAATTCAAAGAGATCCTCAATTTAGAAGAGGAAGAGCTTCCGGGAGAACAACGGGGCAGCTATCAGACGCTCGGCGGTTTTGTAGTGATGCATCTGGGTCGTATTCCTTCAGCAGCCGACCACTTTGAGTGGAGTACGATGCGCTTTGAAGTGATGGATATGGATGGCAACCGCGTCGATAAAGTGATGGTGATGCCTCGCAGAACAGAAAGCCGAGGATTGGAAGGACGAGGAACTTATGAACCCGATCGACGAGACAGATCCTAATCTGACGTGAATTCGATGAAGCTTTTCGCTACGGCTGCAAATTCGGGTAGCCCCCTAAGTCCCCCAAAATTGGGGGACTTTGAACCTAAATTCTGGGCTTGCAGTCCCCCAGAATTGGGGGATTTAGGGGGCTGAAGCTCTGAAGAACGCAGCGAAAGAACTCAGCGAACTGACGTTAATCTGGTTAACCAAATCCTCCTCCTCCAGGCGTTTCGATCACAAAGATATCTCCCGGTTGCATCGTGACTTCGGCTTTGCTGGCTAGAAGATCGATCGCGCCATTCGATCGTTCGACCCAATTTTTTCCGACGAGTCCCGGTTCGCCGCCTTGCAGCCCAAACGGTGGCACGACGCGATGACCTGACAAAATTGCTGCCGTCATCGGTTCTCGAAATCGAATCTGACGAATCACGCCATTGCCGCCAGGATGCAAGCCTTTGCCGCCGCTGTTAGGACGGATCGCAAAACTTTCTAACAACACCGGAAAGCGCCATTCTAAAACTTCAGGGTCGGTGAGACGAGAATTGGTCATGTGGGTTTGCACAGCATCAGTTCCGTTAAAGGTTGCCCCTGCTCCTGAACCGCCGCAAATCGTTTCGTAATATTGATAGCGATCGTTGCCAAAGGTGAAATTATTCATCGTGCCTTGAGACGCTGCGATCGCATTTAAGGCTCCATACAACGCATCGGTGGCCGCTTGCGAAGTCTCAACATTGCCCGCAACAACTGCCGCCGGGTAGCGCGGATTGAGTAGACAGCCTTCAGGAACAATAATATCTAGCGGTTTGAGACAGCCTGCATTTAAGGGAATGTCATCATCCACTAGGGTGCGAAAAACGTAGAGAACGGCGGCTTTGCAGACGGCTAGGGGCGCATTGAAATTGGTAGGCTGTTGAAGTGAGGTGCCTGTGAAGTCGATCGTGGCGCGATGGGACGTGCGATCAAGACGAACGCTGACACAAATCTCGCAGCCATCATCCATCGGGTAAGTAAAGCTGCCGTCTTGAAGGGTTTCAATGACTCGACACACCGAGGCTTCTGCATTGTCTTGCACATGCTGCATATAGGTCTGGACTGTTTCTAAACTGAAGTGAGCAATCATTTTCCGAAGTTCTTGTACGCCTCGCTCGTTGGCGGCGATTTGTGCTTTTAAGTCTGCCAAATTTTGAGCCGGATTTCTGGCTGGGTAAGCATGATGGGTTAATAGTTCTAAGATCTCTGGCGATCGCAAGTGTCCTTGATCAACGAGTTTGAAGTGATTGATTAAGATGCCTTCTTGCTCGATCAAGGTGCTGTTAGGTGGCATTGATCCGGGTGTCATTCCACCAATATCGGCATGATGTCCACGAGAGGCGACGAAGAATAGCGGTGCAGAATTATTGTCTGTCCTATTCTCTTCTGTGAATATAGGCGTGATTACTGTGATATCTGGTAGATGAGTTCCTCCGTTATAGGGATTGTTTAAGACGTAAACATCACCAGGTTTTAGAATTATGTTTTTTGCATTCATTAAACTAATCACGCTCTCACTCATCGATCCTAAATGAACGGGGATATGAGGAGCATTCGCCACAAGTTGACCATGTTGATCAAATAGAGCACACGAGAAGTCTAATCGCTCTTTGATGTTGACTGACGAACTTGTGTTTTGCAATGTGAATCCCATTTGTTCGGCGATCGACATGAACAAATGATTAAAGATCTCTAAAAGAACAGGATCGGCAGATTTTGAAGTTTGGATTAGCGATGTTGGATTAGCGATTTCTAAACGCCTCAAGATTAAGTGATTGCGATCGCTGAGGTCTGCTTGCCAACCCGGTTCGATCACCGTTGTGCTAGTGGGATCGATGATCAAGGCACAACCCAAAATCCGATCGCCTGGATGTAAATCTCCACGCTGAAAGACGGGCGATTGTTGCCAACATCCCTGCGTATAAATGGGAACAGTGGCGATCGCGGTTAACGGACTAGTGCGACGATCGAGAATGATGATTTCTTGAGGCGCGATCGTGGTGCCAATCACTTCAACTGAAAGCGCTTCAACAATCAGTGCTTTGGTGTCGTCAATAAAGCCGTAACGTTGGCGATGAATTTGTTCAAACTGAGTCAGCATTGCGCTCAAAGTGCCAAAGTCTACGATTAGGGCTGAATCGGTTCCTTGATAGCGCAATCGGACTTTAGACAACACTTGAATGTGAGTATCTGCAATATCTTGACGCTGTAATTCTGCAATGCCTGCTGTGGCAAGATCGGTCAGAATTTGAGTCAGTTCTGGCAACAACTGATCAGTGAGAACGGCTTCGACAGCGCGATCGCGCAACACTCGCAGGTCTGCCAAACCCATGCCATACGCCGACAAAACGCCTGCATAGGGATGCAGAAAAACCTGTTTCATTCCTAGCGCGTCGGCGATCAGACAAGCATGCTGTCCACCTGCGCCACCAAAACAGCAGAGCGTATAGTCTGTAATGTCGTAACCGCGTTGGACGGAGATTTTTTTAATCGCGCTGGCCATTTTTTCGACAGCGATCGCTAAAAATCCTTGGGCAACCGCTTCGGGCGATCGAACATCTCCACTCGCGGTCTGAATGTCTGCCGCGAATGCTGCAAACTTCTGCTGCACAATTTCTGCATCTAGCGGCAAATCGCCACTCCTCCCAAACACATGAGGAAAGAAATCTGGCTGAAGTTTACCGACCCTGACATTGCAATCTGTGACGGTCAACTCGCCCCCGTTACGATAGCAAGCCGGGCCCGGCTTTGCGCCTGCCGATCGAGGCCCGACTCGATAGCGCGAACCATCAAAGTCGAGCAGAGAGCCGCCACCCGCCGCTACAGTGTGAATCGCCATCATCGGCGCACGTAGCCGCACACCCGCAACTTCTGTTTCAAAGGTGCGCTCATAATCGCTGTCGTAATGAGCGACATCGGTCGAGGTGCCACCCATGTCAAAGCTGATGATTTTGTTAAACCCTGCCAGTTTGCTGGTCTGTACAGCACCCACAATGCCCCCAGCCGGGCCGGATAAAATGCTGTCTTTACCTTGAAAGAGATCAGCGTCAGTCAATCCGCCGTTGGATTGCATAAACATAAGTCTCGGAGCATTGTGAATTGAAGTGTGAGCAGTTAGTTCTGTGGTAACTCGATCGACATATCGCCGCAAAATTGGAGACAAATAGGCATCAACAACGGTGGTATCGCCTCGGCTCACGAGTTTCATAAGTGGGCTGACTTGATGAGACACCGAGACTTGCGTAAAGCCAATCTTGTGCGCGATCGCCGCAATCTTCTGTTCGTGATCAGAATATCGATAGCCGTGCATCAACACGATCGCACATGCCCGAATTCCATCGTTATAAGCCGACTTGAGAGATACTATCCATGACGTTTCTTCGGCTGTTGAAAGTGCAGTCAGTTCTTCACCCTGGGCGCTATATCGCTCCTCAACTTCGATGACTTGCTCGTAGAGCATTTCGGGCAACACAATCTGGCGGGCAAAAATATTGGGGCGATTTTGATAGCCAATCCGCAGGGCATCTCGAAACCCTTTTGTGATCACCAAAACAGTGCGATCGCCCTTGCGTTCCAGTAGCGCATTCGTCGCAACCGTTGTTCCCATCTTTACTACCGCAATCTGCTCAGACGGAATCGGTTCATCTGTACTTACGCCTAAAATCTCGCGAATGCCTTGTAACGCTGCGTCTTGATAGCGATCAGGGTTCTCTGACAACAGTTTGTGAATCACTAACTTGCCATCTGGGTTTTGCGCCACGATATCGGTGAAGGTGCCGCCGCGATCGATCCAAAATTGCCAGCGCTGATCAGATTGCGTCATCATACCTACTAAAAATCTGATTATAAAGAGCGAATTCCGGTAATTAGTCCATGACAGATTCCGGTTAGAAAATCTAGATCGAGGGTTTCTAAACGATCGCTGGCTTTGTGATAGTTTGGATTGCGAAGATCTGCGGTGTCGGTGATCATTAAGGCCCGATCGCCACGATCCCAAAAAGGCGCGTGATCACTGCGTCGAGTTAATGGCAAAATCTTTCCTTTGTTAGGCACCGGAAGCCATTCGCAACCAACGCCTGCTTGACGGATATTGCGTCGTAAATGAATCAGATCTGGAATCGATTTTAGATTGCCAATTAATCCAATAAAATCGCCCTGATTGGGATAAAAATACTTTAGTCCGATCGGGTAATTTTGCGAATTGGGATCAGACACACAATAGCCCAACATCTCTAAAGAAATCATCAAACGCAACGGCTGCTCTTTGAGAGAGTGGGCGTAGTGAGTGCTGCCAGCACGATCGTAAGAAGTCTCCTCAAAGTCAAACGCTACTAATCGGATCGGATGTCGAGCAGGTTCGGCGTGAAAAGCTCTTGCCATCTCTAGCAGCACCGAAATCCCCGTCGCATTATCGTCGGCACCGGGCGAACCTGGCACCGTATCATAATGGGCACCGATCAAAATTTCAGATCGATTTACTTGATCTTGTGCAGGTAAATTCAGCACCCAATTTGAGTGAGTTTTTGCCCCGACTAGAAATTCATGACTCTCAGCAATTCCCCACTGGCTAAACTCCTGACGAATATATTGCTGTACATAAAAGTGTCCCTCAGTGGCTAAATAAGCATCCCGTTCGCGAATGATTTCTTGAAGGTGCGATCGTAACCGTTCTTTTAACGCCAGCATTCTTTAATCCTTCTAAACAAATTCGCCTTTTGCCACCATCACCACATGACCGCCGACCGAGACTTCGATTTTGTCACCTGTTTTCTGCGCCTTTAGCAACAGCAGCGACGGTCTGCCCATTTCATAGCCTTGCTCAACGCGCACATCGACTGAGGAATCGCCAAAATAGTGATATTGAGCCAGATATCCAGCGAGACAACCGTTGGCGCTTCCTGTCGCTGGGTCTTCTGGAATGCCTAACCCATCGACAAACACGCGCACACAGAGTTGATTTTCAGAATGATAGGTTTCGGGACAGAAAACCAAAATGGCTTGAGCTTCCGTGGTTTTAATCAGTTCAAATAGTTTCTCTCGGCTAATTTTGGCGTGTTGGAGTGATCGTTGCTTTTTCAACGGCACAATGATAAACGGTAAGCCCGTTGAAACTTCTTGAATGGGATAGCGATCGTCGAATTCATCAGCCTTGAGATTTAGAATTGGCGCGATCGTCTCTCTATCAAATTGTTGTCCAAAAGTTGGCTGATTTTGACGCATCCAGAGCAGATCAATCTTTTGATCTTGATAACTCAACGTCACCGGAATCTGTCCCACTTTGAGATTCAGCATTACCGTTTCTATGGGTTGCCGAATCACTTCTTGTTGCAAAATAAATGCCGTTCCTAACGTCGGATGTCCGGCAAACGGCAACTCTTGCTGAGGGGTAAAGATCCGAACAAAATAGCCGCCACTCTCAATGATTTCAGACACAACGAACGTGGTTTCAGAATAGTTCATCTCTTTGGCAATTCGCTGCATCTGCTCAGTAGAGAGATTCTCCACTCCGCGAAACACCGCAAGCTGATTGCCTGCATATTTCTCCTCCGCAAACACATCGACAATATAAAACTGCATTTTTTCTGCCTCACGGTTGACCTAACATAAACTGAAACCGTTATACCAATTTCAAAAACAATTGCGATCGCTTGAACGATCGCAATCAAATTAGTATTACAGTCCCCTTTCTTCCCTAGCATCTCTCAACAGACAGTGGCAAAATAGACGTTACTCTTTTCGTTAGTTGAAAAGCATCATGACGATTCATCCAGCTTTACAGAATGCCCTCGATCGTGCCCACACTCTAAAAATCATTAGTGGCTTGAATAACTTTAATGCCGAGCGAGTCGCTGCGGTGGTTAAGGCAGCCGATCGGGGCGGTGCAACCTTTGTCGATATCGCGGCTGACCCCAACTTAGTACGAATGGCAAAACAACTTACCCGCCTTCCAGTCTGCGTTTCTGCGGTCGATCCTGAGTTGTTGGTCGCGGCGGTCAATGCCGGGGCAGACTTGATTGAAATTGGTAACTTTGATAGCTTCTATGCTCAAGGTCGTCGATTTGAGGCAGTCGAAGTCTTGGCACTCACTCATGCGACTCGTGCTCTATTGCCGACCATTACCCTGTCCGTCACGGTTCCTCACATTTTGCCCCTCGATCAGCAAGTTCACCTGGCAGAAACCTTGGTCAAAGCCGGAGCCGACATCATTCAAACCGAAGGCGGCACCAGCAGCGCCCCGGCTCATTCTGGCAGCCTGGGTTTAATCGAAAAAGCCGCTCCGACTCTTGCGGCGGCTTATGAAATTGCTCGTGCGATCGAAATCCCAGTTTTGTGTGCGTCTGGGTTGTCGAGTGTGACGGCTCCGTTGGCGATCGCGGCAGGCGCTTCTGGCATCGGTGTCGGGTCTGCCATTAACCAACTCAATAGTGAAGTTGCAATGGTTGCCGCCGTTCGCAGCTTGGTTGAAGCGCTGGCAACAGTGAACCGCGCCAAGGTTAGCGTATAGGAACGTCCCCTATAGCAATCCTAAGGAACGTGGATTTATTAAGGTGTAACTTCTCGCCATCTCCCTAAGGAGCTACGGTGTACACCAATCTTTGTCGCTGCGTTTGGGTCGGCTTCAGCCCCCTAAATCCCCCATTCTGGGGGACTTTGAGCTAAGACTCCGGTTTCAAAGTCCCTCACTCGTGGGGGATTTAGGGGGCAAAAGTCTCGGCGATGACAAATCAGAGGACTTTTACAGGTTATTTAATCCACGATCCTAAGTGAATTATGGGATGGGTTTCCAGCCACGGGCAAGATGCCCATCCCACTTTTACAACTGAAATAGGACTGCCATAGAATGTCTCTACGTCCTTTTAGTTTCAGTTTGCCGTCGTGGTTTTTCTTTAATTCTTGCTAAATTCTGGGTGCCGCGTGGTTGCCCATATAGAAGGATTGATGCGCTGGCAAATTCAGTCACTTTGGCGCTGAAAGAATCAACAGACCTAGAACCCTCTTTCACTTGATAAAAGAGAGCCTCATACTGGTTTAGCGCTTGTTCAAACGAGTAACGCTCTAACGCATATTGCCGCCCTTGCTTGCCCAACCGCTCTGCCTGTTCAGGGTTTTTGTGAAACTCTAAAATCTGCATGGCTAACGCCATCGGATTTTCTGGCTCAACCACGACTCCACCTCGGCTTTTCTCGATCGCCTTCGCAGCGCTGCCAGAATGCGGCACCGAAGCAATCACCGGGCGACCACTCGCCAGCAAAACTTGTGTTTTAGATGGCATGTTAAAAGACACGACATTATGCTTTTGCACAATCAGCCCCACGTCGGCTGCTGCCAACATTTCGGGCAATTGCTCTCGTGGTTGAAATGGCAGCAAGATCACATTGTCAGCTCCGCAAGTCTGGCAGTGATGTTTCAGCGTTTCAACTGCCTTCGATTCGCCGACGATGACAAACACAATGTCTGAAACGTCACGCAACTGAGCAGCAGCTTCCACAACGGTTTCTAAACCTTGAGTCAAGGCAATATTGCCCGAATAAAGGACGACAAATTTGCCCTCAAGATTGTGGGCACGTCGGAACGCATTGTCATCTTTAGGCAGGGGACAAATGAAGTTGGTGTCTACCCAGTTGGGAATGCAGGTGATCTTCTGAGAGGGAACGCCTTTGCCTTCTAGATTCTCCACAAATCCTTCGGCAATGACGCTCACGGTGTGAGCCGTTCGGTAAGCAAATTTCTCGATCGCCTCCAGCAGCCAAATCAATGGTTTGTTTTTGATCAAGCCCATGTGAATGGCGGCTTCAGGCAAAATATCTTGCACGTTGAGCACGATCGGGCAGTTGTGCAGCCAGCCTAACAGCGCAGCCGGGGCACAGACTGGCAACGGCGGAACGGTGAGGAAAATCAAATCGGGTCGCCAACCTCTAAGCGCTTGAAAAAAGCTGGTAAGCACAAAACTGCTGTCTAAAATAATCCGATCGAGCAGGCTTGGCTTCGGTTTGACGCAAACATAGCTGCGCTGGATGGTGACTCCATTCCTTTCTTCAGTCTCATAAAGCTTGCCGCGATATTGCTCGTAGATCTCTCGCTGCGGATAATTGGGCATCGCCGTAATCACTCGCACTTCATGCCCACGTTTTACTAGCCCCTCTGCAAGCTCAGTCATGAGCGGAGCGATGCCGATCGGCTCTGGGTAGTAATTGTATGAATAGATCAAAACACGCATAGCTGATGGGCCCAGACGATTATGGTTGCGTTTCACTGACTGCATTCGTGTTGAGAATTTGACTCTCAGCCTCTTAAAATTTTCGTCTCAACGAGAGCTGTTAAAATCTCTTAAAGAATTGTTTCTAAGTGGCGATGTGCTTATCATGCCCAGTAAGTAAAAATAATCACGCTACGCAGTCAGTTACCAGAGATATGAGACATCTACTCCTTTTACTAGATCTTGATTAACGCTATGTAAAAGAGGCTAACCTTTATAGTCCCTTTAAATACTTGAAGCGGGCTTTGCTTTGCTTACTCTTTACACGCCTAACCTCCCATCTCTGGAAAATGTTCGTGTCAATCTAGGCTTTCTTGGGCAAAACCGAGGGTTAAGAACTTAGTGGATTTTAAGACGATCGAGAGCCGCTATTTCTCTTCCTCACCAGAAAGTGGATCGATCTGGGCAGTATCTGCTTTATAGATCGCCGAAAATAGCGCTGCGTAATCCATCTCGGCAAACGACATCGCCATCGCTTTGATCAAAATTTGACGCACTCCTTCTACACCGTCAATTTCAAGACCGGAGGATTGGGCGGCTGAGATGAATAGCTCGATGTCCTTTTTGAGATGCTTGGTCGGAAAGTTTGGAGTCTGATAGTCGCGATCGAGCATTCGTTGCAGCTTCTTGTCAAACGTGGGGGCATAGAGGGCACTTTTACGAAGAATCGCCATAAACAAGTCAGGGTCTACGCCTTGACGCATGACTAAACCCAAACTGACGGCAAACGCGCTGGTTAATGAACCGATGAGTTGGTTGAGTGCCAATTTGACTGCCGCCGCAGAACCCACCGATCCTAAAAGCACTGGCTCTGATCCAAAAGTTTCTAACAGCGCTGACCATTGAGCAAACTGATCTGGCTCTGCGCCCACCATCACGATCAGTGACCCCGATCGCGCTTCTGGAATGCTGCCCAGTACAGGCGCTTCTAGATAGTCGCCCCCGGCAGCAACCACTTCGTCTCGAATCATTTGGCTTTCAGTCGGGGCGATGGTACTCATCAAAAAAATGGGTCTGAAACCCCGTGCTTCTAGCACGGCTTTACAAGTACATTTGAACGAGATACGATATTACGGGAGCAAACGATAACCAAGTTTGCTCCACCCTATACCGAGGGACATCCGGGAAAGCAGGGCAATGCTTAAAGTCTGTGGAGCGAACATAAGACCAAAAAACCTTCGAGGTGGAGGCAGTTGCAACGAAACAGAAATCTAAATCGTGAGGTTTAGAGAATCACCGTTCCTTTAGGTCGGTGAGTATGTCAACTGAATCACGGTGCGCCCCGCTAACTGCGATCGAGACGAGTCTGAAAGCAAAAGCTCACGAATCGCAGCGGCATCCGTGAGCATGAGGATAGTGCACTCTGAAGCAGCAATTGCGGCAGCAGCAGAGGGAGCGATCGTAGCTCCAGCCGTTTGCAGCGGAGCTAACTTAGAGGCAGTGCGATTGTAGACAGTGAGAGAGTGATGGGCATCAATCAAACGTTGGGCGATCGGCAAGCCCATCAGCCCGATCCCCAGAACGCTAATCTTCACGGTTCACCTTTTATATAGATAGACTCCTAGAGTCTACAAGGCACAGGGGTTCTTGACTTTATTGAATTGCCTTCATCAAGAACTGAGCGATTTCAATCAATTCATTTTTGTTGAACGTTTCTAACAGGACTCTGGCCGCCGCTCTCGGTTCTCGTGGAATAGAAATCTGTTCATGCCGACTAACTTGACGTACCGAAAGTTGGGCCACTTGAGCCGGGAGTGTAGCCGCTTGAACAGGCATCACCAGTTTGAGAAGATTTTGACTCACTTCGATCTCAGCCACTCGCCTAGTTAGCAACAAATCGCTGGCTTGCTTCAGATCTCGAATCACGATCGGAGCCAAAGTCGAGTAAGTATTTTTGGGGTTAGCGATCGCTCTTTGCACCGTTTGCAGTGCAGTCACCCAAGGCTTGGCAGTGCCACTTACCTGAATTAAGCGATTGCACAATGCAACCATCTGTTGACGGCTTTTGATCGAGTCTCCTTGCTTAAACAGTTGCAGCATCGCCTTGAGAATGGTGTTGATATGAGCCGTCGCATTCGTGGCTGACCCGGTTTTGTTGCTGGGTGATGCCGGAGTTGCCTCGCGATTGAGCAGCGATCGAAGATACATTTCTAGTTCTGTAAAGATTGGCTCCGAGGCAATTACAGCCTGTTGAGCCTCTTCTTCTCGCAGCCCAAACGGACTTTGCAGCGCTTCGATCAATTCTCTGAGGGTGTCAAATCCTTTGAGGAAAAGGTTTTCTAATTTTTGGTCAATTTTGACCGGATGTTCTTGTAAGTGTTTAAAGCAATCCTCGAAGTGATGAGCCGTTTTGTGAATGCTGTCAAACCCTAGCATCGCGGCTCCACCTTTGATCGAGTGAGCCGCCCGAAATAGTTCGTTGATTTGCTCTGAGTTTGACATGGTGACTTTTAAATTGACCAAGCCTTGCTCGATCGTATCGAGATGTTCTTTGGCTTCTTCGATGAAATAGCCCAAAATTTGCTGCTGCTTGACTGATTGCACTGCCTTGCTCCCTTCGTCACGAGTGAATATCAAAAGCGGGGAACCCTGCGCCCCTATACTGAGTGTTCCCAGCTACATCTACAGCCTCACGGATTCTCAAGTGAAAACTTGATAAAGGTTAAATTTGATGAGAACTTATGCAAACCTCGGAGGTTTTGGTCAAAATGCGTAAGTCTTGGCTATCTGAGAGAATGCGATGGTATAAATCGAGATAAAAAGTTTTAATAGATATATCAATATCCGTTAATCGAACCTTGATTACTCCTGAATTAAGAAATACCTAGTTGAAGTGTTTCGATAAGAGTTAGATTTTTCGCTGACTGTGGGTGATTAGAATAAACCCTCTACTAATTCCTTTCCTCATCTCAAGAGTTGCTTTCTATGGATCAGCCTCACCTTCTAGAACTCGCTAAACAGGGCAGCCCAACCGCGATCGCAGTCTTGATAAACGCAGTTTTAAACCCCCATGAGATTCAAGCTCAAGCGAAGTTAAAAGCACGCTGCTTGTGCATTTTTCTGGAGTCGAACCAAACGTTGAGCCAAGAGACCCTCGTTAAATTTGTTGAAAGAGGGTTACTCAAGCTAAACATAGAGTTAATCGACACGGTTGAAATTTGTTCGCGCAAACCTGGGGAATCTTCTTTCTCCTGGGTGAGAAAATTTGAGATAAAGCCGATCGTTCAACTAGTTTCGGTAGATTTAGTCAGCCCTACTGAAGATCGTCATGACTCTTTAGACTTAGCTGACCCCGATCGTGGTTTAGACGAATCAGAATTTGAGGAAGAACAGGCTGAAAGTGGGTCATCCATTCCAACTTATTTTCGGGCTTACTCAATTCTGTTTGTCCTTGCGATCGTGGTGGGTTTTATGTCAGGCGGAATGATCGTTGCTTTTATTTCGACTTCGCAGGCAGAAAACCAAACGGCGGCAGAGACAGAAGGCGTGTTTTTGGATGAGAGTATTAAAAAGCAAACTCCTCAAGAAAAACAGCAGAAAGCGGAAAGTTATCTAAAGGCGATGAATGTCGCTCAAGCAAAGTTTTATCGCCAAAATCAGCGCTTTGCCAGCAGCTTAGAAGAGCTTGAGCGATCGACTAACTTAATTTCTCAAAGCTATGACTATGCCTATAAGTTAAGAGTAGCCGATGAGTCTCGCGCCGAGATCGCAGCCATTCCTAAAGCAAAGGGCTTAAAAAGCTACGTGGGCGCTGTGGTGGTGACTGACTCAAAAACTGACGATATCGTCTGCAAGGCAAAAAACTCTTCGATCGAGTCGTTGCCCATTCCCGAATTTTCGAGGACATTAGTTTCAAAGACATTGAGGTGTCCGAGTCGATCGTCTCAAGTCAACTAAGACGGAACCGTTGGCAGCGTGGTGAACAGAAAAATGGCAACCACCGCGATCGCCAATACGCCCTGAATCAAATTGCCAATCAGCGAACCGACGACGATTCCAACTCCAGCTTTGGCAGCAACTTTGATGTCTTTGCAGTAGATAAACTCGCCCACGATCGCGCCTAGCAGCGGCCCGATCAAGATGCCTAGCAGCGGCCCGCCGAAGGGCAGAGCAGGTAACAGCCCAAAGATTCCTAAAAATAGACCGACGATCGCGCCGCCTTGCCCCCAGTTGCTAGCGCCTGCTTTCTTGGCTCCCCAATAGCTTGCCAAAACATCGATGCCGATGCTGCTAATCAGAACCACGATCGCGACCGCTAAAGCGACTCCAACGCTAGAAAATCCTCTAATCAGCCCCCAAGCGGTGATCCCAATCAAAATCAAACTAGTTCCAGGGATGCCAGGAACCACTGCACCGATGATGCCCACGACCATTAGGGCAACCAACAACCAATAGAGAACGATCGTCGATGTCATTGGAAAAGTCAGCTAAAGGATGTTACTACGTTAGCGTAGAAGTTAAGTCAGCAAAGTTAACCTTTGGCAGGTTCAAGGTATTGGCTGAGGGTGTTATCCAGCTTTTCTGCGATCGCAGCCACCCAATTTTCATCTTGACTGGTGTAACTTCGCGGAGCATTAGCGCCTAAGATCAGAATGCCTTCAGTCCCGATCGGCTGACAGATCACTCCTTGCGTGTTTTCTGGCAAATAATCAAACTCAAAGCGTCCTGGGTAGATCGAGAGCGCGACGAGATAGACCGCCTTATGTTTGTCTAAAACTCGTTGTAAGATAGCTCCGGGTTTGACTTCAACTTTGGGACTGAGAATACCTCGCCGCAGCAGAATTTTGCCCCGGTGCCAAACGACGATCGATTTCGTAACGGTGTTGGTTAGGAGTAAATGTGATGCCCAAGCAAGCTCAGTTTTGATCGCATCGGGCAGATCAGGCAAAAGTTCAAAGCCTTGTTCGCCAACTAGCTCTACGCTTTCTGGCGTTCTCGGTTGGACTCGTTGCCAAAGTAACCCAGTCAAAATCAGCAAGGCGCTAAGAATGATCCCCAGCGCATCCGATCGAGCTTGTGAATCGGTCAAACTCGGTGTTAAAAGTCGATTGGCGAACAGTAGAATACCTGCTATTGTGCCAACCACGATCGGCAGTTGTCGCAGCACTTGATTTTGATCAGGTTTCGCCATTTTTCTCGCTCAAATTTCTCAATCCCCTTCATTTATTCTGACAGGAGACGTGGCTTGCTAGAACTTTTTGGCTCTGGATTGGTGTCGCTTTGGCTGAATGTGGCAGGAGTGCCAGACTCGCTCGATTCTCTAGATGCGATCGAGCTAACGAGCCTGCAAGAAACGCCCGATCGCGGCGCAGAGCGCACAATGAAGCACTATCTTAAGCAGCTTGCCAGTGAGGGATTGAGTGAGACAACCCAAGGAGTTTGGCTGCAATCAGGTGCCAAATTGTTAGCGACCAATCAAGGAACGACTCCTCTCCCCGCCGCTTCGCTTACAAAAGTGGCGACCACATTAGCAGCGCTAGAAACGTGGGGCCCAGATCATCAGTTTGAAACCTTGATTGCTGCCACAGGACCCATTCAGAATGGAGTCTTGCAGGGAGATTTAGTGATTCAAGGCGGCGGCGATCCGCTATTTGATTGGGAAGAGGCGATCGCGCTGGGTCATTCTCTCAACCAGATTGGCATCTCGCGCATCACCGGAAATCTGCTGATCGTGGGCAACTTTATGATGAACTTTGAGGACGATCGCACCCAATCTGGAGCGCTACTTAAACAAGCGCTCAACTCAAAAACGTGGGATGAAGACGCAAAAGCAGAATATGAGCAGTTGCCAAAAGATACGCCTCGCCCCACGATCGAGATCAAAGGTGCAGTCAAGGTTCTTACAACGAGCGCACTTCCCAAGCAAATTTTGCTGTTGAGACATCGGTCTCTCCCGTTGACAGACCTGCTCAAACGTATGAATGTCCACAGCCAAAATGAGATGTCTCAGATGTTGGCAGACAACTTAGGTGGCGTTCAGGCAACCGTTCAAAAAGCCGCTACTGCCGCCGGAGTTTCTCCATCCGAAATCCGGCTTGTGAATGGGTCAGGGTTAAGCATCGAGAATCGAATTTCTCCTCGTGCTGCCTGTGCAATGTTTGCCGCGATCGACCATTACATTCATCCGCGCAACTTGACGATCGCTGATCTGTTTCCCGTCTCAGGCTGGGATCACGAAGGAACGCTAGAAGACCGAGATCTGCCGCGTGCGGCGGTGGTCAAAACAGGCACACTCAACGAGGTGAGCGCCTTAACCGGAGTGTTGCCGACGCGCGATCGCGGGTTTGTCTGGTTTGCAATTATCAATCGGGGCAGCAACATTAGCAACTTGCGAAAGCAGCAGGAAGTTTTTCTAAAATCGCTTCAGCAGCAGTGGGGCCCTATGCCGTCTCCGACCATGATTGAGCCAAGCTCTTGGGTGGGGATGAGACGCGCCACGCTAGGGGCATCGGCTCGAAATGAAATCGTGTATGGCGGCTAGACGAAAAACCTCATCAACATGAGTGAATCTTTAAGATAGTTTAAGCAAATCTAAGTTACGTTGCGTTTTTACAGGAAGATGAGAGAAGCCTGATATTCTGTGATGATTCCCAAACATGATTAAGGTAACGTTATGCAATCCTCTCAAAGACACCTCGGTCAGTCGATCGGAATGGTTGTGTTACTCTCTATAACTTGTATTAGTTTTATCGCACTGATCTCTCAAATGAACTAATTGGCTCGGCAAACCTTAAAGTAAGAAGGAAAAGCCAGATCATTTTGTAGATGGGCTAAATGAAAATCCTTTACTTTAGTTAACAAATTCCGATGGTTTATCTGAAACTTCTCATAATAAAGGGCAGAGACCTCATTAAAGTGGCCTCTGCCCTTTATTTTTGACCCTAGCCGCAAGCTCAAATTCGTTGCAGCAAACTCAACCCATGAGTGTCAGTGCCGCAGGTGTTGAGCAAATGATGGCGATCGCTCAACTGTCGAACTCGCTGAGTTTCGCTGGGGCTGGCTCGCCAAGGCTTAGGGTTATTGTAGGCATAGTAAGTTTCTACTCCATCAATGCCGCAGTTGACCGCAGCCGGAATCAAATCATTGGGCGATCGTCGATAGCGAACTGGGTGCGCCAACACTGCCAAACCGCCCGCTTGATGAATGGCAGAAATGACCTGAGCCGCCTGAGCCGCTTCGCCTTGAGGTGCATTGCCTTGTAGATAGGGCACGATCGCGCCATGCTCTGGGTCAAACGCAAAGCCCAAAATGTGCACCTCAGTTCCGATTAATTGGGACGTAATTTCAGCACCGACCCACAGGTGAGGAATCGGTTTGCCCACCGCTTCAGGAGAATTTCGCCAGTGATCAAACCATTGCTGCGCGACTTGATAACCGCTCACCCGATGGTGATCAGTGATCGCAAACCCGGTGAGTGATAGCGCGATCGCTTGCTGCATCAACAACTCAGGCTGCAACTGCCCGTCGGAGTGATTGGTGTGCATGTGGAAGTTATAGACGTGCGGACAACTCTCAGCATCGATCGATCCGAAAACCTGCCTGAGTGCCGCCCCATCCTGCGCTGCTGGCTTCTTAGATGTTGAAACGGTCGCAAGATTAGCAGCCATAGCGCCTCAAAAGTGAATTGGCTTATTTTGTTACTTGTCGTCACTATAACGAATTTGAAGAAAGTCTTTAAATGGCGTTGCTGAATAGCGGGATGATTAGGTAGGGGCAATCCCCCCGTGGTTGCCCGCCGGGGGCTACCCCTACAGCCATTTCATCCCCGCATTCGGCAACACCCTTTAAATTACAACTTGTTCAGTCTTTAGTTCACGTTATTAAACCATTCTCTAGCGCAAATCGAACTAGCTCCGTTCGGCTGTTGGTGCCAGTTTTAGTAAACAGACGACTGACATATTTTTCGACATTGCGAACGCTCGTTTCTAGGCGACGAGCAATTTCTTTATTCATCAGACCGTCTACTACGAGGTCTAAAACGCTTTGCTCTCTGGGCGTAAAGTCAAGCTTGACTGAAGAATTCGATTGAACAATTGCACCTCTCTGAGTCAAAATTGCTTTAATTTCTGCAATCTGACGTGCCATATCTGCAACATCGGGCGTTTCACCGCTTCCACCTGATGCTTTGAGCGATTCACGCTGTTTGAGCAAGCGAGTCACGATCGCCACCAATTCGTCAGGGTCAAAGGGTTTGGGTAGATAGGCATCACAGCCCGCCGCATAGCCTTGAATGCGATCGCCCGTCATGCCTCTAGCCGTTAGAAATACGACAGGCAGCGATTGAAATCTGGGGTCTTCTCGGAGTTGCTTAAGAAACTGATAGCCATCGACTTGGGGCATCATCACATCGGTAATCACCAAGTCGGGTAGTTTCTGCTGAACCAGTTCCCAGCCTTCTTTAGCGTTGCTTGCCGTGTTGACCGCAAAGCCACTGTCTTCGAGATAGGCTTGCACTGCCTCGCGAAGTCCAGGTTCATCATCGACCAATACTAGTTGCCCTGGCATCAATTGCGCTCCCTTGTGTTTTCTATCATTCTAGTGATTGTTGGCGATCGGCTCACGATTTTGCACTAACCATTCTGTAATTCCATCGGCTAAGGTGAGGGCTAATTTTTGCTGCGCTTGCGGGTTTGTGATCCACTCAAATTCGAGAGGGTTAATCATAAAGCCCAGTTCTAGCAAGACAGATGGGGCAACGGTGGGACGGGTTAACGCTAAATTATTCCAGAACACGCCATAAGAAGGTCGATCGAGCTTTTTCACTAAATAATCATGCAGAAATGCCGCCAAATCATGGGCTTGCGGATGATACCAAAATGCTGCAACGCCTTTAGTGTTGATTGCATCGCCATCATCGGGCAGCGCGTTGTAGTGGAGGCTAATGGCGATCGCTGGCTCCATTTTTTGAATCATTGCGGCGCGATCGTTGGGCAACAAATCCACGTCTGCTTCGCGAGTCATCAAGACCGTTGCACCGCGCTGAATGAGATGCGATCGCACCAGTTTTGAGGTAATCAACGCGACATCTTTTTCGGGATATCCCGTCGGCCCTCTTGACCCCAAATCTTCGGGCCCGCCATGCCCTGGGTCGAGCAAAATCCGTACACCTGTGAGAGATTTTTGATTTTTGATTGGAGTAATCTGCGGCGGATTTCGGAGAGACAAAACGAGCGTTGTGCCGTCATATCGCAGCTTATAGCCCCACTGCTGAGACGATTTGAGGGAAAACCGATATTCGACTTTGCCGGGTTCGACTTGCTGCCAGTTTAAAAAGGTGACAAACGGATTGCTGCTAAGACGAATCGTGTCGGTTTGAGCCGTCGTGTTGTAGAGCGTCAAAACAAACGTGTCTCTACTTTGCTGAATCGTGACCGGAATGGGCACTTGCAGCGGAAAGAGAATCTCTGTCCAGTTGGCTTTTTGACGAGATGTGACTCCGCGGATTAACGATCGCACAGGCACCGAACTCGCGACAATTTTAGTTTCACTGCTCTTAATCCATCCCCCATAATCGAGTCGTAGCCATTCTCCTTCCTGCCCCGTCACAGTTGCACGAGTTCCTTTTGGGAGAGGGGTTAAGCGAGAATAATCGGTGCTGGCTCCTGTTCGAGCAACGCCTTGATCTGCCCTCACTTCAGCAACTTCTAGCTGGGCAGGAGCCAGAATATAGACCTTTCCAGGAGCCGCTTGAGCGAGGCTGGCTCCATTCACATTAAGGAGATATTGAGGCTGACCTAGCTCTCCAGTCGCGTCAGCCTTGACGCATCCCGCATACTGTCCTGATCCATTGGCGCTGCTGGGTTGAGTCAATCCTGTTAAAACACCAGAATTTTCGGGCAAAGTGACGATCGCGGTTTGACGCTGTAGCGGAATAATCTGATCCGCAAGTTTGACCGAAACCATTGCATTTATAGGCGCTATGGCCCCAAAGCAAACTAACTCTCCTGGCAATCGGGCGATATCTGCGATCGGCGTTAATGAATCTTGACCAAACGCTAATCCTTCTGGTGCAGCAGGTTCTGTCGATTTGCGCGTCACCTTAATGTTGAGTTCTTGCGTTTGGTAGCGCAGTAAAAACAAATTTTCTCCCATCTGCAATGGAAAACTAGGGGCAAAATGTCCGGCCGGGCTGCGATCGATCGTTTGACCATTTACCGAGACAGAACCTGCGATCGGAGCGGTGCCAATCAAAAAAATTTGCGCGGCTGTCGTTTGATGATCAGCAGGCGGATAAGCCACTGCCAACGGCTGACTTGCCCAAGTCGGCAGCGCCACCAACAGCACCATCAAAAATGCCAGCCCTAGAAATCGTTGCATAGAGGAGTTAAGAGGAGCGTGAGAAGTGACTATCTTAAAGCAAAGACACCGCGTTAATAGAATTGTTGCTGATCAATGACCAATCACCCATCCGCACACTAGATCCCTGTGTCAAAATGAACGGGTTATCTGCGTTTCTGCCCTTCAGGTTTTATGACTAAATTTGTGTTTGTGACAGGTGGCGTTGTCTCTAGTATTGGCAAGGGCATCGTAGCAGCCAGTTTAGGTCGATTGCTCAAATCGCGCGACTATTCCGTTTCGATTCTCAAACTCGACCCCTACATCAACGTCGATCCCGGAACGATGAGTCCCTTCCAGCATGGGGAGGTGTTTGTGACCGAAGACGGGGCTGAAACCGACCTCGATTTGGGACACTATGAGCGATTTACAGACACACCGATGTCTCGTCTCAACAGCGTCACCACTGGCTCAATTTATCAGTCAGTCATTTATAAAGAGCGGCGCGGCGAATATAACGGGGGCACCGTGCAGGTGATTCCTCATATCACTAACGAGATCAAAGAACGAATTTTGCGCGTTGCTAACAACACCAATCCTGATGTAGTGCTGGTCGAGATTGGGGGCACCGTCGGCGATATTGAGTCGCTGCCCTTTTTGGAAGCAATTCGTCAATTTCGTAAAGAGGTTGGACGGCGAAATGTGATCTACATGCATGTGACGCTAGTGCCCTGGATTCCGTCGGCGGGAGAGATGAAAACCAAACCCACCCAACACTCGGTTAAGGAATTGCGATCGATTGGCATTCAGCCCGATATTTTGGTGTGTCGCTGCGATCGTCCGCTTCCGACTGGCATTAAAGAAAAAATGTCTGAGTTTTGCGACGTGCCAGTCGAATGTGTGATCACTTGCCAAGATGCCGCCAGCATTTATGAAGTGCCGCTGATCATGGAGAAAGAAGGACTCGCTACGCAAGCGATCGACCTGCTGCAATTAGAGCAACGTGCCCCCAATTTAACGAAGTGGCACACGCTGGTCGAGCGGCTTTACCGTCCGACTCAAAAAGTCGAGATTGCGATCGTAGGCAAATATGTCCGCTTGAGTGACGCTTATCTATCAGTCGTGGAAGCATTGAAACATGGCGCGATCGCCAACGGCAGCGAGTTGCAACTGCGATGGGTTAGCTCTGAAGACATTGAAGAACACGGCGCAGAAGCCTATCTGCAAGGCATTGATGGACTTGTCGTGCCCGGCGGGTTTGGCATTCGGGGAGTCGATGGCAAGATTGAGGCAATCACCTATGCCCGAACCCAGAAAATTCCCTTTTTAGGCTTGTGTCTGGGGATGCAGTGCTCGGTAATTGAGTGGGCAAGAAACACGGCTGGTTTAGAAGAGGCTCACAGCGCTGAGTTTGTCCCGGATGCCAAAAACCCAGTAATCAACCTGTTGCCCGAACAGCAAGACGTTGTAGATTTGGGCGGCACCATGCGCCTCGGACTCTATCCCTGTCGCTTGACCCCCGACACGGTGGCTTTCAATCTCTATCAAGAAGAAGTTGTTTATGAGCGGCATCGTCACCGCTATGAGTTTAACAATCAATATCGCAGCCTGTTTTTAGAGACCGGATATGTGATTAGCGGCACGTCTCTGGATGGGCGACTCGTCGAGATCATTGAGCTTCCTGAACATCCTTTCTTTGTGGCGACCCAGTTTCACCCAGAATTTCAATCGCGACCCAGCAAGCCTCATCCGTTGTTTAAAGGGTTCATTCAAGCGGCTGTCGCTGAAAAGTCGCTTGTAAGGTCAGATCTAGAGGCTCATCTAGAAACTCCGGCGATCGCGTTCACAGAAGTCTGAGGGTGAAAATCACAGGGTTTGAGACAGGGTGAATTTACGATTTCTGGGGAAATCTATCATGAGGATAAGTGGGCTGCTAGAAGGCTAATCTGACGTGAATTGTATAGAAGTGATTCACTCCGATGATGAATTCGGGAGAGCTACCTAAATCCCCCAAAATTGGGGGACTTTGAACCGGAATTTTGGCTTGAAGGCCCCCAAATTGGGGGATTTAGGGGGCAGAAGCCGCTGACAACGAAGTGAAAAAACTCGTCGAACTCACGTTAATCTGTAGCCCGATCGTGCCCAAACTGGCTGACAGTCCACTGATAAAACAATAGACTTATAGAACACATGTCCTATAAAAACGATTGAGTCAAGCCATCAATCGCTCAACCCCTCAGAAAGAATCAATCATGCAAACCATCTCTGAAACCGCCCAACTACTAGCCGCACTCGCCCAGCAAAACGCGCTGTTAAGTCAGATTCTCGACCAACTCAAACAGCCCAAACTCGGACTTGTCGAAACTCCTAGCACTTTGTGGATTTATGCCAACCGCTCTAATAACTGCCCCTGGTATACCATCCGTGATGGAGAAGTTTCCCCCGTTCAGCAGTCTGCACTGACAGGTTATCTCGAAGAACTCAAATTTGAGAAAGTCGAGCGCAGAGGCAAAGAAGTGATTAAACTTCAGGCATTTATCAAGGGCGATCGTCCCTATTGCGTCGAGTCTGGCTATGATTCTCACTTCTCAAAAGGGTTGCTGTCATCCGTTGCTCTTTTGACTCCCCAGCAACTGCGGATGCCGATTACGATCGCGCCTCAACCAGGCAGTGACGAAAGTGTGCTGTTTTGTCGGATGTTTGTCGGGTCTGAGTTAGTGAGAAGCAGCTACGACGAGCAAAGTGACTGGAGAGCCATCAGTCAGTCTGCCTTGAGCAACGTCAAAGCAGCCAAAGGCCAATAAGCACCTCTCATAGATATAAGTATTCAGAGCCAGAAATTGTCTAGCCTGGTATTATGCCTGTGCGGAGAATGGAGTTTCGAGAATGACTGATTTTTCTCAGGTTATTCAAAGCCTTCGGGGGCTAGTGGTTTCGTGTCAGGCTCCGGTAGACTCACCTCTGCATGAGCCAGCCGTAATTGCTGCAATGGCGCAAGTTGCCGTTAATCAAGGGGCAGCCGGGGTGAGAATCGACACGCCAACGCATGTAGCGGCAGTCCGATCGCGCCTCGATCAACCAATTATTGGCTTATGGAAGCAGAAGATCCCAGGATTCGACGTTTACATTACGCCTCAGTTTCATCATGCTGCAAAGATAGCTGAAGCGGGCGCAGATGTGATTGCGATCGATGCCACACTCCGCGATCGACCCAATGGCGCAACGGTTGCCGAGTTAATTGCTCAGATTCACACAGATTTAAACAAACCTGTGATGGCGGATGTCGATTCGTTAGAGGCGGCGATCGCAGCAGTTGAGGCAGGAGCCGATTGTGTCGGAACCACTCTCTATGGCTACACGGCTGAGACTCAACACCTCTCGCCACCAGGATTCGACCTGCTGACTCAAATGGTGAAAACTCTAAAAATTCCGGTGATTTGTGAAGGGGGAATTGCGTCTCCAGAAATGGCGAGACACGCGATCGAGCTAGGTGCAACTACTGTAGTGGTAGGTACGGCAATTACAGGCATTGATTTGCAGGTGAAAGCTTATCGCTCAGTGTTGGCTGATTAAACCGTTTCCGGTGCGTCTGCCTTGCGCTGCAAAATTACCATTGTTGAGCCAACCACCGGACTGCGCGCCAATAGTGTCCCTTGAGCATCTGTGATCTCTAACTTGCTGAAATCGAGTTCTTGAGAGCGTTTCAACAGTTCGTCACCGAGTTTGTCTTGCTGCGATCGACTCAACCCATACCAATCATCGCCGACTGAAACGCTCAAACGACTCCTGTTGAAGTTGGGCTTAATCGTTTCAATTAACCCACTGGAATAGGGATCAGCAACAGTGACGACTTGATCTTGAATCGAAGCGATCAATTTCTGCTCTGGGGTGAGTTCTATAACAGGCGGTGCAGGCTTCTCTGGCTCAGGGGCGGGTTCTTCAATCGGAGGCGCAGGTTCGACAACGGGAGGAGATGGGGCAATGGGTTCAGCAACGGGAGATGCGATCGTGGGGGCAGGTTTCTCCGGTTCGGGGGCAGTCAACTCGGTCGGAATCGGTTGTGGAGCGGGGCTACCAAAATCTGGCTGAATGGGTTTAGAAGCGGGTTCGGAAACAGGGATCGTTTTTTGAGCAGGTTGGGGCGCGATCGCAACTTTGGTCGGCGGTTTAGACGCAAACAGGTTAGAAGTCGTCCACAGCACAACGATCAGAAGACTCGCAACGACGCTAGAGAGGGCACGATCGTTGAGTTTCTGACTCAGATTTTCGGGGAGTCGAGTTCTAATTTGGGTCAAAAGCTTTTCCCAAACGGGCACAAACCATTGCCAAAACTTTTTGAGCAGCGACCCTATGCGTTCCCACAGCGATCGCATCTGAGTTTGAAGCTTGGGCGAGATGGGCAACGTTGCCCCGGTCGAAGTATCGGCTTCTAGCTTGGCGATCGTGCCTTCGAGTCCCTGAACGGTGGTTCGCAATAATCGGATGCTCACCGATCGCAGCCAAGGAAGAATTTGGATGCCCGTTTGCTCAGAAGTGGGGGACTGTGCCACACTGGGCTGAGGCAATTCTGTCTCGTCTGACTGATTGGGTTCGTCTTGCGGCATACAAATCTCCTTTGAGGCGGCACAAACAATGGGCACAGTCACTTGCAACGGGTGCCACCTTACGAGCATCAATTTACCATTTTGCGCTAATCTTTGTTCTCTCACATAATTTAGACTTATGAGCTTAAAACGCCGCAAATTTCTGATCGTGGGTGGGTTGAGTGGTCTAGGTTTGACTGCGATCGGAAAAACCCTAATCGGGCAATCATCTCAATCGGCAAACTACCCACTCAATGCTGGGGCAAAGACTGCGATCGTGCCCTCTACTCAAAAAAATCTAGTGCTGCGATTTGTGGCGGTTGCCGATGTAGGAGCGGGCGATCGCAATCAGAACGCTGTCTCGGAGGCGATGACTCGTTACTATCAGCAAAATCCCTATTCGCTGGCGGTGTTGGCGGGTGACAATATCTACACCAATGGCGAAATGGAGAAAATTGGGGCGGTGTTTGAGCAGCCTTATGCAGCGTTGCTGAAGCAGGGAGTCAAGTTTCACGCCTGTCTGGGAAATCATGATATTCGGAGTCAAAACGGCGAGTTGCAACTGCGCTATGCCGGATACAACATGGATGGGCGGCGCTATACCTATCGTGAAAAGTCGGCGCAGTTTTTTGTTTTAGATACCAACACCAACGCCGATTGGAAGGGGCAACTTGCCTGGTTAAATCAAGAGTTGAGCGGCAGCACCGCACCTTGGAAAATTGTCTATGGACATCATCCGATCTATTCTTCAGGACAATATGGCACTAACCAAGAAATGGTTTCTCTGCTAACGCCGATCTTCAAAAAACATGGCGTTCAGCTTTATATCAACGGTCACGAGCATAACTATGAGCGAACTCGTTCCATTGATGGCACAACTTATCTGATTACGGGCATTGGCGGCGCTCACTTGCGCCCGGTAGGTCGATCGCAGTGGACAGAATACGCCGTATCGCGATTTGGCTTTTCTGGAGTCGAGGTATATAACGATCGTCTAGAAATTCAAGGCATCGGAACAGATTATCAGGTGTTCGATCGGGGTATTGTTCCGATTAAGTCTGCTTAATCTTTCTAGTTGAAATTTATGACTCAGCCTAATTTTGAGGCAATGACTCGAAAAGAGTTGAAGGCTTATATGCTTGCTCATCGCAGTAATGATGCAGCATTCTACGCTTACATGGATAAAGTGAATGCTGAACCTCCTACAGAAATCTTCCCTGCGCCGAAATCGCTAGATGATTTTCAAAACTTTCCACCTATTATTAGAAAGATTCCGTCAAGATCCAGCTAGAAAGTTTCAAACTGAGGAGTGAAATCAGAACTCTGTGGAACCGATTAGAAATCGAACAAAGCAACTTGCTAAGGAATTTATCGAGAAAGGTGATCCCTTGGGCTGGTTTGAGCGGCTATATGAGACTGCCGCCGGAGACGAAAAAGCGGTGCCTTGGGCAGACATGACGGTGAATCCTAACCTGGCAGAATGGCTAGAACGAGAGCAGATCACGGGCACAGGTAAACGAGCGATCGTCATCGGCTGTGGTTTAGGAGACGACGCTGAAGCCCTGTCACAGTTGGGATTTGAGGTAACTGCATTTGATATTTCTCCGACCGCGATCGCCTGGTGTCAAAAGCGCTTTCCTGACTCAGCCGTGACTTATCAAGTCGCTGATTTGTTCAACGTTCCGGCTACTTGGCAAGGTGGATTTGATTTTGTGCTGGAGTCTTACACCCTGCAAGCGATGCCGAAAGAGGTGCGCGATCGGGCGATTCCCCACGTCGCGGCATTGGTCAAACGTGCTGGATCACTGCTGATTATTTGTCGTGGACGCAATGCTGATCAACCTGCTGAAACTGTTCCGTTTCCCTTGACTCGCGAGGAGCTAGGCGCGTTTCAAAATCAGGGTTTGCACGAGGTGACGTTTGAAGATTATTACGAGAAAGATACATCTGCACGACGGTTTCGAGTGCATCATCGTCGAGCAGAATTTTAGTAAGAAGTCACTAACACTTCCGTAATCTTTCCTCGTTTTTCAGTGTTGCAGTTAATGTTGCGATTCGCGTTAATGGTATGAATATTAAACCCGTTAAAAAGCTCTCGAATAAAGGGACAATCAGAGTTAGAAAGCATGACCTTTACGCCCCGATCGCTCAGTTCAACAAACACCTCTTTAAGGCGAATTTGATCGGCTTCGCTAAATGAGTAGCGGCTATAGTTCGTAAACTTGCTCGTCGAACTGATCGGATAGTAAGGCGGATCGAAATAAACAAAATCTTCAGAACCTTTGGCATGGTCTAAAACCGCGTCAAAAGAACTCCGTTCGATTTGAGCAGATTGCAGCGCCGAAGACGCAACTCGAAGTAAATCTGAATCGCAAATTGTTGGCTTTTGATAGCTGCCGATCGGCACGTTAAACTGTCCTTTAGAATTCTCTCGATAAAGACCGTTAAAGCAGGTTTTGTTGAGATAAATTAGCCGCGCGGCTCGTTCTAAATTATTGCCTTCGAGGAACCAGTCATCAGAGGTTGTGGGCTGCGATCGTACTGCATAAAAATGTTCTTGCCCGTGCAGCGCTTGATGGTTTTCTAGCAGCGTGATTAATTCTTCGACCTGTTCTCTGACACATCGGTAGACATTGACCAACTCAATGTTGATGTCAGCGAGAAAAGATTGCTGAGGCTGTAAGCGGAAAAAAATCGCCCCTCCCCCTACAAACGGCTCGTAATAGCGACGATAACTCTCTGGAAAATGAGGGAGATATTGTTGAATCAGTTGATTTTTTCCACCCACCCATTTAAGAAACGGGCGAGGAGATGTGGCACGAATTTGTGTGATCATTCAATTATCATAAAAGGGAATTCGCAAATTGAAGCTATGCAAGACCTTTGGAGTACTGTTTCTAAATATCCCCGTTTTTTGATCGGCGTAATTTTGGGCGTGATTTTGAATGTGTTTTCGCCGATCGTCCCGTTGTTTAAAAAACCTGTGACGGCGATCGCGATCGTGGGTTTCTTCGTCGCTGCCTTTGCCTGTCTCAGCTTTACGCTAAAGGCGATGTTGGGATTTAGCTAAACAAAAGGTGGATGAGCATTGTTCATCCACCTTTGGCTTGATGCCTCGTGAAGACACGGTGCTAGTATGAGAGTCTGGATCGCACAGAAAGGACAAGAGATAATGGCTACAGATCGGCGCATGGCTCGTGTTGCAGAGCAAATTAAACGCGAAGTTAGCCAGATGCTAGTCAATGGCATCAAAGACGATCGCATCGGCACTGGCATGGTGAGTGTGACGGATGTAGATGTTTCTGGCGACTTGCAACACGCCAAGATTTTTGTGAGCATTTATGGATCAGCCGAAGCCAAAACTGAAACGATGGCGGGGCTAAAGTCGGCAACTAGCTTTGTGCGCGGCGAGTTGGGTCGTCGAGTTCGGTTGCGCCGCACCCCTGAAATCATTTTTGTCGAAGACCAGGGTCTAGAACGAGGTGACAACGTTCTCAATCTGATTAGTCGGCTGAGTCGAGAACGCAAGCCTGACGATCTGGCTGGCGATTCGGTTTCGGCTGAAGAATAGTTTGTTGAACCAGATCGGGTTGTCACAACCGCTAAGGATCGTGAATTAATAGCCTGCAAAAGTTTTCCGATTTGTTCTCGCCGAAACTTTTGCCCCCTAAATCCCCCACGAGTGAGGGACTTTGAAGCTGGAGTTTTGGCTCAAAGTCCCCCAGAATGGGGGATTTAGGGGGCTGAAGCCGACTGAATCGCAGCGACAAAGACTTGTGTGCACCGTAACTTTTTAGGGACAGGGCGAGGGCGAGAAATTACACCTTAATAAATCCACGTTCCCAAGAAGACAGACGATAATGAATGACGATCGTCAATCCGTCTATCTATGCTGTCTTCTTTGCCCAATCTTGACTCACTGACCTTAATTGAGCAGGTCGCTCAAATGGTCGTCGTGCGAACGTCTGGCTATTTGTTTGACCATCAAATTCAATATCCGCTCTGGGAAGCAAATTCAACAACGCTACGTCATCTTCTCGAAGATTTAGGAGTCGGGGGCGTAATTTTGTTGGGTGGCAGTGCGGGAGAAATTACACTGCGGACTCAGCAACTTCAAGCCTGGGCAAAGATTCCGCTGCTGATTTCTGCCGATATTGAAGAAGGAGTCGGGCAACGATTTTCAGGGGCAACCTGGTTTCCGCCGCCGATGGCACTGAATGCGATCGCTCAATTCAATTTACCGCTTGCCTGTGATTACGCCGAGCAAATGGGAGCCGTGACTGCCCAAGAAGCGGTGGCGATCGGGCTAAATTGGGTGCTGGCTCCGATCGTGGATGTCAACAACAACCCAGCCAATCCGGTGATTAATGTCCGGGCGTTTGGGGAAACCACAGAAATTGTTAGCGAATTGGCAACTGCGTTTATTCGAGGCGCACAGTCTCACAAAGTTTTAACCACCGCGAAACATTTTCCGGGTCATGGCGATACGGCGGTAGATTCTCATTTGGAATTGCCCGTTTTGCAGCACGATCGCGCCCGACTCGAACAAGTCGAACTTCCCCCATTCCAGGCAGCGATTCAAGCGGGCGTTGATGCGGTGATGAGCGCTCATCTTCAGATTCCGGCATTAGACGATCGCTATCCGGCAACTCTTTCGCCCCAAGTTCTCACCGCAGAACTTCGGCAACGATTGGGATTTGAAGGCTTGATTGTCACGGATGCGCTAATTATGGGCGCGATCGCTAACCGCTATGGCAACGACGAGTCAGCAGTTTTGGCAGTCGAAGCGGGAGCCGACATTTTGTTAATGCCTCTTCACCCAGAGCGCGCAATTCATGCAGTTTGTGCAGCAGTCAAAGCAGGACGGATTTCCCCCGATCGCATTCGCGCATCAGTTGAGCGCATTTGGGATGCCAAACTCAAAGTCTTGCCTTCAGAAACACAATCTTTGTCGCTTCTTGCACAGCCCGAAGCGATCGCGACCAACACCAAAATCTTGCAAGACTCGATGCGGGTTTATCATCCAACTCTGTCACGACTAGATCATTTACCTGAGAAAAATGGACGAAATTTAATTTTGATTGATGATGGCATCGACTGTGACTTTTTAGGACGAACTGCACCTGCGATCGCAGTTCCCCGTCAGTTTGGGTTTACTCAAGTTCAAGTGATTGATCGATACACGCCGACAATTTTGCTTGACTCAAATTCGACCCATTTGTGTCCAACGCTGCTGCAATTGTTTATTCGAGGAAACCCGTTTAGAGGCAGCGCTGGGTTGACAGAAACTGCTCAAAACTGGTTTGATCATTTGCTTAAATCTCAGCAATTACAAGCCTTAATTATCTATGGCAGTCCCTATGTGTTAGAGCAATTTTTGCCATTTTTGCCGTCAACGGTGCCCTATGTTTTTAGCTATGGGCAAATGCAACTCGCCCAAGCGATCTCGCTAACTGCGTTGTTTTCTCAAGATAAATAGGGACACGAGTGATCGGGTTCTTACAACATTAGGCACTTCAATCAGTCACAACTTGAGCGCTTAATACTCCAAAAACAGCGTCTTAAAAGCTGCCGTAATGCTCGAAAAATCTTGATTTTCTGCAAAAAGTTGATTCTAAGCTAATTACTAATGTTAGATTAGTACAAAAGTTCTTATTTGAAATCGTTACCTCATCAAAAAATCAGCCATTGGAGTACTTTCACTATTACTAAACTGCTATGCCATCTCCAATTCCATTAGACACTCTGCTGCACAATCGCTATCGAATCATTGAGGCGCTTAGACAAGGAGACTATGGATGGGCTTATGTTGCAGAAGACTTAAAACGATCGCACGAACGCTGTGTTCTAGAAGAATTTATTCCCCTTAAAACCGATGATCTAGACGCATTAAGAGAACGCTTTCAGCAAGAAGTCAGCCTGCTGGCAGAATTACACCATCCTCAAATTCCGCGATTTCGGGTGATGATTGTCCACCCTGCTTTTGCGGACGAACCCGATCGCCGCTTATTTGGGGTTAGAGACTATGTGGATGGCTACACTTATCGAGCGTTACTCAATCAACGGTTGGCGCAAGGTTATGTGTTCTCAGAGACAGAAGTGCTGAATCTGCTGTTGAAGGTGTTGCCTGTATTGAGCGACCTTCACGCTCATGAGATCATTCATCAAAACCTTAATCTCGATAGCATCGTGCTGCGATCGTCTGATCAGTTACCTGTCTTGATTCAGTTTGGGCTAGTGCGAGACGTGGCGCTAACGTTGCAGTTGACTTCTCACAGCAAAGTGGGTAACTGGGGCTATGCGCCTTTAGAGCAGCGATTGAGCGATCGGGTAGCACGAGATAGTGACTTTTATGCCCTGGCAGCGATCGCGGTGGTGTTGCTCACAGGGCGAGAGCCGGAAGAACTTTATGACGACAAAACTCAGCGCTGGTCTTGGCAAGAATGGGCGATCGTTAGTCCGCAATTTGCTCAAGTTTTAGAGCGGATGTTGTCACCAAATCCTGCTAGGCGATATTCAACCCCAGGAAAAGTTGCTCAGGCATTGAGAAGACTTGCGGTCAAAGATCAAGAGAAGCATTCAAATTCTAAAATTCAAACCTCAAAATCCAAAAAATCAAAAGTCACTCAAACCTCTGCTTCGGAACTTCCTGAACCTCGGATTTTGCAAGATCTATCGTTTTTGATTTTGGTGTCTGTGTTCTTTGGGTTAACCGGAATCGCAAGTTGGAGGATTCTATCTTTATTGAAACCTGAACCATCAGGAACCACTGCTGCACAGAATTTCTCACCTTCTGAAAATAACGAAGATGAGCAGAAAACTCAGGAATCCTTGCGCGACGATCGCAAAAGATTAGGCATCTCGTTTAACGTGTTCACTGATTTAGTGGATGAGTTGTTTTACGCCCAGCACCCTCAGTTGCAAAACCGCAGCTTAGACACAGACCCTAAAGCTAATCAGTTTCGGGCGGAATGGAACGCCTTAGCTAAGACAGTCTTAAAAAAGCTGGAAACCCTGAGTCAAGAAGCTCGAAGCAACCTGGGTCGCTACAATCGCGCCAGTTATAACGGCTGGTTAACCGAAGTCAACCAATTAAAAGTGAGTGGTCGATCGCTCTCAACCCTAACCGATGCCCGATTTAGCTACTTATTCCCACAGCAGCGTCAGCCGCTAAACCCGCGCAAGTTTGGACAGGTTTGGTATGCGATCGCTCATGATCAAGTGAGTGCCTTTCGCGACAAATCTGCCTTGAAGCGAATCAGCACCCAACCCTTTAACGACCAAGACACCTTAAAGCCGGGACAGGGAAAGGTTTACGTCGTGCGGGTCAATCAGGGTCAGACTCTGCAAGTTGCGCTCAAAGCGCCCGATCGTGCGACTCAATTATCCATATTCCCGTTTCCAGAGGCACCGCCGTTACTGCAAAATTCTTCTGGTCAGTCGTGGTCAACGAAAATTAACAAAACGGGCAGCTACGAACTGGTAATCGCTTCTCAAGCGACTGAATCTATCGGCTACCAAATTTATGTCAAGTTAGGGAGTTGATTTGTTTGCACTTTTGATAGAGATTGTCACTATATAAAGGGGTGAGTTTTAAGAGGAGGCGACAATGAATTTTGATCAAAACAAGCGGCTGGGCATGGTGGGCGCGATCGCCATCAGCACGTTGACGGCTTTATATGCAAACCAAAGTCCCGTGTCGTTTGCTTTTCAGCCAGAAATCACCCAGCAAGTCTCGACCCCAAAGAATCTCAAAGAAAAAAGCGAACCGTTAAAAGTAGGTTCGCTTAAAGAGTTGAAGGAAGACCGAACTTGTCGTGGTACTGGGGGCATTATGACCTACGCCGAAACCAAAAGTTTTTTGGTTTACATTTGTTCAGACCCAAATCATCACACTCAGCCCCGTTATTATCGAAGTCGCGATCGTCACCATCACAACCGCGTTCTAAACCTGGAAGCCACGAATTATAACCCTCGTCAAATGCGCTATTTTGAGTTCAAAAATAAGGGCTATACCTACGTGCTGCAAATGCCCATGTCTCAGATTCCTAACCCAGTGCTAGGAATTGAGTTCCCTAACGGCAAGCGCGTCGAGGAGCGCGTCTTACGCTATTTGGCAAAGAGTTAGAAAGACGTGAATTCGATGAAGCTTTTCGCTACGGTTGCCGATCCGGGGTGCCCCCTAAATCCCCCAAAATTGGGGGACTTTGAACCTCAATTCTGGGCTTGAAGTCCCCCAGAATGGGGATTTAGGGGGCTGAAGCGCTGAAGAACGAAGCGAACTGACGTTAAAAAGCGTTATAAATCGATCTCATCGGTTGCATTCAGAGACCCTCCTGGGCAAATTGACGAACTAGTTCAAGCTCAAGGCAAGCTGCAATTCGGGGGAGGCACCTAGAGACGCGGGTAGGGGCGTTGGCTCAGGGGTGACAGCCGGGCAATATCGAGCATAGGCGCAGCGATCGCACTGTTTGCCGGGGGTTGGCTCCCAGGTGTGATCTTCGCGTAGACGCACTGCTAACTCGGAAATCACCTTCTGCACCTGCTTTTTGTGCTTGCGGGTGGCGCGGAAGCGAACCATTTCTCCCGTTCGCAAAAACAGCAGACTCAGGTACTTCAGGCTTTTTTGATAGGTCTGCTCTAGCGCTAGGTAATATAGCCCGATTTGCAGATCCATTTCATGGGGTTCGGGCACTTTAAACTCTCGGCTCGACTTATAGTCAATTAGCTCTAAGCCGTCACTTAAGTAGTCGATTCTGTCATAGCGTCCCGTGATGCAAAATTCTAGATTTTCGACTTGCAAATAAGCGTGAATCTTTCCTTCGACTGCCAACGGTTGCCGTAGCGACGATTCTCCGGCGACAAACTTTTGATAATAGCCCTCTAGAATGTCTTTGCCTTCTAGAATCTGATTGGTGGTTAACCCAGCGGAGTTATCATCCCAGCATCGATAGACCCAGCGCAGGTCTGGAATCGGGTCGTTGTAGTGCCAATCTCGATGAAATTTTGCAAGAGCTTGATGCAGTGCAGACCCTAGCGCCGCAGAGCCAAAAAATTCGTTAGAACTTAGCCGTCTCTCATAGCGCAAATAATAAGCATAAGGGCATCGATTATAAGCCTGGAGTTTGGTTGCAGAAATTTGGTAGGTCATAGCCCAGCGATCGCAGTGACAGGGTGGTAGGGATTCGGTCGGAAACTAAACTGGCTCGACGGTGCGCTTAAAAAGAGAGTCAAGATAGATGCGGGCAGTTTGACGATCGTTAGTCGTCCGGTTTTGCAGCAAAAACAACGAGAGCGCTGCCGAAAACACACGGTCTTGATCCCAATCGGGTCGCGCCTCAATGAATGTCATAAACGATTGGTGTAGAGATTCAGGAATTTCGACCAAAATGCTGATGTTGCTATCCATGACAAACCTCTTTGTGAATGAGTGACGGGAATGAATGGGAAAACCTGCTCTTCAAGAACAAATCTGCGTAGCAGAAACTTGCGCCTCTCAAGCCTCTCTCCTACCGTTCTATCTTTTGTAGGGGGTGAGTTTGATGAAGGTCTGAGTGCTTCAGGTCAGTCGCTATATCTTGCGCGATCGTCCTCAAAATTACAACGTTAAGGAAGTTAAAGAACCAGTTAAGAGTAAAAAACTATCAACGATGGAATCAGGCTTTCAGGCTCTTTTTTGTTACATAGCTTCATAAATAACTCGATTTTTCGCAGAAGTTGACAGGAGCGATCGAGTTATCCACAGGTGAACCGATCAAGCCGATCAGAAGCCGATCTCCTGTGGATAACTTTTACAAGGGTGTGGAAAAGCTGGGGAAAAGGCTTTAAACATCTGTGGAATGAATGTGGAATAGCTGGGGAAAAGAGTGAATATTGTAAAGTTTTGTAACATTTTTAGGTTTTCTGTAGAGCAACCTAAGTTTCTTAAAATTGTTAGGGAATCCTGATAGGCTTTACTCTCTAACGGGTCTTTTGCGTAATTTTGTTCTTACTCAACAGCGTGAGAAAAGTCTATGAAACTTCTCCTGATCTAAAGCCTGTGATTCATAGTACAAGCGATCGGGCTAGTGGGGTATCGACTAAATTTAGACATCAAAACGCCCAGACATTTTTGTCTGGGCGATCGGTTAAAAAGTGTCAGGCTAGTTATTAGATTAACAAATGCGCTTTTCTAAATATTGACCAATCATCTGCTGTTCACCTGCACGAGAAATAATAGTTTGACGAGTGCGATATTTGGTGCCAACCAGCTTTAACTCTTCTTCAAACACCGAGTCTCTATATTCCGTTTTGAGACACAGCGTTTCAGGGTTGGTGAAATAAAACTCAGCCGTCACGGGTTTTGGGGTGGCAAACCCGCGATCGCGATATAAAGTCGTTCCTAACACGCCAAACAGCGTCGAGCCTTTTGACTCTTTCTTACCCGAAACCGAGTTTTCACTATCCCAAGTTACAGCGGCTCCGCAGGTCAGGACGGCTTCGTCAGATAACTTGTGAAGTCGAGCAAGCTCTCGAAGTTCCAGACATCCCGGCTCTAAAAAGCGAATCTTGACCAGGCTAACCATCTCTTTGGGTTCGCCGTCGGGCAAGGTGTAATAGCGCCGTTCAGAACGCCATTCACCCGCTGACTGTCGAAAGAACGCGGCAATTAAAGATTCGCTCGTCGTAGATTGAAGTTGCAAAGATGTTTTCACGAGAGTGCTCCTCAAGAGAGTGGATGTCGATTAGCAATCAGCCATCCGTTAAATTTAAGCAGTGCTTTGATCAGCACTTTTGTGGACTACTACACCTGTCCTGTTACAATTTTTAATATACTACACAAACTCAAGTGAGTGTTTCCCCTTAGATGGTGATTTTGTCTCTGTCATTATGAGGAATAGTTCAGCAATGAGAGAACTTTTTCGCTTGTTGTGACGATCGCTTCCCTCACGGTTCACCTGACTCACTTATCCCCCTCAGATTCATGCAAGTACTTGAGGTTCAACACCTCCAAAAAACTTATCGATCGTCCCGCAAGCATCTAACCACAGCAGTGCGAGATGTCTCATTTGCAATCGCCCAGCAAGAAGTGCTGGCATTTTTAGGGCCTAACGGAGCCGGAAAAACAACCACAATCAAGATGATTGCGGGGTTAATCTTGCCCGATCGGGGTGAGGTGAAAATTAATGGACTCAATCCTCACCGAGAGGCTCAGGCGCTGCGATCGCTGGGAGCCGTCTTAGAAGGCAACCGTAATCTCTATTGGCGATTGACTCCGATCGAGAATTTAGAATACTTCGGTGTATTGCGAGGCTTGAGCCAGAAAGTGGCACGGCAACGCGGACGAGATCTCTTAGAGCGATTTGAGCTATCTCACAAACGTAGAGCGCCTGTCCAGACTTTATCGCGAGGAATGCAGCAAAAACTTGCGATCGCCGTTGCCCTGATTCACGAGCCTCAGTTATTGCTCTTAGATGAGCCGACTTTGGGGTTAGATGTCGAAGCCACTCAAACAGTAAAACGTCTGATTCGAGAAATTGCCAGCGAAGGACGAGCCATTCTACTAACGACTCATCAATTAGATATTGCAGAAGAACTCTCCGATCGCGTTGCCATTATTAACCAAGGCGCGATCGTTGCTGAAGAATCCACTGAGGAGCTAATTCGACGATTTTCTGGCAGCGCTTATGTCGTGGAATTAGAGCAAGAAATCGATCGCGATCGCGTCAGCAAAATTCAGAATTTGGGCGCGATCGTCAACGAAAAAACGATCCTAATCCGAGAGACAGAAATCTTGTACGAAGTTTTGCACATTCTCCAACCGCTGCCCCTAATCCGCGTCGAAAAAGAGCAAGCCAACCTGACCGAAGTCTTTTTACAGCTCATTCAAAATCAATCAGAGTCACCGTGTTGAAATTATTTTTAGCAGAAGTCAAGCGCAGTTGGATTCAGTTTATTCGCTACCCAGCCGAAGCGATCGGGGGCATTTTTATCATCAGTGCGCTGTTTTATGGCTTGTTCCTCGGTGCCACCTATGTCGCAGGGCCAAGCATTAAATTGGGCGATCGCCTCGACTCGATTATCGTCGGCTATATGCTGTGGACGCTCGTCACATTCGTGCTATTTGACATTGCCGGAACGCTGCAAAACGAGGCGCAAACCGGAACGTTGGAGCAGCTATTTATTTCGCCCTTTGGGGCACCTCGCGTCTTTTTGACCCGCGCGATCGCAAACTTGATGATTCAGTTTATTTTGATCACCACAATTTTGCTGATCATTATGTCGCTCACGGGGCGTTGGTTATCGTTTCCTCCAACGTTGATTTTGCCATTAATCGCTGTGATATTGGGCGCATACGGATTGTCATTCGCGATCGGGTCTCTAGCGCTATTGCTAAAACGCATCCAGCAGCTATTAGGGATCTTTCAGTTTGCGTTGCTATTTTTGCTAACCGTGCCGACTGAAACTTGGACAGGTTCGTCAAAAGTGTTGGGATTGCTGCTGCCGATGACTACCGGAGCGGGACTTTTGCGAGATGTGATGGCACGGCAACAGCCCCTCAATCTGCCTCAGTTGGGTTTGGCTTGGCTCAATGGAGGCATTTATTTTGGGCTGGGGCTAACCCTCTTTCGATTTGCTGAACGTGAGACTAAACGCAGAGGCAGACTAGGAGGATATTAGTTACCCTTCAATAACCGTAGGGCAGGCATCTTGCCTGCTTGCAGTCGAGACGACTGCGCTACGAAACGGTTACTGGATTTACACAGCAGACCCCTTGTGCGCGATCGCAGACTTCTCGCTGGTCACATGCTCAAGGTTGCGACTTGGTTAGAGTCACGGTTTCTTTAAGGTTCTGTGAAGCCTTCTTCTCTTCAAACTTGCTTTACAATCCGCCTGCCTTCTTGATTGTTGCCTCATAATAGGCTGAATGCATATATTGATTGGATAAAGCTCTCAGAGGTTTCACTGATAAATCTGACGAAAGTAGATTACGATTCCCTAATTCAGTTCTAACCCTAGAACATGACATGAAGACGACGATGAGCCTATCTCAACCAGACTCAGTAGACAGTATTGCCCGGTTTTGGTTCACCGAAAAGTTGAGGCACTTGAAATGGTTAGCGATTCTATTGGATTTCGGCAGCAAATCCGTTCATTGGGTCTTCGTCAACGACTGCTTAAAGTTCTGTCGTTTTTAGGACTAAAGACTTATCGATCGAGCAAGTCTTTAGGGCTGAGTGATCGGCTTCATGCCTACGCGCAATCTGTCTCGTTGCGAGAGCCAGACATCTTAGCTCAACTGCGGCAAGAAACGGCTCAACTTCCAGCAGGCATGATGCAAGTCGCTCCAGAAGAAGGGCAATTGTTGGCCCTGCTGATCCAACTGATGGGCGCTAAGAAAACTCTGGAAATTGGCGTTTTCACAGGCTACAGCACCCTAGCTGTTGCGCTTGCACTTCCGGCTGATGGCAAAACTGTTGCCTGCGACATCAGCGAAGAATTTACGGCGATCGCACGCCGCTATTGGCAAAAAGCAGGGGTTGATCGAAAAATCGATCTTCACATTGCCCCGGCTCTCGATGTTCTCGATCGGCTCTTAGCCGAAGGACATGCCAACACCTTTGATTTTGCCTTTATTGATGCCGACAAAGAGAATTATGATGCCTATTATGAGCGATCGTTGCAACTGGTTCGTCCTGGTGGCTTAATTGCCATTGATAACGTGCTTTGGTCTGGAAATGTGGCAAAACCTAAGAAACAGGATGCCTCTACAGTCGCAATTCGTGCTTTAAACAAAAAAGTGCATCGCGATCCACGAGTTACGATCAGTTTGTTACCTGTCTCTGATGGGCTAACTCTCGCTCTGAAACGGCTTTAGACGATCGATAATCTTGCGAAAGTAATGGGCATGGCAGTGCCATGCCCTGACAAAAATTCTGGCTTTATTAAGCCTCCCAAGTCGCCAAAGTCGTTTAGGGTGAAGGTTTGAGTACCATTAATCGAGAGAACGTCTCTCGTTTGATTGTGGTTTCGGCAAATGTATCCGGGCGAGACTTAGGATCAGTGATTAAAGAGGTGCGCGATCGCGTCAAATCAGTTAAATTATCCAGCGGTTACTATGTCGAATTGGGTGGGCAGTTCCAAGCTCAGGAAAAAGCGACTCAAACGTTAATTATTGCTGGACTCGCGGCTTTTGCAGTCATCTCAGTCTTGCTGTATTTCGCTGTAATGCAAGAATATGAACTGACCAAAAGACAGGTAGAAGCCGCTCTTGCCTATGCTACCGACTTAGTGAAACAAACAGAAGTCGTGCCTCTGGGAGCTTAAGCGTTGAATATTTTGGTCGATGAAAATATGCCTCGCTCCCTAGCTCCGCAGATTGCAACTCTCGGCTTTTCAGCACAAGATGTGCGCGATATTGGACTGCGAGGCAGACCAGATAATGAGGTAATGGAAGCAGCTAAAACAAGCGCCAGAGTCTAGCTCAGTTTTAACTAGCTCAACTTCTCGATCGCTTTCTCAACGCGCTGCTGACTCACAATATCTCCTTGCTGTTTAAAGATCTCAACCGCCTTCTGTAAGTCTTCTAACGCCGCCTTTTTGTTGCCCAGTGCTGCATAAGCAAGTCCGCGATCTTCATAGATTGCTGAATATTCGGGGTCAATTTCTAGAGCAAGGTCGCAGTCTTCTAGCGCTTTTTTGTCGTTTAAATTAGCCCGAACATAACAGCGACTCGTGAAACTAGTGAGCGATTCAGGGTCTAGCGCGATCGCCTGATCGCAATCGACTAATGCTCCTTTAAAGTCGCCCAACCCACGGGCACGAGCATAACACCGAGTGCCATAAGCCTGACTGCTGTTAGTCTCAAGCCGAATGGCTTGATTTGCGTCAGCGATCGCGCCCTGATAGTCTCCCTGCACGATGCGAACCTTTGAGCGTTTCAGGTAAAACTCGTCATCATCTGGCACTAATTGAATGGCTTGGTCAAGGTCTTGACGGGCTCCGACATAATCAAAGAGTCGCTCTCTGGCACTCGATCGCTCCAAATAAGCCTTGACACTTTTAGAATCAATTCGCAGTGCTTGGGTGTAGTCGGCAATGGCAGCGCTGACATCGGTAAGAGAACGAGCTAATCCGCGCTTATAGTAAACCTCTGCGTTGTTGGGGTCTAGTTGGATGGCGCGAGTGAAGTTAGCGATCGCTCCCTCTGGATCTCCTTCTAGTTTGGTTTGCCCTAGCTCAATGAGTTGACTCGCCGTTAAAGGAGTCTTGCGAGTAGTCGCCAACGCCATAAACCCTTCAGATTGCACTTTCTCAGAAGTCACCGAACTGGCACCGCTAAGGCTGCGAATGCTGCCCAAAGATTCCTTAACTGCATCAAGCCCAGGATTTTTTTTGCCTCCACTCAAGAAGGGCATAATCGAGCGATTGACCAGCGACATCACTGCTCCACCATTGACGTAGAAATAACCCAAGTTCGCGTTTGAGAACGGAGCGATCGCTGCTTTAAAGTTGGCAGATTGAGGCAGCGATCGCAGTGGCTTAGGGACAAATTCTGTCATCGTTCCCCCACCACCGAGAATCAAGACGGTATCTTTATTAACCCAACTATGGGAAAGAAGACTCACCGTTTTGCCGTTAGCAGGCACGTTCCAAGTGGTCACGGGTTGCCCTTGAATGGTGCGAGTGTTGACCAGATCTTTGTCGATGCGAGTTTGAGCCACGCGATCGAGCTTGCTGAGAGCGGCTTCGGCGGCGGCACGATCGCGAGTTTGAATCATCAAGCCAAACCCCAAATCTAGATTGGGAAACGTGGCTGGCAGAAAGCCTTGACGAGTCGGATACATAAACGTTGCAATCTCGCCGTTCATCCAGGGGAAGATGTCGCGATCGTCGAGTCCAACTAAGCGCTGACTAAATTGACGAAACTGATCTAATCCTTTCTTAGTCGAAGGATCGGACTCTAACCCTGTGGTGAAAACTTGCCAAAACAGCGCTAAATTCTGACCATTAGAAGCGACATAGTTCACCTCTGGCAGTCGGTCTAAAATTTGATTGCGCGTTGTCATGGAGTTGAGCAATGACTGTGGAACCGCTTGCTTGAAGTGGATGCCAACTTGCATATGCAGCCCGTCAGGCTGCGCCCACACAAAGCCATCCATCACATCGTAATAGCGCCCCAAAACATCAAGCTTTTCGGGGTCAAGTTTGGGAGGAATGGGAAACCCAGGCGGCAGAGCATTGATTTGAGCTTGATTAAATGTGGTGGCGGCGGTCAGAATTTGAGCATAATCACCGTAACCTGTGATCAGCGGTTGTGCAGATTCACCAGAAAACGATCGCTGAAATTGTGGTTGCCGGATCGTGCGCTGAAACAATGGATTATCGGCCAGTTTGCCCAACCCCTGAGCATCAATCAGTTGTTGAATTGGCTCGACGGTAAACGCTGTCACGACATAGCCTGGAAGAATCGCGATCGCCAAACCTTTGGGCGCAAATGGCGATTCGATGCCTGCATTCTTCTCTGGAGTGGGCAAATGAGGCAGCGGCACTGTCAGAGCATCGGGCTTTGCGGCAGTCGAGAAAGACCGACTGATATCACCCAGCACGAACGGTTGACGAAGTGCTTCAGAACAAGGCTTCTGTTCAGACTCTTTTTCGCAGGGAGTAACGGTTGGCTTTTTGGGCTGCCATTCTAGAATCGTAATGCCTTTATAGTTATGCTCGATCGCGGCTTCTTTTCGGGCTGCTTTCAGTCGCTCTAAAAACTTTGGAATCAGCGTAGTGTCTTTGACTGAGGCAATGGTGAGCGAACGATCGGGATGCGATTTGAGGGGGAGAAACGCGATCGCGACCTGATTTCCCAGCCAGGGCTGAATATCTGTGGAAAAGTTAAGCCCCGCCTGAATTGGATAGAAGCTGCCAGGAAAGGAAAAATCGGCGGGAAATAATCCGAAGCGACTGAGCTCTTCCCACGTTTTTGCTTCAGTATTGATCAACAACACGCCAGCCGTATCACTAGGCAGCAGATTGGCAACGGAATTTGGAACCGTTTCAGCCAAAGCAAAATTGGGAGCCAAAATCAAAGCAGATAGAGCAGGCAGTAGGGTTCGACGGAGCGACATAAACGTAAGTATGAATGGCAATAGTAAAGTTTTGTCCGTACAGGTGAGCCGCAAATGCAACAGTCTCAGAAAGAGAATGGACTCAATTTAGACAGATCTATCTCCGTATAGTACGCCAGAGTGAAGAAGATTCGTAAGACTGACGATCGCAGGGCCATCATTTACTTGTCCTTGAGAGCCATTGAATTTTTGCTATGAATCTGACTACCATTGAGAATCTAGACTGTTTAGCGATCGAGGTTTTGTCTCCGGGGTTAGCACATGAACAACGTGACAGAGAAGCCAAACTAAAGCTCTATGGTTCCAGAGGTGTACAAGAATACTGGATTCTCAATTGGCAGTTGCAACAAGTGGAAGTGTATCGCCACCAGCAGGCAATGCTCAAGCTTGTAGTGACATTGTTGGATGACGATCGATTAACCTCACCACTGCTCCCTAATTTCACCTGCCCAATATCTTGCTTCTTCCTTTAATCCAAGATACTCAGGCAATACTGCCGCGTTTGCGAGTTTCTTTATAAGATGTGCCCACATTTCGTAAACCTGCCCGGATCATTTGTTGTTCTAGTAATGCAAAGAAACGAGAACGATCGCCCCCTCGCACCACTGCCTGATTATGTGCCTCTGCCAACGCGACTGGATAGCCATACCCTTTCTGAACTTGTGCCAGCGTCAGACTTAAAGCTGAATCTAAGAGTTGTTTATCATGCGCGACCCAAGCGGGAACTTCAACACGAGCGATCTCGCTGCCGACATTCACATAGCAAAAGTGGATCGTGTGTTCACCATACAAATCTAATATTTTGGCAGAACTGCGCCAGAGTGGGCTGCGCTGTCCGGGTTCTAAAAGCTTTGCCCAGAGGGCGGTGTCTTTGAGCGGATCGAGAACTTGGCAAGGCGGACGTTCCGTTTTTCCGGCGCAGTGAGTGCCACAGTCAGGAGCCAGATAAGGACAGGTTTGCAGTCGTAAAAAATTCAATGCTTCGCCACTGCGAGACGCGCTGATATACCCCACTAAAGGGACGCGGAGCGATCGTAACTGATCCCATGCTTTGAGAATAGGTGTGAGAATCATATCTCTCGCTTCGTGAGGCATCGGCTCTAAAAACCAGTGAATTAAAGAGCCATCGACCATCGCCACTGATGGATGAGCAATGAAGGAGGGTTGAGTTGAAAGGCTTCCCTGTTGGCGCATTTGCAGCCGTCTCCCTTCGTCATTGAGCGCACTGGCAAGCTCTGCTAACATCGTCGTCTCGGAAGCGGTGCGGCGATAGCCCATCCATTCCTCGGTGCGAATGCCCCACTGACGAGAGACATAGAGATCTTCAGGGCGATAAAACACTTCGGGAAGGCTGTCTAAAAGCGGCAGTTTGCTTTGACCGTAGTGCAAGACAATTCGCCCGACATTGATTAGATAGCAGTAGGCGATCTCGTGGTGACTGGGGGCAATTTGAGAGCCATCTGTGGCGATCGCCGTGTGCGCCACCGGGGCCGCGCTGATATCGAGGTAAGTATCAAGAGGCTCGATCGGAGTGGCAGCCGTGAAGATCATCCGATCGCGCCAAGTTTCTTGAAGTTCGACTAATTCGTCTTGGTGCGATCGAGCTTGCTCAATCAAAAACTGGGCGCGTTCTAATCGCTGCCGAGTTGCCACTGCTTCGACGGTAAGATGTTGGCTAATGCCCTGCATCTGCTGCGCGAGTTTTGTCAGATCAAGCATGAATTTGCGTAGTGTCTCACCAATAGCATACCTGCTTCGATTATGTAGTCAAACCTTCAGCAAATAATTCATCAAACTTCAGCATTGTATTTTTTCTTAAATCAAAATTTTACTGCGTTTCCAAAATTGTAACCTTACTGATCATTGAGCTATTAACTCATTTGGAAACTGAACACTCTATTTCTAAGGATATAGTGACCGTGTTTCTGTAGAAGGAGACTCAATCAATTGTATTTTTTAGTGCGGAACTGACTGTCTGAGACATGTGTCTAATAGAGTAGATGAAAGTACTATTTTTGAAATCTACGAATACAAAACAATCGGCTCGATCGACGAGAAAGTTTTCTCAATAAAAACCCTCCAATGAAGAACCCTCACTTTCTTATTATCAGCGTTTTGGTGCTTGGCTGGATGTCAGGCTGTAGCTCGATTCAGAATTCAGAACTTCGAGACAGTCGTGCATCACCTAACCTACAAACCAGCCCGGTTCCGACTCCCTCTTTAACGACTTCACCCCAAGCCAACGCATCACCTAATCGGCAAACCAATACGGCTCCGACTCCCTTGTTAAAGGCTTCACCTCAAGCCAACAGTTCTGAATCTGAGGATGCTGCTGTGGTCATTCAGCGTTATTACGATGCCATTGATCGCCGGGACTATGAGCAAGCCTACCGCACCTGGCAAGACAACGGATCAGCCAGCCATCAAACCTTTGAAACGTTCAAAAATGGCTTTGCAGAAACGGCATCTACTCAAGTCAAGATTGGCGAACCGAGTCAAGTAGAAGGTGCAGCAGGTTCGCAATATGTCACGGTTCCGGTGACGCTAACGGCAACGATTCAAAATCGAACTGTTCAACACTTTAAAGGAACTTATGTTTTGCGACGATCGCTCGTAGATGGAGCCTCAGACGAGCGATCGTGGCACATCTACTCTGCAAAGCTAGTTCAAACCGAGTAGAACAATGTTTATAGTCCACCTGTTTGAGTAGGGACTAGCTTCACGCCAAACACTTCTGCGAATGCGATCGCGACTTCTTGGCGCACTTGCTCGATCGTAATATCAGGGACAAATTGCGCCAAACTGCCCACAGGCTTATCAGGAATGCCACAGGGAACAATGCGATCGAACCCCTCTAAATCAGGGCAGACATTCAGCGCAAAGCCGTGCATAGTGATCCAACGGCTGACCTTGATGCCGATCGCCGCCACTTTTCGCCCAGCCACCCAAACACCTGTTAACCCCGAAATGCGCGTTCCCTCTAATCTATAAACGGCAAGCACTCGAATAATCACTTCTTCTAATTGCCGTAAATACCAGTGCAAATCTTTGCGGTAGTGCTGCAAGTTCAAAATCGGGTAGCCAACCAACTGCCCCGGACAGTGATAAGTCACTTCACCACCCCGCTCAATGCGATGTAGTTCATACTCAGTTTGAGCCAAATTAAACTTAAGAAATTCTGTAGTTGCACCCTGTCCTAATGTGTAAACAGGCGGATGTTCTAACAGAATGAGAACGTCATCTAGCTTAGGGTTGAGTTTACGATCGCTCACCAAACATTGTTGCCAGGCCCAGGCTTCTAAGTAAGGCACTAAGCCTTTAGTTTCTAGCAGACAGCAGCGAGTAGAAGCAGAGTTAACGGGCGCAAAAAAATCCACAAAAGGCGATCAAAGGTATCAATCCAATCGGGTGAACTCTTACGTTTTTGAGCCGCTTTCTAGTGTGCAACAAAAAGCAGTAAAAATCAAGTGGAAATCACGTTAACTTTAGTAGGAATCCCATCAGATTTAGTCAAGAATTATCAAGGGATGCAAAACATTTTGAAGGAGGTCTGTTTGCCAAGATACAAAGTGTTAGGGTAAACACAACACCCAAAACTTCAGGGGAGTCGCTTTTATGAAGCTTGTCATTCATGGCAAAAACATCGAGATTACTGATGCGATTCGTGAGTATGTCGACCAAAAAATTGAGAAGGCAGTCAACCACTTTCAAACGCTTACAACCGAGGTAGATGTGCATTTGTCAGTCGCCCGCAACCCTCGAATCAACCCCCAACAAATTGCTGAAGTCACGATTTATGCCAACGGTACGATCGTTCGTGCCGAAGAAGGGAGCGAAAGCCTCTACGCCAGCATTGACCTTGTAGCTGACAAGATTGCTCGACAACTCCGCAAATATAAAGAGAAGCGCTTTGACAAACGTCACGAAACCCTCAAAGCTGAGGAGAGTCTCAGCGACCAGCAGCCTGTCGTGACGTTGGCACTCGATCGCACTCCCGAACTTCCCCCCACGGTGGTGCGAACCAAGTATTTTGCGATGCCACCCATGACGGTTGAAGAAGCAATGGAGCAGTTAGAACTTGTCGATCATGATTTCTATATGTTTCGCAATGCTGAAACCAACGAGATTAACGTGATTTACGATCGCAATCACGGCGGCTATGGAGTCATTCAACCTCGCAACAACAATGGTCATACTCATCACAATGGCAAAAATGGCAAAGCCAATCACTCTGTTTCCGAGCGAGAAAGCTTTAAGGTTTAGTTAGATTTGGTGAGGGCGAATGCTATTCGCCCTCACTGTTGTTGATGCCTAGATTCAAGAAAGGAAGCTGCGATCGCTGCAATTCACGAGCCACTTTCTTAAGAAAAAAGGATGTTTTGATTAAGTTCAAGTTCGCGATTGGATAATTCAAATCTATCAGTTCTCACTCAACAAAGCTGAAGGTTGATTGACCCTCACAAAGGGTTTGCGAAAATTACTGGCTGACCGATCCGGGGAATAAGGATAGTCTTCTTCTAAGCTTAATAACGTGAACCTCTACAACTCCTTAATCCAATTCGGATAACGAGAGATTTCGCCAATCAATCGCTCAAACCCTGCTGATTTTAATTGGCAGTTCATCATCTATTACTCTTGATCAGGAGGAATGTTATGAGCGATAGACTATCATCGGGTTCTCGAAGCATTGCGATCGTAGGGCCCTACTTAAGTGGAAAAACAACGCTATTAGAAAGCTTATTGTGGGTGACTAAAACCACGTCTCGCAAAGGCACTGTGCTTGATAAAAACACCGTTGGCGACAGTGCCCTAGAAGCCCGCGATCGCCAGATGAGCATTGAAGTTAACGCCGCCAGTTTTGAATATGGCGGCGTTCGTTTTTCGATTCTTGATTGCCCTGGCTCGATCGAGTTTGCTCAAGAAACCTACAACGCGCTGATTGGTGTGGATGCGGTTGTGATTGTGTGTGAACCGATCGTCGATCGCGTCCTCAATCTTGCCCCGCTGTTCAAGTTTTTGGATGATTGGGAGATTCCCCATCTCGTGTTCATCAACAAAATGGATCGCGCCGATATCGATTTCATGCAAGTGTTAAAAGCGCTGAAATCAATTTCTAGCCGTCCGTTAGTGCCGCATCAATATCCGATCGGGCAAGGCGAAAGCCTGACAGGATTTATTGATTTAGTCACTGAGCAAGCCTACCATTATCATCCGGGTGCGCCTGCCGATCTGGTGCCATTTCCTGAAGAGCTGAAAGCGCGAGAGCAAATTGCCCGATCAGAGATGTTAGAAACCCTAGCCGATTTCGATGATCACCTACTAGAAGAACTGCTTGAAGAAATCAATCCGCCTCACGAAGAAATCATTCAAGACTTGAAGATGGAACTGGGCGCGGATTTAATTGTGCCTGTGTTTGTGGGATGCGCTGATCGAGATTTTGGCGTTCGTCCTTTGTTAGAAGCTTTATTGCGAGAAGCGCCCGACCCTGAAACTACCGCAGAGCGGCGCGGAATTGTTCTCAATGACAGTGCTCCGATCGCCCAAGTGCTCAAAACCTACTATACGCCTCAAGGCGGAAAGCTTTCACTCGTGCGGGTTTGGCAAGGCACAATCCACGATGGCGCAGTGCTGAATGGGGTTCGGGTCGGCGGACTCTATCGTCTGTGTGGTCAACAACAGCAGAGTTTGCAAACGGCTCAGGCAGGTGAAATCGTGGCACTCGGACGTATGGAGGGCATCAAGACGGGCGACACGCTCACCAGTCTAGAAGCTCAAAACGCCGCTGAATTGCCCAGAGCCGAGCAAATGGAACCTGTTTACGCGCTGGCAATCAATGCCGAAAACCGCAATGACGAGGTAAAACTCACAGGTGCCCTTGCCAAATTGTTAGAGGAAGATTGTTCGCTGCACTGGCATCAGCACGGCGACACTCACGAAATCATTCTCTCAGGTCAGGGCGATATTCATCTGCAAGTTGCCCTCGATCGCTTACGGCGCAAATATAATTTGCCGATGTCTACTCATCAGCCCCAGGTGCCCTATAAAGAAACCATTCGCAAAAAGGCAACCTCTCACGGACGCTATAAGCACCAAACGGGCGGGCACGGACAGTTCGGCGATGTCTATCTCGACATTCAGCCGATGACTCGCGGCGAAGGCTTTCAGTTTGCTGAGACGATCGTCGGGGGTGTGGTTCCCCGGCAATATATTCCGGGCGTTGAAACGGGCGTTCGAGAATATCTAGCACATGGACCCCTCGGCTTCCCGGTGGTCGATGTGGCGGTGACTTTGACCAATGGCTCCTATCACAGCGTTGATAGCTCTGAGCAAGCGTTTAAACAAGCAGCGCGATTGGCAATGCAAGACGGGTTGGTTAAGTGCGAACCTGTGCTGTTAGAACCGATCGTGCGAATCACGCTTTCCATCCCGACTGATTTCACCTCAAAAGTGCTGCGGCTGGTAAGTGGTCGGCGGGGTCAGATTTTGGGCTATGACGCTAAAGCCGATTGGCACGGCTGGGATGAAGTGTTAGCGCTTTTGCCCCAGGCTGAAATGCACGATCTAATTGTGGAGCTACGATCGTTAACGATGGGCGTAGGCTATTTTCATTGGGAAGATGATCATCTGCAAGAAGTGCCCGATAAATTAGCAGAACGGGTTTTGCAGTCATCAGCTAACGGGAATAGCAATGGAAACCACAACGGAAAATCACGTTAATTAAGTTGCTCATTTCCTAAGAATCGTAAGGGCATGGCACTGCCGTGCCCATTGACAGGTGCGATATTAGACTTCCTGCACAAATTACTTCGCCCGTACCCTAGCTCTCTTCCTACTGGTGAAGAAGTGCAGATTATTTTAGGCAATCGAGTGGTCGCCAGCCCCGTAAATTAAAGTAGCCAACACAGAAATCCGCTCGTTTTGCAGTTTTAAGAGTTTCCTGCAAAATGGGCAACAACTTCAGTTCAATGTTGTCAAAGATTCGTGGCACGATAAATCTTGGTTAGACTACTGCACCTCAAACTACAACACTTTCTCCGACCTTTTCAAACTAGACTCAAACCACGATAGACTCTTTCTCGCGACCTTCATCTCTAATCACCGATGTCTTTTCAAGCTTCCACCAATCTGACTGCACAAGAAGCACAAGAACTTCTCAGACAATTTATCTGTCTCGATCGTGAACCTTCTAGCCCTGACTTGGAGTATGCGATCGTGCGAGAAGCCTTAATTTTAGTCGTCGATCGATCCGACTTTCAAATTTTTGGAATTTGCACCGATAGCATAGCGCAAGGACAACAAGCACTTCACCGTTATTTAGCGGCATTAGGCCGCGACGAAAGACCAGAGGCTGTGCCCATTACAGATGGCGTTGTCTATATCAAATACAATCCCAAAACGGGACGCTGCCACGCAGAACCTTACACAGGCAAGCATCGAGGCGTGTTGATTTCTTGTCAGTCTGCTTACGACGACGACATCAACGAGACTTTTGGACATTTACCGATCGACCTGTTTGATGTCTAGATCTTCAGGATTTCTGTCCCAATTCTTTTGATCGCATCCACGCCGCTCTCACGGCTTCAATCACTGCCGATCGAAAGCCAGACTTTTCTAACGCAGCGATCCCCGCGATCGTTGTCCCCCCTGGACTGGTGACGCGATCTTTGAGTTCGCCAGGGTGAATGCCTTCTTCTTGCAACAGTTGAGCCGTTCCGCGCACGGTTTGCAGGGCAAGCTTCATCGCGATCGCTCTCGGCAGTCCAGCCGCGACCCCGCCATCTGCTAACGCTTCAATCATTAACGCCACATAGCCAGGGCCCGATCCAGAAAGTCCGGTCACAGCGTCCATCATCGACTCTGGCACTTCTACCACTTCGCCAACGGTTTCTAAGATGCGTCGGGCAAGTTCTAAATGGTGAGCTTGAGCGTGTTGACCTGCGGCGATCGCCGTGATTCCTGCTCCAACGGCTGCTGGAGTGTTTGGCATCGCCCGAATCACTGGCTGTCCTGGAAATGCCGATTCTAAAGTCTTGAGAGGTGTTCCTGCCAGAATTGAGATCACTAAGGTTGCTGGATGGCGATCGTGTGCCGATAAACTAACCGCAACTTGCTCAAAGACTTGGGGTTTGATGGCTAGAAAGAGTACCTCGATCGCGTTTGCAGCCAAACGATTTTCACCTGTGACCTGCACACCATACTGCTGCGCCAGAAACTCCTGCCGCTTGACCTGTGGCTCACTCACCACCATGTCATCGGGCAAATAAACCTGCTCAACGACAAGACGGGACAACAGAGCTTCCCCCATCATCCCGCCGCCAATCATTCCAAATTTAGTAGACAAATCAGTCCCCAAAGTTAATGATCCCTGCACCCAATTATTGAGCCGCTCTGACTGGCTCGGCTGCCCATGCAGGAGTTGGGGCTGCGGGACGTGCGGGGCGTGCAGGCTGAGGTTGAGGCACTTCATGAATCACACCCGTTTGAGTGCTGACCTGAACACAGCTAGGCGTGAAGAGGAAGATGCTTTCGCCGATGCGCTCTTGATGACCATCGATCGCGTAGGTGCCACCTGCCACAAAATCAACCGCTCTTTGCGCTTGATCAGGGTCCATGATCGTCAGATTCAACACAACTGATTTGCGTTCGCGTAAAGCTTGAATCGCTTGGGGCATTTCTTCAAAGGTGCGGGGTTCCATCACCACAACTTCTGAGATACCGTTGGCGGCTCCGGGCATTCCAATGACGTTGTTCATGCTGTTGTTGCTCACACCTGTTGCAATAGGGGTTGTTTCGGGAGTAATGGCGGCGCGATCGCGGAACCGTTGACGACGAGCACGGCTTTCTTCATCGGCGATCGGGGCAGGAGCCGGATTCTCTTCTTGATAAAGAGTTTGATACTCTTGTCCATCCATTTCGTCATACTCGTATTCGTAGTCCACTTGTTCGTTCAAGCCCACAAAATCCCGTAGTTTACTGAAGATATTCACGATTCAAGCTCCATCACGACTTCAATTGGGTGTACTGGCAAAGCAGTTTTGATCAGAGAGTAGCCAATGTAGCTAAACTCAGTTTTTAGTTAAACGAGGGAAATAAAACTTCGAGCCAATATCTTTGCGCTTAATTTAAGAATTAAGGTTTCGATTTGCGACTCAGGAAGCTTATCACAATTACTGTTTAGAATTTATGAATAAACAGTATACATCTAGTTCGCGAAATTGAAAGCCCCATAATTTTTTCTTTCAATCTCAGACGCTATTGTATCGGGTGGTTTAAAAATTGAACCAGTCAATCGCTATTTTTTACACCCGATCGCCCTAGATGCACCGCAAACCCTTGTATATCGCCTCTCCATAAAATAGATATCGAACTGGATTGCAGGTGATTACTGCTCATAAAGCCGCCAGCGATCGCTGAGAGGCTAACGATAAAACGGGGTTCTAAAGCGACACCTTGCTCGTGCCTGACTAACACAATCAAGGCTAGTTTCAACATTGCAGAAGTCAAAGTTGTAATTCAACATTGTCTTGAAAAATGCAGGACGATAAATTAAGTTTGTCTGAACTTTTTGAACTAGCTTGAAACCTCAAGTCTGTCGCTTTTTTCGCTAAAAGTTCAATCGAAATTAGCCATGATGGGTAATTAAGATATCACTTTTCATCACATCCAACACTTTTTTTAGAAAAAGTTCAGAAAGCCTCTGTAACCCATAACTGAAAACACTTCGGTTGATAGTAGGTAGTTTGTAAGCCAACGACTATCGTCAGTTAGTTACCGATACAGAAGTGTTTGTTACTACCTATCTAACCGCATTTACTCGCGATGTTACTTACTACATTTCCGCTCTATTCAGTTATTTGCCCTTTAAAGTAGGTAGACAGTTTTCCTCAGATGTGGGAACACCGAATCGAAATCTTAGCCTAAAAGGGGCTGAGGGGCTAGACCTCTCACTCGTCAGGCTTGACTTTCAAATCCCCGAATAATATCCGTCCGGGTCGAATTATAGTGGCTCCCGCTTGGACTGCCAATAAATAATCTTCGGACATGCCCATTGAGAGTTGATCTAGGTAGAGTCTCCGTACATTTTGTTGTTGAATTTTAACCGCAAGTTCGCGAGTTCGCACAAAAAGATCAAAAATTTCTGTAGCGCTCAGACCTAGAGGCGCGATCGTCATCAATCCTCGAATCTGCAAATGCTCACAATCGCCCAGTTGAGGCAGGTCAGCCCATAACTCTGGTTCCGTCCAGCCAAACTTATTGGGGTCGGGGAGCAGTTTAACTTGCAGACAGATTTGAGGCTTTTGGGGGCGATCGGCCGCAAGTTGATTGAGTCGCTGCGCCAGTTTGAGACTATCGACTGAATGAATCCACTGAAATTGCTCTAGGGCTTTTTTTGCCTTATTAGCTTGCAGATGACCGATCAGGTGCCAGGTGATATCAGGAAGATCGGCGAGTTGAGCTTGTTTAATCTCAGCATCTTGAATGCGATTTTCACCAAAATCACGCAGACCAGAGGCGTAAGCAACCCGCATCGCCTCAACCGAAACTTGCTTAGTGACTGCAACCACCCGAACGCCATCGGGAACAGTCTGACAAAATCGGACAATTCGATCTCTTAGTAGATCAAAATCAATAGCATCAATCATCAAAACGTGCGTTTGTGAATCACCTGAAGCTGATCGTACTCCTTAGATAAGCCAGTTCGACGCAGCATTCGCAGACGGTTTTCGACTAGCACTTTAGCCTCGGTGCGGTTGATTGGCTCAAATTCAATGCCATCGGAATCGTTTGATGCGACAAAAAAGAGGCGCTGGGCATAGAGTGTGCTGAATAGCTCTCGCTTTTCTTCTACCAAACACACTCTGAACAGCAACCCAAACGTAGGGTGATTTAGATAGGTCTCAGTGCTCATTCAGACTTGGCTCGACAGGATATCTAGAGGGTGTGATTTAAATCAGTCGATTTGAGGTGAATAACAAATTGTAGTAAATATATTGAACTTTGGAAGTAGTAGGGGCTTGGTTCGTTCTAATATCGCGCTATGGAAGCTAAAAACAGTATTTTTTGTAGCAGACATAACAGATTATAAATGTACACTGCATGGCATCATGAAGCCGTTTATAGCTGTGATCGACCCGCATTTACAAAAAGCAAAAGCGCGAAACTGGAGTCCTGCTGCCAGATTTCGCACTTTTTTGAGTCAGTCAACTGCGATCGCCAATCCCACAATCACCGCTTGCCCTGATAATCCTTAAAAGATTGATAGGCAGATTCTGGGTGATATAGATGGCACTGATCCGTAATCTGCTTCATCAGCTTCCAGGAAAAGCGATGCTCTTGCAGCGAACTGCCCCACGTCTTTTGCAAGCTGCGATGGGCGAGTCGCAAATTATAAGACGGAATCGCTGTTGAGAGATGGTGAGGAATGTGAACGTTAATGTGATGGCAGAGAAACTCAACCCCAAACGGATATTCACAGTGAACGGTGCCAAATAGCTGCGCTTGCGCCTCATCCCAGTCTTCTGGCTCAGAGAAGTGGATGTTGGGCAGCGTGTGGTGCACCAGGGTGAAGGTGCTCATCCAAAAGTGATAAATTAGCCAGGGCAACAGCCAAAATTTGACAAAGCCCCAAACTCCCGTCGTTGCAATTAGCGTTGGAAACACGATCGCCGCAAACACAGCAACAACCGCGATCGAGACTTTCACTTTGGGGCGATCTTTTGGCTCATATTGCGACAGATCGAAGTGAACAACTCCCCAGTGCAAAATCGATGCCAGCCACCACAAACGACCTCGCATATGTCGATAGCCCACGCGTCTGACGATGCCAAACTCGTCATAGTCTTCGGGGCGGAAAGGCTGCCAGGCATTGTCCACATCCATCTTATTGGTGTGAGTGTGGTGGGTGTTGTGCAAAAGTCGCCAGCCGTGAAACGGGTAGATCAGCGGTGCCATAAAAATGTGACCCACTAGATCGTTGACCCATTTGCGCTTGGCAAACGATCGGTGCCCACAGTCGTGAGCGATCACAAAAAATCCGGTGAGGGCAGTGCCCGTAAACACCCAGGCGAAAGGGAGTAAAAACCAGGGAGATGCTTGAATCGCCCAATAGCCTAAACCCACCATCAAAACGTTGACCAGCACCATCGTCCAGGCTTTTCGCCTATTACGCTGAAAGCTTTCGCGGGGTAGGGTTTTAAGAATATCCTTGAGACGGAGCTTTGAATCAGTGAGATCGAGAATCGTGTTCTGAGGCTGGACGGTCAATGCTGTCATGAATTGATTTTTTCCTCCGAGTAGTGTTCGGAACGCAAACAAAAACCTGCCTAGCTGTGAGCAGGTCTTTTCCCAACGATTTAGTAGTGGACACGATCGCACCCTAAACAGACAAATTTCTTCAGAAATCTATCCTTAGCTAGAAGCAATGCAGTGTTGTTTGTAACAAAACCTTAATCGTTATATCACAATTCGATAACGCTCTGTCGAAAATTTGTTAAGTCGAGGTGCGATTACCCATCCAAACCTTTTGGCAATAATTAATCAACGCTTTGCCCAAGGAATCAAAGGATCTTTTGCAATGTGATTAGCCACTGCAAAGGCTCCGTAGCGGTTGAGATGGCTGGGATCAGAGAAGAAATCATGCTCGGTTTTCCATTCTTCAGCCAAATTGCGGTAGGTGAACCCTAATTCAGCAGAAGTGCGGAGCATATATTGCTGGAAGGCTTGCTCGTGGTTTCGACGCACTGAGTCGAGATATTCCCCCGACAAGGGGAGATTGATAAACACCAGAGGAATTTTTTGCGATTGCGTGAACGCGGCTAAAGAGGCGATCGCCGCAGACTGCCTGCCCTCTAGTCGAAAATCAGCATAGTCACTGTCACTATTGCCCGCTACTCTAGAATATTTCTGATAATAAGTTGCCGGATTAAAGCGATTTGAAATCGGCAAAAAGCCATTGACATCGATTAACCCCTGTCCGTCTTGAGAAATGGTCAGGTCAGTGTCTTGCTCAGAGTTAGGATGGGATTTGAATCCAGAGGCGACTCCACGCTGGAACAGTGTTTTAAGAGATTCTCGCTGATCGTAAGTGCTAGAAAGATTTGCCAATGATTGATTTAGCCAGGTGTTGACGGTTTGATAGCTGTCCGCCACGACTGAGTTAGTGGACGAAATCGTGCCTAACGAAGTTGTTACAGACGACTCAGGTTCAGGAGGCGTTGGGGCAGAGGCGATCGCCGATGACGAATCGATCGGAATCTTTTTAAAGCCTTGGGAGACGGCGATCGCGTTGTAGGTGACATCGACCCTCCCACTGTTAATCGCGCGTGAGCCATCTGCCCAAATGATCAGCTTTGGCATCTTTTCGGCAGGTAATAATCGACGCACAATCAAATCCACTACTTGAGCAGTCGCCCCGTTCACGCCAAAGTTGAAGATCTTTAAACCGGGATAGCCTTGTGCCGCCAATGCTTGCTGTAACGCAGCGGGATCGATGCCTCGCATGGCTCTAGAACTGCCCACCACCAAAACATCAGGAGCGCCTGATTTCTCAATATATTGACGATAGAGAACCAGCTTTTCATCAAGTTGACGAGCGTTAAACGTCGGATAGGGCGATCGAGTCGCGTCAACCACAGCTTTTTGCTGAAGTTGAGCCGCCGCCAGCGCTTTAGCAGTGGGTGCCCCCGTGATCGCAGGTGTTGGACTCGGATCATCCGTCGAAAGCACTGTCTGCCCCGACTGGGTAAAGCCAGATCCATTAAATGCGTCGCCGCGACCAATGCCAGGTTTTTGAAGCGAGATTTGAGGCAATGTGATCTCATCCGAGATAACTGGAGCCGGAGACACAGTGGCGATCGCAGTCGGCTTTGGCTCAGTTTTTGGCTTGAGCAGTTGCCCCAAAATCCAATCAGATTGCACCGTCAGCAATAGACCGAGCGTGCCCCACACCAACGCGAGTTTAGTGTTTTGAGCCATTCTCGGTTTTGCGTCTAGCGATCGATGGCTCGGAGTCTCCACGACGAATAGCTGCGATCGCGTCAAAATTCCCTGCATTGATTCGAGCAGTCGATTTAAGGCAACTCGCAGATCGTCAGCAGTCAGGTCAGGTCGCCGCGTCAACTCGCCCGATTCCGTTAGCAAATCGCCCACATATTCATCTGAGGCAGCAAACTCTGGAGTCGCAGCAGGCACGATGCGATCGCGAAACCCAAAATCAGCCCCATAGCTCCAAGCGGGTCGGGCTTGTCCGGCTCTGCGTCCATAAATTCTTACCCCAGCAACACCCGGAATATCGAGTGGCTTAAGGAACCGAGCGATCGCCGTTCCGACCCGATTTTGAGGCGGACAGAGCGGCGCATCCGCCATGATATGCAGGAGATCTTCTTTTTGCCGCACCTGAATGCGAATGCCGCCTGTGGCAAGTTGGCGATCGAGATCGGGGTTAAGCAACCGACTCAGCAAAAACGCGATCGCGGGAATGTCTCCTTTTTCTGCCAGCCAATGAGTCGAGTCTGACAAAGCAGGGTGAATTGAGGCAGGCAAATTGAGCCACTCAACCCAAGCAGGGCTATCAGGTTCCGAGGGTTGAAGTTTAGAGGAATCAGTGGGAGCTTCAACGCCATAAACGGCGGCAGATTGAATGCCTTGGGGGGCGATCGTCTCTAACAAAAGCTTGATTGCGGCAATGACTCGTCTCTGATCGGGCGCATTCTCCCCCACGCACGAGATATGAAGGGTTGTGTCTTTAAGCGTTGCAGAGGCGTGAATCTGCTGATCGAACGTGCGATCGAGGAGCCGAGAAATTGCGGCGGGGTCACCCCATCGCGCCCACGCTTTGAGCATCTCATCGGGAGGAGTTAGATCGACTCGCAGCGTCCAATCAGGCTGAAGCTCTCCATGAACTTGGCTAAACACGATCGCCGATTCAAACCCAGTTAGCTCTAAATCTCGCAGTTTTTGAGCGATCGATTCCGCCATCAGCGACGCATCAGGGCTGTAGGCAGACTCACACATCACCCAGAGACGCGAGTGGTCTAATTCACCATCTTTTGACGGAATGGTTTTTACACTAGCTCGAACCGCCACCCCTAAACTATTGAGCGACTCACTTAAATAACGAGCGATCGCGTCCGGTCGCCCCTGTTTTGCGAGTCGAATATTGGCGATCGCGAGTGAAGAGCTTGGAGTGTCATCGGTCAGACTGACAGATCGCGCCGGGACTTTTTGCAGCTTTTCTAGATAGCGATCGATCTGATTGAGATAAATCACCTCTGCCCAATCAGGGTGAGGCTGACCCAGCACCCGACCATAAAGCAAAACTTGATAGACTTGAGGCTGATCATCTGCAATAAAGCGCTCTAAATTCGTCTTGGCAAGCGCTTGAACGACGCGAAGTAACAGCGGCGATCGGGGCGGACAAGTCTGACCTTCACACAAAATATAGAGATTATTACCCCGCGACCGCACCTGCACACGCACCTGCGGCGAGTCAATGACCTGCTCAAGCCACTGCACCAAACTGAGTCTGGTTTCTGCTGGTTTTATTGAAGACGGCGGGCGCTCAGGTACGTTCAACATCAGAAGCGGAATTCCTTGTGGTAGGGACGACTCGTTTCGCTCTCTAGATTTGATAGGGTAAACAAAAGTTGACGAATCAAGTTAAAAACGGGTTAACAACTTAGGCTCTAAATTCATAAACTTGCTAGGCTAAATATAATGCATGAGTAGACGCACAGAACTGCGATCGATCTAAGCTCTGAAGAGCGACATGGCGCTTTCTGCTGCTTCTGATCGGGCAATTCTATCCTCCCTAGCTTCAAAATACGGCGGCTTTTGTCGTTTTCAGACTGAAATCTTAGAGATTCTAGTCTAAAAACGTAGAATCATGACCATTTACTAAAAAATTGAACCTGAATTTAGCGGTTTCGACAATCTGATTTAAGACGCTTTGACGTTCAACTGTTTATTTGAGCAGCCTCTATGGAATCTTCTGATCAAAAAGTTTCTCCGATCGAGCCTTCTAGTTTCGGCTTAGATTCTGAAGTCTTAATCGGACTGGTGGCATTGCCAGTGCTGGCAGGTATGGTCGGAGTCCGAGCTTTAGCCGAGGGGTTACGCGAACTCGGATCGCTGAGTGAAGAAATCTTTCGGGGCGATCGTCTCCCGATCTTAGAGTTCAATTTGCCAACGGCTGAACGCTCCTCCGATACAAATTATACGGATTGAATGTTTCGCGACTATTAGGATTGAATATTTGCCCGTAAAATTATTGAGTATCTCTGCTGGAACCGCTTTATGAGTTCGACCCGCCCCTCTCCCGAAGAATCCTCCTCCAGAATCGCTACAGAAGCGAACGCAGTGTCAGCTATGTCATCAGATGATATCGGAGTGTTTACCTCTGACCTCTTTCTTCGCCATCGTCTCAAAATCGTAGAAGATCTGTGGGAAGCGGTTTTGCGCCAGGAGTGCGGTCAAGAACTGGTCGATCTGCTTAACCAATTGCGCGAGATGTGTTCGCCCGAAGGTCAAGCAACGACTTTTGCCGAGTCAGACGTGCTGCAAGTGGTCGAAAAGCTCGATCTCAATGAGGCGATTCGGGCGGCTCGGGCCTTTGCCCTTTATTTTCAACTGATCAATATTGTCGAACAGCACTACGAGCAGCGAGATCAGCAGCAGCAATATCGGGCCGCTCGTGAAGCAGCGCCTTCGTCAAATGTCAAGCATGATTACGGTCAATCGCCTGAGACGACCTCTAGCCTAGAAGCCGATTTGCTTGAAAAGAGTATGCACGAGAGCAACCTGCGGCGAGAAGTCGGGACGTTTCACTGGCTCTTTCCTAAGCTCAAGCGGCTCAACGTGCCACCTCAGCAGATTCAACGGCTGATTGATCAGCTAGACGTGTGGCTCGTGTTTACGGCACACCCGACCGAGATTGTGCGTCACACCATTCGCGACAAGCAGCGCCGCATCGCCAAGATTTTGCGAGAACTCGATCGCGTCGAAGACAACCTCAAATCAATGGGGCTTTCTTCTTCCTGGGAAGCTGAGTCACTGCGAGATCAACTCACCGAAGAAATTCGCCTCTGGTGGCGCACCGATGAACTGCACCAATTTAAGCCCACCGTCCTCGATGAAGTCGATTACACGCTGCACTACTTCCAAGAGGTGCTGTTTGACGCGATTCCTCACCTCTATCAGCGCTTAAAGCAAGGGTTGCATTCTTCATTTCCAGGGATGCAGATGCCCCGCTATAACTTTTGTCAGTTTGGCTCGTGGGTGGGTTCCGATCGTGACGGCAACCCTTCTGTCACGCCTCAAGTCACTTGGCAAACCGCCTGCTATCAACGGCGCATGGTGCTAGAAAAATATATTCAGTCGCTTGATCGCTTGATCGATTTGCTGAGTCTGTCTTTGCACTGGAGCGATGTGCTGCCCGACTTGCTGGAATCGTTAGAGCAAGACCAGCAGCGGATGCCCGATGTCTATGAGCAACTCTCCGTTCGCTATCGTCAAGAACCCTATCGCTTAAAGCTGTCCTACATTCAAAAGCGGCTGAGAAATACGCTGGTTCGCAATGAGCAGATGTATAACAGCGATCCACTTCCCCAAGAGATTCCTGAATATGACGAAGCGATCGTTTACCGTACTGGCGAAAATTTTCTCGCAGAACTGCGGCTAATCCAGCGTAACTTGTCTGAAACTGGACTAAACTGCCGCGATTTAGATCATCTGATCTGTCAGGTCGAAATTTTTGGCTTTAACCTGGCACACCTCGACATTCGGCAAGAAAGCACTCGCCACGCCGACACCCTCAACGAGATTGCCGACTATCTCCAGGTGTTGCCCAAATCCTATAACGAGATGTCAGAGTCCGAAAAAACCATTTGGCTGGCAACCGAGCTTCAGACTCGCAGACCGCTGATCCCGGCTGAGTTGCCCTTCTCAGAAAAAGCGCGGGAAACGATCGCCACCTTCCGCATGATGCGAAAGCTCCAGCAAGAATTTGGACTCGACATCTGCCGCACCTACATCATCAGCATGAGCCACGATGTCAGCGATATGCTCGAAGTCTTGCTGCTCTTAAAAGAAGCCGGACTCTATGACCCCGCAACCGGGGTGAGCACTGTGCAAGTGGTGCCGCTGTTTGAGACGGTCGAAGATCTGCTCAAAGCGCCTTCTGTTTTGACAGAGATTTTTCAGCTTCCTTTCTATCGATCGATGCTGTCAGGCGGCTTTGCACCGCCTGAAGAGGGAGCGATCGACAAACCCAAAGACACATCCACGATTCTGCACAGCGTCTCATTGCAGGAAGTGATGTTGGGCTATTCTGACAGCAACAAAGACTCTGGGTTTCTCAGCAGCAACTGGGAAATTCACAAGGCCCAACAAGCGCTGCAAGACATTGCTGACCAGCATGGGGTTGCTCTACGAATCTTCCATGGTCGCGGCGGCTCGGTCGGTCGCGGCGGCGGCCCTGCTTACGAGGCGATTTTGGCGCAGCCCGGTCGCAGCGTCAACGGGCGGATCAAGATTACCGAACAGGGCGAAGTCTTGGCATCGAAGTATTCTCTCCCAGAGTTAGCATTGTTCAACTTAGAAACCGTGACAACTGCTGTGATTCAGGGAAGCTTGTTGCGAACTGGGTTTGACGACATTCAGCCCTGGCACGAGATTATGGAAGAGTTGGCAGCAAAATCGCGGACTCATTATCGGAGTCTAATTTATGAACAGCCAGACTTTATTGATTTCTTTCATCAAGTCACCCCGATCGAGGAGATCAGTCAACTCCAAATCAGTTCTCGACCTGCCCGTCGCGGTGGCAAGAAAGATCTGTCAAGTCTGCGAGCAATCCCTTGGGTGTTTAGCTGGACTCAAAGCCGCTTTCTGTTGCCTTCTTGGTATGGAGTCGGAACCGCCCTGCAAAGTTTTTTAGAAGATCATCCCGAAGAACACTTGAAATTACTCCGCTACTTCTATCTCAAATGGCCATTCTTTAAAATGGCGATCTCAAAAGTTGAAATGACGCTCTCAAAGGTTGATCTGCAAATTGCAGGGCACTATGTGAGTGAATTAACTCAACCCGAAGATCGCGAACGATTTGCGCCCGTTTATGAACAGATTCTCAGTGAGTATTACCTGACGCGCGAACTGGTGCTGACGATTACTGAACACAAGCGTTTGTTAGACGGCGACCCAGAATTGCAGCGATCGGTACAGCTTCGCAATGGCACGATCGTGCCGCTCGGATTTCTGCAAGTCTCGTTGCTCAAACGCCTCCGTCAACACAAAACATTTGCAGCGGCGGGTGTGGTGCGATCGCGCTACAGCAAAGGCGAACTGCTGCGGGGCGCACTGCTCACCATCAACGGCATCGCCGCCGGAATGAGAAACACAGGCTGATAAGTTGGTATGCGATACGAGGTAAGCATCAGATCATATAGACACTCATTTCATAGGTGAGCGCTATGACTATCACTCTCGCTAAATGGGCGCTTGATGAGTATCACCAGATGATTAATGCTGGCGTTTTACTCGATCGACAAGTTGAGTTCTTGAATGGGGAAGTGGTCGAAATGTCGCCGGAAAGTCCTGAACATGCGTATCGGAATACGACATCAGCGGACTTACTCCGGCGAAAATTGGGTGATCGGGCATGGGTTCGAGACGCAAAGCCGATTACGCTGCCGGAGGCTGTTTCAGAACCGGAGCCAGACATTGCAGTGGTGGAGGCGCTGGGTGAGGTCTATGCAACCCGTCATCCCTATCCAGAAAATGTTTATCTATTGATCGAATATGCCTATTCCAGTCTAGCCAAGGACACGGATGCAAAACGCAAGCTCTATGCTCGATCGGGGATTCAAGACTACTGGGTGATTAATCTCAAAGATCGCCACGTAATCGTCTATCGCAATCCGCAGAATGAGGATTATCAGTCGGTAGAGAGGCTGACTCAAGGGACGATCGTGCTTTTGGCATTTCCTGATGTAGAGATTTCGGTTAATTCCATACTGTGAAGAGTTAGAGAGCGATCGCCCACGATGATGCGGTGTTGATCTCGCTGAAGAGGTTGTCGATCGCGGACGCGGTAGCAAAGGCGAGTTAAGGTAGCTAGACTAGCTGATCTGTTGGCGCTCAGAGTTAAATTTCTTCAAGTGATCTGTGAGGTGTATGAGAGTTACTAAAGCAGAATTACAGGTTTTGGTATGCAAGAAAATTTAGAAACAGTTCGCAGGGAAATACTACCGTGGGCTGGCGACTCTGTAGTTGCTTTTTACCTTGAAACTCATCCCTCCTTTCCATACAAGGAGCAGTTTGCAAAGCTTTTTGTTGAGGCTTATCATGCTTATCTTTCAGGATGTTCACGCGCCTCAATTATTGTCGCTGGCGAAGCTTTATTAAGAGCAATTTACGACCAAATAATTTGCTTGGTTGCAAAGGGTTATAGCGTTGAAATCTTCAAAGCTAGAGGACGCTCAATTCATTTGGAAGAAGGAACATCGGTAGCTACTTTACATCAGCTCACTGATGAATGTTCATTTCATGCAGCCATAAAAGCCCTCGGTCAATTAAATATCTACTCGCAAGATTTGATCAATAAAATGCGAGTGGTTAAAGATCTTCGTAATAGAGCAACCCACGGCGATTTTCCTCTTTTTGATGAATGGGACCCTGATGATCCACGTCCCAGAGAGCAGTTGCGGCAAATCCTTTCTGATCAAGACTTTGAGTTTCCTGAAGGGTATCGCTTTCTTCTCGATAGAGACGGTGCTGACTGGTTCACTATTGACCTACGCGAATACAAGTGTCGTTCGCTGAAGTCCTTGGGAACCGCAGATCGTTTCGCTGTAATTCAGTACCTTCTTGTACTTGAAATAATCTCAAAACTGAAAGACGCTTCTACATTAAACAAATCTGTATGACGCAGTATCAAATCAGTACAAAGCCGAGAACCCGCTTGGGGAATACTCCAACTTAGTTATTTTGCGACGATCGGGAGACTTCTCGCTTCGTTTGAAATTGAGCCGCGCAACCACTCATTATTATGCTGTCTTAGATTATTCATGGCGACGTGGTTGAGAAGTTACGGTGAAGTTGCAGGATAAGTTGCTCTCAGTTCCCAACGATCGAGAAAGGTTTAATGTTGTAGGTAAGGCTAATTCTTCAGCACTCTTGAATCACGATCGCCGTCAAAATTAGAGGAGAAACAAATTCTCGTAAGTGACTCGGCACGATCGACGAGGCTGTATTTGGCATTAGCTTTTACAATTCTAGAAAGCTAGAAGTTAAACCAATGAACATCCACATCAGGAGAAACACCCATGCCCCAAATCGAAGAACAAGTTCTAGAGCATCTCCGCACCCTTCCCAGCAAACAACAACAAGAAGTCCTCAACTTCGTTTTATTTCTGAGTCAACAGCGACAAAATAGCCTCACCCCAGTCACTCCACCCCGTTCCTTCGCTGTTGCCGCCCAGCACTACATCGGCTCCTTAGACGGTGGGCCATCCGACTTGTCTACAAACCCGCAATATATGGAAGGCTTTGGAGAATAATGAGCCATCCAGTCCTACTAGACACAGGTCCGCTAGTTGCTTCTCTGAAAGCCCAGGATCAGTTTCATGCTTGGGCGGTTGCCGAACTTGATCGCGTCCCATCCCCCGTCATCACCTGTGAAGCCGTCATCACAGAAGCCTGCTTCCTGTTGCGAAACACACCTTCTGGAGAAGCTACTATTCTCGCCCTCATCGCCGACGAACTCATTCAAATGCCCTTGCGAATAGAAGATGAAGCGATCGCTCTGCAAACCCTGCTGACCCAATACCGCTCCGTCCCCATGTCCCTTGCCGATGCCTGTCTTGTTCGCCTTGCCGAACTCTATCCCGACAGTCCCATTCTCACTCTCGACAGCGACTTTTACATTTACCGCAAACACAAGAACCAAGCAATTTCCGTCATTGCTCCAAGCACCCCGTAAACTGACTTTTAAAGGCGAAGCATCGATCGAAATGCTTCACCCTTATAATTATTGGCCTACAGATATAATTTCCTAATCGTCCTCATTTAGAGGGTCGCCTAGCATTCCAGGCGGCTCCTGCTCCTGCGCCGACTCCTGCAATCATTCCGGTTGCCATTCCTTCTAGCGTTTTGACGATCGGGTCTTGAATGAGGCACTGATTAGTCAGCACCTTTGCCTGCAAACATTGACTACTTTCCGCCCAGCTAGCGGTTCCGCCTACAATCACACCCGCAGTACTGCAAAGCAAGATTAACAAGAAGGAACGATGTTTTTTTATACCCATGGGTTGATGACAAATCGCGACACTACAAGATCAATTCATTCTAATTTGCCCATTTACCGGATCGGTTTTAACACCGATCGAGAGTTGGGGTGTCGCAATGTTGAATCAGTAACCTCAATCTAAGACTTAATCGACTCGGAGATTAAACGGAAGCCGCACATAAACGCCCTTGGGATCGTTCATAGAGCGAAGAGAAGCGAGATCTGCCTGAATTTTTTTCAACTCGTCAGTGAATGGATCGCTAGAAGTTGCTTTGGTTTCGTCACCGCCCAAGAACCGACCCAAGAGTTTCTCCTCTAGGGTGCTGGTTTTAGGATATTCTTCTAGCTGCCAATCGTCGCCAAGTTTTGCACGGTTCGCGGCTTCTTTAACCGCATCTTCTAGCCCGCCCAACTCGTCTACTAAACCCAGCGATTTTGCTTCGCTGCCTGACCAAACTCGCCCTTGAGCGATCGCGGCAACTTTTGACTTTTGGAGTTTGCGAGAGTCAGAGACTTTGGTCAAAAACTGATCATAAATTTTGTTGACCGATCGCTGCACCAGTTCTAATTCTTCGGGCGTTTTGGGACGGCTGATCGTTTGACTGTCGGCAAAGCGTCCAGTTTTAACCACGTCCCAAGTCAGTCCGTTTTGATTGGCGATCTTTTGAATATTGGGCTGCAACCCAAAAACCCCGATCGAGCCTGTGATCGTGTTCGGTTCGGCAAAAATACGATCGGCATAAGTCGAAATCCAATAGCCTCCCGATGCTGCCACGTCGCCCATCGACACGACAACGGGCTTGACCTTGCGAGTCAACACAAGTTCTCGCTGAATAATTTCGGAGGCAGTCGCGCTTCCGCCAGGGCTATTGACTCTCAGCACCACTGCTTTTACGTCGTCATCGAGGCGCAGATCTCGGAGTTGTCGAGCTAGGCGATCGCCGCCGACTTGTCCTGCTGTGCCCTGCCCGTTGACGATTTCACCATCCGCGTAGACCACTGCAACTTGCTGCTTGGCGTTGCGCTTTTTAGGGTGATCTTCGGCAATTTTGGCGTAGGTTTTGAGGGTAACTTGACGGAAGGATTTATTCTCTTCGTCTTCACCCGTCAAAGTTTTAAGCTCTGCTGATATCTCGTCAGAATAGGCAACCTTATCTGCCAAACCTTTCTTCTGCGCGTCTTGTGGACTCAGAATGCCCTGACTATCGGCAATTTTCTGAACCTGCTGAACGGTCATTTTGCGGTCTTTGCTGGTGGTTGCGAGAAATTCACTCCACAAATCACCCAAGAGTTTTTCGGTTTGCTCTTTGTTGGCGGGGCTGCGCTTGGTCAGCAAATATGGCTCGACGGCTGACTTATATTTGCCGACTCGTGTGACTTGCACACCCACACCAAACTTCTGCAACGCGCCTGCATAAAACATACTTTCAGAACTGAGACCATTGATCTCTAATTGCCCGATCGGGTTAACTGCGATCGTGTTTGCCACAGATGCTAGATAATATTCGCGTTCTCGCCAATCGACATCATAGGCATAGATTTTTTTGCCCGTTGCCTTAAAACGCGTCAACGCTTTGCGGACTTCTTTGAGCGTGGCAAAGCCAGAAGCATTATTGCCGCTGCTGCCATGAAGATAAAGAGCAATGATTTTAGAATCTTGGGTGGCGTGGTCGATCGTGTCTAAAACGGTGCGAAGCGTAATCGTATCGGTTTCATCGCCAGAGAGAGCACCACTGACGATCTCACGAGCCGAAGAAGATGGGCGGGAGTCGGTGATGTTTTGAGACAAATCGAAGACCAACACTGATTTATCCTTCACCTGCGGCCCGGTGTCTTTGGAGGCAGTGGCAATCACTAAAAATAGCAATCCGCCGACGCTCAGACCTAGAAAAATGAAAATGCCCAATAGGGTGGCAAAAGTGTGTTTGAGAAAGTCACGCATAGAAATAGAGTGAAGGGTGAAATTGTGTAGGTCTGCGATCGTATACGCAAGTATCTCAAGAGCGAATCTGCGATCGTCCTTCCATGCTAGACGCTCTTACGAATTACTAGACACCCACACTTAGTGTTATGGCGCTAGCTTTATGTTTGGCGAGTTCGGATTTACGCACTCAGCTCCTAAAAATAGTTTGTTAGATTGAGAACTGTGGCGATTATTTCAGGGGTTTCTGTTTGCACTGCTGAAGCCTTGAGAAGTTGACAAGTGACTGGTTCAACTTAAATCTTGCACCTTTTGCAACAACCGCCAAGAACTGAAGTTCTTGGCTCGTAGCTCAAACCCATTGAAATGGGTTAAAAGGTTGGCTCAGTCCTCTTGAGAGGACTTTGGCGATTAGCCCGAATTTTAATTCAGGGCGGGTGAGCGGGAAATCGTTAAGACTGGTGCAAGATCCGAGTCAAGCTAAACCTGATTGAAGCCGTGAAAAAAATCCCTATCTTTGCAGCAGTTTTAGCACTTTTGGCGTTTACTATGGTCGTGTTTGCAACGTCGCCTCAGAATTCTGGCATCAAAACTCAAGAACTCGCCCGCTCGATCAATCAGATTTATGTGTTTGGCGATAGTCTTTCAGATACAGGCACCATTTATAAGGCTACTGGAGGCGCTTATCCTCCTAGCCCGCCCTACTTTCAAGGACGCTACTCAAATGGCCCGGTTTGGGTTGAGCATCTGGCATCTAAGCTGTCACTGACCCTCGATCGCACTACCAATTTTGCAGCAGGCGGCGCAACTACTAGTGCAAAAGGTTCCTATGGAGTTCCAGGGTTATTAACTCAGATAAACGGCTTTACGAACGCTCATGCTCAAGCCGACTCGCAAGCCCTCTATGTCGTCTGGGCAGGCGCTAACGATTATCTGCAAGAAGCAACCCAGCCAGCGATCGTCGTTGAGAATGTCATGCAGGCGATCGCATCTCTCTCGAAAGTCGGTGCCCGAAAGATTTTGGTTGGCAATTTACCCGATTTGGGGCAGCTTCCGTCCACGCGCAACACAAGCAATTCTCAAGCTCTTAGCGCGGCCACTCAAACACACAACCTCAGCTTGTCTCAATCTCTGGCGACGGCTTCGCAAAAGATCGGAGCAACGGTTCAGATCATTCAATTAGACGCAAATACGCTTTATCGAGAAGCTGAGACTCATCCCTCTAACTTCGGGTTTACTAACGTCACCAGTGGTTGCCTCTCTAGTCCAGATGGATGTCGTCAACCCGATAGGTTTCTGTTTTGGGATGGCATTCATCCCACGGCGGCGGCGCACCGTGCCCTGGGTGAAAGTGCCTTCTCAGCCCTTCAGGTCGAGCGGCGATCGAGCTAGACGGCTCAAAACCTCTGACTCATTGAACCGATTTTCACATCTGTGGTAATAATGGTGTCTGCTTTAACAACGCCGTGGATGTGAGGAAATGGTTGCCTGGTTGTATAAGACAACTGAGATTCTGGCCAAGCGATCGATTGGAATGCAGAGGCTGATCGGAGTCGTGTGTCTAGTCAGTCTGCTATGGATTGCTCACCCTGCCATCTCTCAAGAAAGCAGTCTCGATGACCTTAAGCAACATCAGCAGCAAATTGATCAGCAGCGATCGGCGGTGCAAAAAGAGCGCGATCGGGTGCAAAAACTAGAGAAATCTGCTCAAAGCAATCTCAAAGGCATTCGCAAAAACATTCAAGTCACCACCGGACAAATTCAAGTTAGTGAAACTAAGTTAAAACAGGCGACGCGGCAACTTAAAACGCTGCAAATCGCATTGGATTCTGCCGATCGGACTTATCGCCAAAAGCAAGCTGCAACTGGCTCTCGACTGCGTTTTTTGCAGCGTCAGCCCAGAAGTCACGGTTGGGCAGTGCTGTTGCAAAGTCAGAGCCTCAATGATTTTATTGATCGTCGTCAGCAGCTCAGGCGAGTGTATAAAACCGATCGTAAGATTCTCACTGACTTAAAATCGGATGCCGAACGGCTCGATCGCCAACAAAATCAAGTCGAACAGCAAAAAAATCAAATTGCGCTGCTCACCCAAGAGCTTCTGGCACAAAAATCAGAATTTGAAGCGCAAGCAACCTATCAAAACAAAGTAGTCGATCGCTTAAAGACCGATCGACGGGCGCTCGAAGCTGCCGAAGCTCAACTTGCAAAAGACTCTCAAAGCATCGGAGCGCTGATTCAAAAACGAGTGTCTGAAGAACGCGCTAAAAATGGCATTGTCGTCTTGGGCACGGGCCAGATGAGTTACCCCAGTGATGGCGAGATCACCAGTGGGTTTGGCTGGCGAATGCACCCGATTTTGGGCTATCAACGCTTTCACTCTGGGGTAGATTTTGGTGCCGACTATGGCAGCATGATTCGGGCTGCCGATCGCGGCGTAGTGATTTTTGCCGGATGGTATGGCGGCTATGGCAATGCAGTGATCATCGACCACGGCACCACCACTACCACCCTCTATGGGCACACCAGCGAACTCTACGTTTCAGAAGGGCAAGCTGTAGAGCGAGGGCAACCGATCGCCGCCGTTGGCTCAACCGGGCTTTCGACCGGGCCGCACCTGCATTTTGAAGTCAGACAAAACGGCGAACCCGTTGATCCGATGGCATACTTTTAGCGATCGAGCGACAAATTTCACCCTTCACCCTTGATTTTTGACTCTGTTTTCGGTGCTATAATGTTGACGTGACGAGGGCATGTAGCTCAGTGGATAGAGCATCAGATTCCGGTTCTGAGGGTCGGGGGTTCGAGTCCCTCCATGCTCGTAGAAGTAAAGCCTTTGAGAAGTGTCGATTTCTCAAAGGCTTTAAGCTTTTAAAGCTCAGGTTAAGCATTCAGCAAAGGATCTTTGAGTTTCTCAAAGTGTCACATTACGGGATGAAGATTCGCCTTGCACCTCGGTAACTATCAATATCGAGCACAATTTCAATCAGACTTTCAACACAACGACCTCGATATTCAGAGTCACTTAGCAGGCGATCAGCGTTACCGATCGTAATCACACAACGATGCTGAGGTGCTTTCTTCACGCATGACTTGTTCCAGCGAATCTTTTCCTTTCATACTACGATTGGCTGTGAGCAAAATCATCTGGTTTTCTTGAGCTAATCGCCAAACAACCCGGTCATCACTAGCGATCGATAACTCCATTTCTGAAAACGTGACAAATCGAATCGGGACGACATCAAGCCAACCCTGACGACCAATAGCACAGAAGAAAACTAAAGCATGCCCCTTGAGATTATGATCAATCAAGAAAATCATGCTTTCAACTGACGCTTCGCCCGAATTGCCTGAAGTTTTTCCCAAGCGGCTTCGGTTCCAGGTTTCGGAGGCTGTACAGCAATTCGAGCGATTCGCTCACGGTTTTGTTCTGCGTAATATTGCTGAAGTTCTTCGGCTTCTTTGAGAACTTGATGATACTCGGCTTCTACCTCAGCACGATTTGCCTCAATGTAGGCTAAAGCAGTATTGATTTGTTCCCCCGTAAGCTCAAATAAGCCTCGGATAAACTTAGGCGGATATTGAGCCGTCACGTGATCCATTATATCGTAGAGGGTGATGCGTGTGCCTGCGATCGTCAGTCCTCGCTCTGTACGAATGATTGCTGACTGCTTGTTAGATGCTGCCGTCATAACGAAGCCTCTTCAGAGTTATCTTCATCGTATCTTATGAGGCAGCGTAGGCAGTCCTCACTGGTCTGATTTTACGATCGGCGGTTTGCGAAGCAAGTTCCCCTTCGGGTAATCGCTTCCCCATGCAACGAGATATTTCTCAAATTGTCAGGTAAAAAGAGGTCGATCGCTGTGCAGTTTGCTAGAGGGGCGATCGTTGACAGTATCCTCAACTTGCATCCCACATAATTCTCAATGGGTGAAGTCTAACGTCTGGTTCACCCGTCGCAGATGACTTCAAACTCACACTAGGTAGACTTTGGGTGCAACCGACTTCTTAGCCTTTCCTCCATTATTGTTGATTGAAACCCTCTTACTTGTTGTTCTCAGAACTGCCATGCATGTTTCCGAGTCCTCAAATAACTCTCTTAATTAAGGTTTATGGGTAAGGAATCCCATCAATAAAGTCACCTAATTCACTATGTTTGTATTTACCATTACTCTTTAGGCATGTGTTTAGACGTGTTCTATAGAAATCCTGTATCTTCTCAGTCTCTAGCGTCCAAGAAAGACGTGAACCAATCTCATCCGTAAATGAAGTTTGGCTGAGAATTACTAACTGCTCGTTAGTTGCATCTACATGAAACTTTCCATCACGCCACGATAAACTACTAACAATAATCTCAGAATTGCCTCTATAAGGAGTAGGGGTGCCATTTATAAGTGCAATGCACATTTTCCCTCCTACCTTAGCAATAACCCTGTACGTACCCCTGAATATACTGCCAGCGCCACCGTATTGCCCTGTTGCCAACAATAAGCTGGGTGGTGACTCATCTACTGTGTTAGCTGTTGGAGTTTTAACAGGAACTCTTGTCGACTTTACATGGCTAGGAGCAGGTGAGGAAGGAACGGTAGAATTACCAATAATCTTCTCCCACCACCATGGGGCAGTACCCCCAGCAAGGAGTGCTACTACGACTGCTACAGCAATCTGTCCAAAAACACCGCCCTCCTTCTTGCCGTCCGACATCAATTTATCTCCCAAAATTGGATGTTTGGCTAAGCCTTTACGAATAGCCTCTCAAACATGACTTTACTTTGTGGACAATAGTCGGGCTAACGATCTAACTAGACTGCCTTTCATCGTGTGACCCATCTGCTAATTTAGAAGATTAGGCTGACGACTTGCCATCTAATTTCCCAAAAACGCAATTTGTTTAGCGCGAGATGCAACCGCACCCCTTGCAGCCTAACCCTCTACCTAGCAAATTAGACTAACACGCTACCCAAACCCTACGTTTCTTCAAACTCAAAAGCTCGAAAACTTCACACTTCTCTCGACGAGATAGACCACACCTCCACCAAAGAAACGATCGCTCCCCCTCAAAAATTTAGCTTCCCAAAAAACAAAAAACTCCTGTAGAATACATCGCAGTGATGAAGTTGTGCCCCGAAATCTGATGAGCAAGATCAGACTCCGAGGACTTCCATCCCTAGTTACTTGTGCTAACTCAGGAGGCGTTCATGATTGTACACCGTCGGCTTTGCTATGGGATCTTGAAAGGCTGGAATCAAGATCCCGCATACACTTTTCATCCCGATCGAATGTCTGAGAAATCAGAGTTCTTGTCCTCTTTGAATTAACCGAGAGGACAAAATAATATGGGAGTTAGGACTGTGATTCCTAGCTCGATTTCGTTCACCGTTGAGTTACGTTGCTCAACCGAAAAACGTTATCGAGTCAGTGTGACTTTAGATTTGCAAGAGCGTTACATCTTCCTGTCATCTGGCATTCTCGTGAATGTGAGCGATCGCATTGAAGAGTTTGTTTCACAACTGAGTGAGATTGCATCCAATCAACTGGCATTGTTCAAATGGGATGGCACGAGTGACTTGACGACTGAATATCAAATTGTCCGAGTGTTGCCTGGCTATCAAATGGAGCGATCTTTAGCAAAGTTCAACATCGTCTTGGGCAATGGTTCACTAATTCAAGTGGAGGAGTTGCACAACAAAATCACCATTCAACTATAGGAAACTAGGCGTTAAGGAGCCGTCGATTACCAAATCCTTCACATTCAGGCGGCTCCCTAAACGTGCAAATCGTAAGAGCAATCGGTTCAGTTTCAAAGTTCCTCTTCCAAGTTTGGGAGAGGGATTCAGGGTGAGGAAAGATTCGTGCAGGAGAGGACTATTACCTAAATAGCAACAGTTGCAGCAATCCACCGACGACACTGATCAGAGATTGACCCAATCCGCCGTTACTTTCTTTGCGCTCTTTGGGTGGATTTTTGATGCTTTGCACTAACTTTTGGGCAGCTTCAGCATTTTCTTTTTGACCTTGTTGTGAAAACAGAGTCGATGCAAATTCGCTGTCTTGGACGGCTCCATCTTTGTCACCCAACTCTAATCGAGCGATCGCTCGCCCAAAATAAGCCATTGCGTGGTCAGACTTGCGAATAATCACCTGATTGAAGTGCGCGATCGCTTTTTCATAGTTGTGCTGTTTTGTGGCATCTAGTGCCCAGCGATAAAAATCTTCGGGATCGCCTACGGTAGGAGGTAGCCCGATCGCGCCTTGCAGGGCAGCATTAGTCATTTGAACACCCGTAAGATCGGCTCCTGACAAAAAGGCTCCTCGCAAATCTGCCCCGCTCAAGTCTGCGCCCGCCAATTTTGCGCCGCTTAAATCGGCTCCATAGAGACTTGCTCCAGCCAAATTTGCCCCGCTCAAGTTGGCTCCTGATAAGACAGCTTGGCTGAGGTTTGCCCCGGCTAAATTTGCCTGATTTAGGTTTGCTCCGGTTAACCGAGCTAACACCAATCCCGCGCCGCTCAAGTCACAGCTTTGACATTGTTTGGTCGCAATCAATTGCTGAACGTGATCAAGGTTTTCAGCTTGAGCGGGGATGGCGGCTCCGATCGTCAGAAGCATTGCAGAGATCGTAAAAGATTTGAGGTTCATAGATTAGCTAACCGAGTTTAGCGTCTTAAAGAAGGTTGATTTTAGGGGTTTCAAAAAGGGTCGATCGCGATAACCCATACTACGTTTGTTTCTAATTTGTGGCACGATCGATTTAAGTCTCCCTTAAAAACCAGATATTTGCATCATGTCTAAAAAACAAAAGTTTCCCTATCTGGTTGGCTCAAAATGGACGGCCCAACAAACCACTTGGGGATGGCGACATTTTCAAGTCGTCAATCGCACCAACGAAGGTCAATGGGTGTTTGCTGAAATGGTCGCTGCCTGTGATCCAAATATTCGATTTTGGATGAATGCCAGACTTTTAAGAGACCGATCGCAGTGGCAAGCAGGATGGCGATCGCTGCAAGAAATCAAAATTGACGAAAGTTTTCAGTTTGAAGTCGAGTAAAGAAGGACTTCAGCTATTTTCTCTTACCGATAGATCAGCCCTGCCATTCTGGGGGACTTTGAACTGGAAATTTTGGCTTGAAGTCCCCCAATTTTGGGGGATTTAGCGATGATCTTAAAAGTCAAGCGGGAAGGGCAACTTTTTCGGTTTCAGCCTCTGCGATAGGAGGCACCCAGTCCTTATCCTGCTTGACAAGGGCATTCAAAATGGTGAGCAGCTTGTGCATACAAGCTACCAAGGCAACTTTCTTCTCTTTGCCGCGCTGCAATAACCGATGATAAAACTCCTTCAGCACAGGATTGAAGCGAACCGCCACCATTGCCGACATAAACAACACCTGTCGGACGTTGGCACGCCCCCCAGAGACCCGACGTTTTCCTCTCATTTGTCCGCTGTCATAGTTAAAGGGGGCAACGCCCACCAAGGCAGCGATTTGCTTGTGGTTCAGCTTGCCCCCATTCCGGCCAGGCAGAGACCAGCGTGGAAGCCAGGACTTTTCCCACACCGGGCACGCTCAGAACCAATTCTTGAGTGTGTCGCCACAGTTGGCAGGCTTGAATTTGGGCTTCGATCTCGCCGTCGAGTTCTTTTGATCTGCTCCGTGAGCCATTCAATGTGACCTTCCACGTTCGCTTGCGCTTTCCCTCTTAATAGAGCCATGCGATTGCGCTCGGCGGTGAGAATGTCCACCAACTGACGACGGGTGACTAAATCATCAAGTTGCTGTTGGGCTTCACTTGCTAAGGGTCGCACATCGGGGGTAATCTTGTCGCCAAACCACGCTAAAACTTAAGCATCAACTTGATCCGTTTTTGCCTGTTGATTCATCGCCCGAGCAAAGTTGCGTCCTTGACGGGCATTCATCACTGCCACCGCATAGCCCGCTTGACTCAACCACAAAGCCGCTTCTCGTTCATAGCCTCCCGTCGATTCTAAAATGACTCGCTTCACGTCGTCGGGTTCGGGAAACTGGGAGCGCACCGATAACAATCCAACAATGGTATTGGGAACGCGCCAGCACTTGCCCGTGGGATAAACATGAATATCCAGAAACCGTTAAACATCAATGCCAATCGAATGGAGATTGTCGCTCATCGGGAACCTCCGAGAAACCCCGTGCGTTCACGCCGGGGAGGGATAGGAGCGGGCACTCGATCCAGTGCCCAATCTCTCACGCTTCTCACAGAATAGACGCTATACTGTGAGGCATGACGCAGAAAGCCTTCAAGTACCGCTTTTATCCAACGCCTGAGCAAGAAACCTTGCTGAGACGCACGATGGGCTGTACTCGTTTGGTGTATAACCGCGCCCTCGCCGCCAGGACTCAGGCATGGTATGAGCATCAAGAACGAGTCGGGTACGCTGAAACGTCTGCGATGCTGACTACGTGGAAGAAGGCGGAAGACCTGCAATTCTTGAACGAAGTTAGCTGCGTGCCTTTGCAGCAGGGATTGCGCCATCTTCAGAAAGCGTTCAGCAACTTCTTTGCAGGACGGGCACAATACCCCAACTTCAAGAAGAAGCATCACGGCGGCAGTGCTGAATTTACCAAGTCGGCATTTAAGTTCAGAGATGCTCAGGTATTTCTGGCTAAGGATGCTGAACCGCTCAATATCCGATGGAGTAGACAACTCCCCCAAGGTTCTGAACCCTCCACCGTCACGGTGAGACTTTCCCCGGCTGGGAGATGGACGGTTTCTCTGCTGGTGGATGTTGAGATTGAACCCTTGCCCGCATCGCCTAACCAAATTGGGATTGATTTGGGCATCACGAGCCTGGTCGCTCTCAGCACAGGTGAAAAGGTTGCCAACCCCAAAAGCTTTGCTGCCAAGCGTCGCAAACTCAAGAGAGTTCAGAAAGCGCTTTCTCGCAAGCAAAAGGGGTCGAACAACCAACATAAAGCCAGGATCAAAGTCGCTAGAGTCTATGCAGAAATTAGCGATTCCCGGCATGATTTTCTTCACAAGTTGACAACTCGATTGGTGCGTGAAAACCAAACCATCGCCGTCGAAGCTTTGGCTGTGAAGAACATGGTTAAGAATCGGAAGCTTGCCAAATCCATCAGCGATGCTGCGTGGGGCGAACTGGTTAGGCAACTTGAATATAAGTGCGATTGGTATGGTCGCAGCTTCGTCAAGATTGACCGATGGTTTCCGAGTTCTAAGCGGTGTGGGCATTGTGGTCACATCGTAGATAAGTTGCCGTTGGATATCCGGGAATGGGATTGCCCCAGTTGCGGGACACACCATGACCGGGACATCAACGCGGCAAAGAACATCTTGGCGGCAGGGCTTGCCGTGTCAGTCTGTGGAGCGAACGTAAGACCGGATAAGCATTCGCTTTGAAGGCAGTTGCTATGAAGCAGAAACCTAAGTCGTGAGTCTTAGGAATCACCGCTCCTTTAGGACGGTGAGGATGTCAACTAGATAGCTCCCAGGAGGATGAAGGGGATGGTAGGAGTCTCAGCGGTTCCTCTACCTTGCGTTATGCGGGATACTCAGACGGTCTCAGTTCCCTGCCGATAATTCGAGGTGTTTCTGAGTTCAGATAGTGTGGTGACCCTAGCTAAATCTCGATTTCAAGAATCTTAGGGGGGACGGTCTGCCACACTCTTAAGATACAAGGGTGAGGGCAAAGATTCGTGCGGGAGGTCTATTCTCAAATCGTCTACTGATTGGAGTCAGAATCTTTAACCTAAATGCATCAAGGTCTGACGCGAGCAAACTTCAACTCTTGACTGTGAAAATCGAATCGGGCACCGTTGAGCGCGGTGACAACTCGACAGTTCAGCCATCGCCCTTTTTTTCCTGGCAACCCATCTGCCACCAGACAAACTCGGTAGGGTTGATTTGCTTCCAGATTCTTAGTGATCATGCCCGTCGCTCCAGCTTTGGTGACTTTTGAGTTAACCCGATTAGCTTTGGCGCACCCTCCTTCTGGGTTCACGTTTGACTCTGGACGATCGCAGATGTTGAGATAAATTTCCCCATCCTCGGTTGCTTGACCAAAAAACCATCGGATGTGAACGAGTGCTTCTGAAGTTTGGGCAGCAGGGTTTGTTAAAGACAGAAGAGCGGGGGATGGGTTAAATCGAATCAGTTGATGTTGCCACCACAGCCCTCCTCCCACCACTAGACCAGACAAAGCCCAGAGCCGGAAATTTGGGAGAGCGGCAATTTTGGCCAAAGAGAATGGGATGATCGTCTTTCTCTGGTGGCGGATCGATTCGAGCAAAATGAACTCAATGCCGCGAAGCAGATCCTGGGTGGTGCAGAGCCGTTTTTCTGGTGAGGGATGGATGAGTCGATCGATCAAATCAGCAAAGGAGTTTGAGATGTGCGGTGCAGCCGATCGCCAATGGAGTTGCCCTGTTTTTAGATCTGCCGACAAAGATTCAGGGGGTTTCCCAGTCAGCAGATAAACAAAAGTACGTCCCAACGCAAAAAAATCCGATTGAGGCACAGATCTTCCCTGAAGCTGCTCTGGAGCGGTGTAGCCATCGGAGTAGACGATCGTCACGCCGCGTCTATCAACAACCGTTGCAGTGACTTTTCTAGCAGTCCCGAAATCAATTAATACCAGGTTTCCATTGGGTTGATAAATAATATTAGAAGGCTTGATATCTCGGTGAAAAAGATTGTGTTGATGAATGTAATCTAGCGTTAGGGCTAATTGTTTTAGCCACTGTAAGGCGAAGTCTTGACTCATCGATTGAAATTCATTTTCCTGCATCCATTGCTCTAGATTTTGCCCTTTAATGTATTCCATGATCAGGCAATAAAGCTTTTTTCCATGACTGAGTGAAAGGGTGAAGTAGGAATCAGGATCAGTTTTAGGAATTCCAGGATGGGACAAATTCGTGAGAATGCTGGCTTCTTGAATAAAGAGATCAACTAATTTAGGGGCAGTGACATGGAGAGATTTTAAGACTTTGATTTGACCTCGATCGCAGACTTCAAACACCTCACTAGGATACGCTTTGTCGAGCGGTCGGAGGGGACGAATTAACTGATAGCGACCTTGAATTTGCAATGATGTTCCACAGGCTTGACAGACTTGTAGTCCGTCGGGATTTTGTCGATCAAGACAATCGGGGTTAATACAATAACTCATGATCAAAGCATCACTGGAGAACATTAAAATTCATCATGAAATGAATGCGATTGCCATCCGATATCGCTTTATTCAGCACAGAAAACTCAAAGGAACAGGTTCCTTGCGAAAAGGGAATGTAGTTGATGCGGGTATCTAGATAAACATTATCCGTGAGGCTGCTTTCAAGGGGGCGAATGCCCTGCTCTGTCACGGCTTCACCTACACAGGAGTAAGTTTTGTAGTGAACTACTGCGCTAGCGTTGGGGCTGACAACGCTGAGATAAAAGCCGCCGATTCCTTTTGTTGTTTTGGGGGCACGGTACACATTGCCAGGGCGAACTCCCGGTCTAGGAAAGCTGCAATCTTTGGATGCTACATGGCACGATCCAGGTTTGGGGCGCTCTAGCCAGCACAAGCCGATGATATCTTTTTGACCTGCCATACAGGCTGCTTTTTGAGTGAGTGCAAGGTAACTGGGAATGGCGATCGCGGCTAAAATTCCCATTACCAGCAAAATGGTTAAAAGCTCGGTCAGCGTATAGCCTGAACTGGTTCGATCGAAAGGGATGCGATCGACAATGGGACGTGTTATCTTAAACCAATTTTCATTGCGATGAAGGGTTGGAAGCATGATCACAACGGGGGCGAGTTGGGCGTAGAAAACGCTGCTTCAACGGTTTTCGGAAATGATTTTCGGAACGATGTAGGGCGAGAAGGCTAAAAAATACCTCACTTCTTTCTAATGGATTTCACGTCAACTGATCGAATTTTATGCAACAGGCACCCAAGACGTTTTAACCATTTTCTGGAATGTTTCCAGCCGTTTCTAAGTGATACCGGGTGACGTATTTTTGGATGACAGGTTGAAGGGTGAATAAGACCTCCTCGTCTTCGTCGATTTTGGTGTTTTCAATCAGCGATCGTCCTTTCAACGACTCCAACACTTGAATGACTTCTGACTGAGATAAGCGTGAGTCCAGCCGATCAGTGAGCTGCGAGATAGAAACGGGCTGATCTGCGATCGCCAAACAACCCATCACGGCTTTCTCTTGGGCAGACAGCCGCTGAAATTGCTGGTCTAAAGTGTCTCTTAACTTATCGACGACGATCGTCAGACCCTTGAGAAATGCTGCTACGTTCCCATCAAAGACTTCTTTAATCGTGGTAGAAATTAGCCGCAGCGCTAACGGATCGCCCTGATAAATCGCGATCAGCGTTGCCCATTTTTCCTGTCCAGATAAGTGCTCTGCTTGAAAAATTTGTCGTGCGTCAGGTTCCGCCAACCCCGTCAGGGGCAACATCCGCACGGGTGAGCGATTTCCGGCTAATCTGGCAATTTCTCCCATTTCGCGACTGGTGAGCAGCAGACAGCTTTGGTGACGTTCTGTGCCCACTCGTCGAAACAGTTCGCTGTATTCTTCATAGCCCTCCAGATACTGACCCGTCAACGATTCCCCTTTGAGAATGGCTTCCCCGTTGTCTAACACCAGCAAACAGCGATGCTGACGCAATTGTTCTATGAGTTGAGACAGCGTTTGGTGAATGGGAAATGCTGCTGTGGGAGGCTGATATGTGAGGAATTGCAGCAGATTTTGCAGCAGGTCTGGCAGAGGAGGAGCCTGACGCAACGATCGCCAAATCACCACTTCAAACTGATCTTGAATCTGCTCAATCAACCGCACCACTAACGCTGTTTTGCCAATGCTCCCCCGCCCCAACACGGTCACCAAGCGGCAGCGATCGCCGACGATCCAGTGTTCTAGGGTTGCCAGTTCTGACTCACGCCCAAAAAACAATCTCACATCGGGCGCTTCTTCCCAATCAACCACTGGTAGAGAAGAAGCCGTTGATAAAGGAAGAAATGATGGATCAGCGATCGTCTGCCAATCCCTTACGCCCACGATTTGACACAACTCAATAAACGCATCCCGGTCAATGGGTTCCCCTCGCAAAAAACGCTTCAGCGTCGCTAGAGAAGTGTGTGCCTGGGCATACCAGGCTGTTGACTGACGATTCCAGCCTAACCGCCGTCGTGCCCGATCGATCTGTTCTAACCCATTTCTAGAAGCTCTCAGCGTTTCTGCCATGCTTCCTCACCTTTTGCTTGGGTATCAGACAGATATCACATTTTGGCTCACCTTAGCTCAGTCAAAAATGCCCTGGGTCAGCTTGTGAGCCAACCGCTTGAGCCAGAGACTGAACCGCCAAACCCTTACAGGGCAAATACTTTAGAGATGTGAGCGGGACACGCAGACAGATTCAAACCTTCAGCGAACCCTCACCAATCGCACACAAATTGCCTTGTAAACCATTCAATTCATTGGAGACTTTTATGGCTCGCCACACTCGCATTTCTGCTCTATTTGCGGGATGCATTCTTCTAACAGGTGTTGTAGCCCCAGCGATCGCTCAATCCCAAACTCCCACGGCTCCCCCCCCAGAACAAGTCAGTCCCTCACGACTTTAACAACCAGAGACTCCGACGACTCCCGCTCTAGTTAGGCTCAAGTTTTGAGCCATCTCGCACGTTCACTAATCTTGTAGGAGACAATTATGAACCCTAAAGCTGTATTGGCTTCTGTGCTATTCTCACTGTCAACTCTACTGATAGCAGTAGCACCTGCATTTAGTGCAGAAAAAGTGATTCGTCAGAACAGACATTTTATTCATACGATAGGACCGGTAACCCAAAGTTTATATGGGCGGAGGGCTTTTACCAAGAGAGTGGCAGCATGGATTCGCAGAAATCCGGGAGGTGTTCCTGGTAGTCTTTGTGATGATCTTGTACCAGTTGATCCCACTGGCTTAATTAAAGTAGGTTGCAAAGCCTTTGTCGCACGTAAAGACACCATTTTACGTGCTGCGGACTCAAACCAATGCGTAAAAGTTCGTTTTCCTCACGGGGCTACTCCTCTAGTGTCTGCTGTAACTGTTGATAACTTCCGGTACTGCAAATAATGACCCCACGTGAGTTCTGGTCGAGTCAATCTCTCCGGCTTGAGCAATGGCTTGTTCAGAACTCACGTTACTTAGTTACCAGAGTTGAGCAAGGGGCAGAATTCACTCTACCTCTTGCAGAGTGAGCTAATTTACCAGTTCTGAAACCCACATTCCGCCCTTTAAGTGCCACACTTAAATATTTAGCGCTGAAAGCCATATCTGGCAGTGGATACAAGGTTTTTGGTGCAAATGACCTATTTGAGCGCAATTGAAAATCACCCTGGCTTAGTGAGATAATCATCCAGCCAGAGCTTCTGTGAGCCCCATTGCCTCACTTAAATTATTCAATGTGCCAGTTGAAAGTGCGGAATGTCGGCCAGAACCGTGACATGCGAAAGTTTCCCTTCGTCTTTGTGCGCGTCCCAGCCCGGACAGGCACCTGATGCAACAGCGATTCTCCTTAATGGGTTAGTTTCTACTTGCTGACTGATGATTCGATCGCCCATTCGGTGCTGATCCACGGTTGGCAAGCTTGCAGCCCTAAAGTCGGATCTTTGTGATAATCGTCTCCGGTTTCCCAAACAATTACCGAGCGATCGGAGGCGATTAAATATAGATATTCGGCGGTGGGGTCATAGTTCACACCTACTTTGAGATTAGAGAAATCATCTTCACAAATCTCATAGCCAAATCGAACTACAATCTGTGCCAGCAAGCATTCTGGTGTGTCGCTGGCTTCTCCAGAGAGATCGCGCTCCTGCCAAAACTTATCGAGAAACCGCTCTAAAGTCGGTAGCACCTTATTGGGCGTGCCTCCTCGACTGGCATAAACGATCGCGGGGTTGCCCTCAACAATGATGTGACAAGGTGTAGCCATCTTAAAGGGATGAGGGATGAGTGAGCAAGGATGAACCCATCATTTCATATTTTTTGTGATTTCGACTCTTGTCTGCGATCGTGGTTTCTGAATCTGGGTTTTAGAAACCGATGCTGATCTGAAGGGTTAGAAAATAAGCCACGACATGACATAGGGGCAAAGCCTTCGGCGAACGCTTTCTTGGAATTTCCGAAAGCTGAACTACCGAGGGCTTTGCCCCTACGATCGCCGGATTAAAAACCGACCTGACAAACCTAATTAAAGGTCGTTTTCGCCCAATTCACGGGTCATGTAGTCAAAGGGCTGGTCAATAAACGAGGCTCCTTCAATGCCAGTTGCCGCAACCTGCTCTCTGACAATTTCTTTCATGATTTGAATGCCGCGCACGGTTGGGCCACTGGGAACCCCCAACGAGTTGTAGGTTTCTCGCAGACCTTCTAGCACTCGCTCATCTAGCACGTCGGTGTCTCCAGCGACCAGTGCATAGCTGGCATAGCGCAGATAATAGTCCATATCTCGCAGACACGCGGCATAGCGACGAGTGGTGTAAGCGTTGCCGCCGGGGCGAATCAGTTCGGGGAGTTCATCAAACAACCGTAAGCCTGCTTGCTTGACGATCGCCGCCGCATTGGAGTTGATTACTCCGGCCGCTTGCACACGCGCCATCCCGGTTGCAAAATAGGATTTTAAATCATCAACCGCATTGCGATCAAGATATCGCCCGGTGATGTCGTAGTTTCTAATCAGGCTTGTCACTGCATCGCGCATGAAATTCTTCTCCCAATTAATCCCGATAAACAGATCTGGTGTTTGTGGTTTTCTGATTAGAGCCTCGACCCACAGCAACTAGCCGAGCGCTCCATCAAATTCATCAAAATGATTTAGCGTAAGTCTACCACGCAGGGTTGAGCCGATTGAAATGCTGACAACGCTGATCCCCCTAGACGTTGTGAAACGTTACATTTTTACGTCCCAAGACGCAATCATAGTCGTTAACCTAAATTTAATTCTTGCTAACGACTAAGGATTTTGTAGTCTAAGATACAAAACTCCTGTATCGCTCTCCCTACGATGATTCACAGAACTCAGGGTCTAGCTCTAGAAAGATGCGCGATCGCCGCTTTTTCTTTAAAGACCTCATAAATCTTTCCGATTAAGGTGAAACATCTTAACTGAGCCGTATTCGTTCAACATCTTCTCAAACCCTTCTGAGAAGACTTTATTAGCCCCGATTCAAGGAGTAGTTCATGGCTGAGACTGCACAAGAAATTCTAAAGATGATTGAGGATCAGAATATTGAACTGATCGACCTCAAGTTTGTAGATCTTTATGGAATTTGGCAACACTGTACGTTCCACAAAAGTTTGATTGAGGAAGAATCTTTTCTCAACTCTGGGGGTGTAGCGTTTGACGGGTCTAGCATTCGCGGCTGGAAAGCCATCAACAGTTCTGATATGGCGATGGTGCCTGACCCCACCACTGCTTGGATCGATCCCTTCATGGAAGTGCCAACCCTGAGCATGGTTTGCACGATCGTCGATCCTCGCACCGGGCAAATGTATGAGCGTGACCCCCGATCGATCGCGCAGAAAGCCGTTGACTATTTGATCTCTACAGGAATCGGCGATAAAGTCTTCTGCGGCCCTGAACCCGAATTTTTTATCTTTGACGATGTTCGCTATGGGCAAGAGGGTCACACGGGCTACTATGCCGTTGATTCGAGCGAAGGTTCTTGGAATTCAGGCAGTTCTGAACCGGGCGGCAACCTTGGCTTTAAAATTGGCAAGAAACGGGGCTATTTTCCGGCGGCTCCCTCCGATACGCTGCAAGACATTCGGACAGAAATGCTGCTGACGATGGCGAAGTGTGGCGTGCCGATCGAGAAGCATCACCACGAAGTTGCTGCTGGTGGACAGTGTGAGCTAGGCATCCGCTTTTCTGACCTGGTACACGCGGCTGACTATGTGCAGACCTATAAGTATGTGGTCAAAAACGTTGCTCGTAAATATGGCAAGACGGCAACCTTCATGCCCAAGCCGATCCACGATGACAATGGCTCTGGAATGCACAGCCACATGTCAATCTGGAAAGATGGACAGCCGTTGTTTGCAGGCGACAAATATGCAGGCTTGAGCCAAATGGCGCTGCATTTCATCGGCGGCTTGATCCGCCACGCGCCTTCACTTCTAGCGTTCACTAACCCAACCGTAAACTCCTATAAGCGGTTGGTTCCTGGCTTTGAAGCTCCGGTCAACTTGGCATACTCGGCGGGGAATCGATCGGCATCAATTCGGATTCCGCTATCGGGCAGCAATCCTAAAGCCAAGCGATTAGAGTTCCGGTGCCCTGACGCATCGAGTAACCCTTACCTCACTTTTTCGGCGATGCTCTGTGCGGGGCTAGACGGCATCAAAAACCAGATTGATCCGGGCGAACCTTTGGATGTAGACATCTACGAAATGAGTAAAGAGGAATTGGCAAAAGTGCCCAAAGCACCCGCAAACCTCGGCGAAGCGCTGGCCAATCTGGAGAGAGATCACGAATTTCTCACGGCGGGCGGTGTCTTCCCAGAAGACTTCATCTATAACTGGATCGCGATGAAGATGGAGGGTGAAGTGAAGCCGATTAGCAAGTTGCCAACTCCCTACGAGTTTGAGTTGTATTACGACTGCTAGACCTAGATACTGTTGTCTCAGTGGAACAAATCCCTCAGTGAAGATTTTCATTGGGGGATTTGCTTTGGGAGGACACGATCGGTACTCTCTTTATTGAGCTATGCCCATTTCAAAAACAATTGCGATCGATCTAATACCAATTTCGGAAGCAATGGCGACTGATCGTTCGATCCGACGGGGCACGGCATGCCATGCCCCTACCGTATTCCGTGCTCTCGTGTGGATCTGTCGCGTTCACAAATCAAATTGGTATTACAGAATCAGGTTAGAAATATCGACTTATTTTGCTGTTAACGGGGTAAATTGTCCTCCCAATCCTTCAACGATCGTTTTTGTATTCGCAACGAGCATTTTCTGGTAAGTGTCCCCTTCGCTTCCGGCTTCTCCTAATCCATCTGCATAGAGTTCTCGATCGGAAACTTTCACGTTTGCTTCTTTGGCAACCGCTTCGATCAACTTAGGATTAAGGGTGAGTTCAGCAAAGATCGTTGGAACCTTATCATCTTCGATCGTTTTGACTAATTCCTTGACTCGATTTGCAGTCGGCTTTTCTTCAGTGCTGATGCCTTCTAATGCACCTTCAACCGGAAGCCCATAGGCTTTAGAGTAGTAGCCTAAAGCATCGTGCGTCGTCACCAACTTACGAGACGCTTCAGGAATGGTGGCAATTTGTGACTTAATCCAGCCATCAATTTGCGTCAGTTCTGTCGTCATCGCTTGAGCATTTTTGGCATAAAGGGCTGCATTCGCAGGCGCAACTTTCGCTAAATTACTTTGAACTGCGGCAACCATTTGAATTCCGTTTTGAGCGTTGTGCCAAACGTGCGGATCAGGAACCGTTTGACCGTCTTCATCAAACTGCTGCGGAGTCGGAACCGCAACTTCTGCGATCGCAACCTTTGGCGTAGAATTAGCGGTCGATTGGATCAGCTTCATTAAACTTGGCTCGAAGTCATAACCCGAATAGAGAACCAGATTGGCATCTTCGATCGCTTTGCGATCTTCGGGTGCTGGCTGATAAACGTGGGGATCGGCAGCAGGCTTAATCAAGCAAGTGAGATCAACTGTATTGGCAGCAATTTGTTTGGTCAGATCGCACAACACGGTGCTAGTTGCTACTACTTTAATGCCTGTGTTTGAAGCGCTTGGTGTATTTGTGGCTGCCGTTCCTGTTGCAGAATCGGTGGGACTGGTTTGACTGGTCTGCGTAGAAGAACTACAGGCTGTCAAGATACTGACTGTCAGTGCTATTGTGGCGGCTCCCCAAGTTTGACGCAATGCGTTGTCCATGATTTTTTAACACCTGAAATGAGGAAATTGTCTTATAATGAGAATCATTTTCATTCAGGTTTTTATGTTAGAGGTTCAGCAACTGGCTGTCAACTATCGCGGAGTGTGTGGACTCGATCGCATTAGCTTTCGCATTGAGCCGGGTCAACTCGTTGGAATTGTGGGCCCGAATGGGGCAGGCAAAAGCACGATGCTGAAGGCGATGCTGGGTTTGATTCCGGCGGTGGGTGGGAAGGTAAGCTACTGCACTTGTCCCTTACACCAACAACTCGAACGAGTGGCGTATGTGCCGCAGCGATCGCAGATTGACTGGGATTACCCGATCACGGTTTGGAATGTGGTGATGATGGCACGAACTCGGCAGCTAGGCTGGTTTCGCCGTCCTGGTCGGGCGGCTCAGGAGATCGTCAAAGCGGCATTGGAACGAGTAGAAATGTTGCCCTTAAAGGGTCGTCGCATTGGAGAATTATCGGGTGGACAGCAGCAGCGAGTCTTTCTAGCTCGTGCCTTGGCTCAACAAGCGGATCTGTTTTTATTTGACGAGCCATTTACGGGAGTCGATAAGAAGACTGAGGCAATGATGTTAGAGGTATTTGCAGAACTGCGATCGCACGGCAAGATCTTGCTCGTTAGCAGTCATGATTGGGGACAAATGCTGAATCAACTCGATCGACTTTTGCTGTTAAATCAGCGCCTGATCGCCGATGGCTCACCGCAATTTGTGATGACCCCAGAGCATTTGCATCAAGCTTACGGGGTGCCGATGCAGGCTCCATTTCACGCGGAAGAACCAACATTTTTCTGTTAATTAATATGTTGAACTTACTGATTGAGCCATTGAATTATGAATTTATGCGAAATGCGATCGCCATTGGCATTCTCACCGGAATTCTTTGTCCCGTTGTCGGAAGTTATCTGATTGTTCAACGAATGGCGCTTTTAGGAGATGTCATTGCTCATTGCGTGTTGCCAGGACTCTCGATCTCATTCTTTCTAGGAGTTGATATTCTGATTGGTGCCTTTGCTTCCGGCATCACAGGTGCATTGATCATTGCTTGGATTCGCTCTCAGTCTCGCGTTAAAGTGGATGCAGCAATGGCGTTAACGTTTTCTAGCTTTTTTGCGCTGGGCGTTGTGTTAATTACTGTACTGCGAAATAAGATTGATCTCGATAGCTTTCTCTTTGGCGATATCTTAGGTGTAACAACGACTGATATTTATCGAACGCTAATCATTGCGCTTCTAATTTTGTGTGCGATTAGAATATTTTACAAAGAACTATTGTTCTATACGTTTGATCAAATGGGTGCAAAAGCGCTTGGTTTACCCGTCGATACGATTTACTTCGGTTTTATGGCAGTGATCACCTTGACGATTATTGCGAGTATGCAAGCCGTGGGTGTCATTCTGGTAATTTCGCTGCTGGTCGGTCCTGCTTTGACTGCTTACCTGCTCGTCAAAGAACTGCATCACATGATGTTGCTCGGTGCAGTGATTGGCGCGATCGCCAGCATCATCGGAGTCTACATCAGTTATTACAACAATCTGCCTTCTGGTCCCGCGATCGTGCTTGTTTCCTCAACGCTATTTTTGGTGGCGTTTCTCTTCAGTCCCACTCAAGGCGTTTTGACTCGACCTAACCCAAACGGAAGTATAGAAAGGGTTCTGCGCCACCTGGGTCTAGCAAGACCAACAAAAATGTAGCGAATGCAGGTGGGCAAGTCTCCGAAGGGGCCGAAGTGACTTTATTCAGAACGTTCCTCTTGTCACCCCTAATTGATTTTGCAGGTTTAACGATCGCCAGAGTTGCGAACCGTTAATTTCTCCCTTAAGAAGTTTTTGATAGCATTCGATCGTGTGTTTAATGTGTTCGGGAGCTTCGTTGACAAATTCAATCCGAAAGTGATTCACTCCTAATTTTACCAGCGATTGAAAATATTCTGCCCCCGTTTGCGCTTTGCCGTTAAACACAGTGTTGCGGCACCCAGCATCGGCGGTGAGAATGTGTTCTGTCCCGACCCGATCGCGTAGTTTTACGTCATGCTTTTCGCAGGGTCGCCCGCAGTTGGTATAGTCAGTTCCGTCTGACATAAAGGCGCAAAACACGCAGTGCTCCATATGAAACATTGGCATGTGTTGATGAATGGTCACCTCAAACCAGTCGGGAGAAGCGCTCGTTAATAGGTCTTGCAGTTGCGAGATGTTTAAATCATAAGAAGCGGTGACTCGCTCTAAGACAAACGTTTGCATTAAATAGTCCGCAGTCAAGGCATTAGCGACGTTGAGCGAAAAGTCTCCGATGCAGCGAGTTTGCTCAAAAAACTGCAACTGATCATAGTTTCGCACTAGATAGCCATCTGCCTGAGCATCGCGCACTTGCTGCAAGATCCAATTTTCTCCAGGTTTGATAATTCGAGGCGGCGCAACCCAAACTTCCTTGCCGTGCTGCCTCACAAGTTGCACCGCTTGTTTATAAGTGCGCGGATCTTCAAACTCACAGTAGAGCGTCTGAATGTCTGTTTCTAACGCGGCTCGAAGTTGACCCAAACTGCGAACTAAGACTAGAAGCCTGGGAGATGCCACCGTGCGATCGAGAACAACAGGAAGCAACTCTGAAAGCATCGCGTTTGAGTCAAACTGCCAGCGTTTAGGCTGTGCCCGGAGGGTTTCTAGCTGGGCAACAATTTCTCGACGAATGCGATTTAGTTCACTCACGGGCAGCATTACAGAGCTGTTGAGATGATTGGTCAAGCAATCGAGACAAAAGGGCGTGTTGCCGAGTCGCCCTAACTGTTCTTGCAGACGATCGCTCGTTAAAGGTTTGCTGTGTGCCTCGACCAACAACATCTCAGACTCGACTTGCACGACATGACCGACGCGATCGCGGGCAATCACCCCCAGAGTTTGTCCGATGTCTCCATAAATTTCAAGGTCAATCGGACGCTGAAAATGAGGCGTATCTCCTGCATAAGTTTGTCTAACTTGATGATCGAGTTCCGGGTCGCTGGTTTTCCAGACGCGATCGCCGAGATGAATTCTTTTGAAGTTCAGCGCACCGCGTCCAAATGCGAGAATTGCGTCCTGTCCTTGACGATCGATCGTGTAAATCCGTCCGCCTTCTTCTGAGGCTTCGGGGTGCCCACTGTCGAAAACTACACCGTCTCCCGGCTTAAGGGGTGCTTGCAGTCGTAGCGTAATCTGTTCATTGCAAATTTGGGTGACTTCGCCCAGGTAAACGCCGCGCTTTTTCCCAAATCGAGCGTGAACTAATGCTTGATTATTAATGCCCTCAAACCATCCGGTATAGAGTCCTCGTGAGAACGCCATCTCAAGGTTATAGCGGTCTTCTGATCCTTGATCGGTTGACTCTAGATCTGACATTGCCCGATCTAGTGCTTGTCGATAGACTCGCGTCACACTTGCCACATATTCAGGGGATTTCAATCGCCCCTCAATTTTGAGACAACTGACTCCTGTTTTAACTAACTCTGGCAGCACGTCTAGCCCCGCCAAATCTTGTGGACTCAAGAGATATTTGCGATTATCTTGATTGCCCAAATCAATCACCTGACCATCTGAAATCAATTCATAGGGCATCCGACAGGCTTGAGCGCATTCGCCGCGATTGGCAGACCGTCCGCCTAGTGACTCACTGGTTAAACATTGCCCCGAATAAGCAACACACAGCGCCCCATGCACAAACACTTCTAACGGCAGCGAGACGTTTTTTTCGGCAATCTGCTGCTGAATTTTGTTGATTTCTTTGATCGAACACTCACGAGCCAGCACTACTAGCTGACAGCCGATCGTTTGGGCAAACTCTACTCCGGCGGCGCTGGTGATCGTCATCTGCGTCGAAGCGTGAATCGGGAAATCAGGTGACAAGTGACGAATTAGCCGACAAATGCCAATGTCTTGCACGATCGCCGCATCAACTCCAGCCGAGATGATGGTGCGGAGATACTGTTCGGCTTCCGCTAACTCTGCTGGAAAAATCAAGGTGTTGAGGGTGACATAACCCTTCACGCCGCGACGATGCAAAAACTCCATTAGCTGAGGCAGATCGGCTTCGGTGAAGTTTTGCGCCCGCATTCGAGCGTTAAACCGATCTAAGCCAAAATAAATCGCGTCTGCACCATTTTCGACGGCAGCTTTGGCGCAATCCCAATGTCCCGCAGGAGCAAGCAGTTCGGGACATCGCAGAAGATTAGCGGGAGACGTTTCGTTTTCAGCAGCGTGCATGAGCGTTGAGAAAATGACTGTTTCTATGATAGTTGGGTGAGCGGGTTGGCGACGAAGACACGCTGGGAAACTTGGGGCGCTCTCATCAAGAATGGAAGCCTTCTGCTCATTGATCGGTTCTAGAATGAGAGGCAGAATGCTCAGCCCGACATAGTTCAGCCCGATATAGTAGTTAGACTGCTTAAGTTTCGGTAGAGACAGTAGCCAGAAAGCTATCTTTTCGAGCAATCTATCAAAAAATTAGTTATGTGACCTCTTATGACTGAACCCAGAAGAAGAGCTATTACGGCATTGGATAACGATATAGGTCAAGAACGATACAAACTGTATAAATCTTCATTCTCTTGGATTAAAAAATCCATAGATGATGGCTATTACTTGGAAGCAATTAGTATCGTAGAAAGTCTAATTACTGATCGTTTGGAGAGCTACTTATCTCTTCTATTCGATAAAGATTTTAGCTTCAAGACTCTTGGAGAACTAATTCAGGCAATCAGATCGGATAAGTTGAACAAAACGGATGAACTCTTACGCTGTCTTGTCCTTAACGATCTTGATCATTGGAGAAAGGCTAGGAATAAAGCTGCACATGAGATGGTGAAAATTGAGGACGGCAAGAGAGTTAGTTGGGAGGAAAGAGTAAAAATCAACAAGACGGTAGCAGAAGCAGGTTTAGAGTTGGTTCGGAAAATCGACAACCAGATTCGGAAACTACGTTCATAAACCACGCAGCCCAACAACGCTGCAATGTTAGCTCGTCAGATCCGAAAGCCAAAGCTAAATCTTAGAGGATGTTTGAAAAGTACAAAAAGCTGCTTCGCTTCGGTTCTGTCCCGCCCTAAAATAAATTTCGAGCTGATAGTCAAAACCCGTTAAAACGGGTTGAAAGCCAATCAGAAGCAGAATCTTGGTTCGTTGAAACGGACTTTCCTTTGTTAGCCCGAAATTTATTTCAGGGTGGGTGTTGCGTTCAACGACTACTTTTCAAACATCCTCTCAAATGCGATCGCCCCACTATCGAACCCGTCCGACGACAAATTTGAGATAGCGTCTTCATCCACTTATTCTGCAACCTCCTTTAATCTAGGGCGGTGGAAGCCGACCCAGAAGTTCTTCCTCCGCTCGAATTGACAGGATTATCGGACGATTCATCAAGAGAGCTTCAACCGTTGCTCGTCCTGTAGGAGTCAATCCGACAACACGAACGTTATCCCATTGAAAATGCTCTTTCCAGATTTGTTGACGTGGGTTAAAAAGATGAGCGGGTTCTCCTGTCACCGGATCTTTAGCCATCTGCCGAGCAGATTTGTGCAGTGAACAAGAGACGCAGGCAAGCGCCAAATTATCTGCTGTCGTTTTGCCATCTGCCACAACAGGTACGATGTGGTCAATGTGAAAGGTTGCCTCTTGCCCTGCTTGAGATAACCTGCAATACTCGCAGCGATTACTTGCTTCTTGGACGACAGATCGACGCAAAGCAGTTGGAATCGTAGACATCTATGCCTGTTTTGTCACCCGCTGCGATCGCAGGTGAATCAGCGATAAGAATTCTGCTAACTCGACCAATCCTTCTGCTTCTTGACGTTCTGCTTGAGTCAGTTCTTCACCTGTGTCTTGGCGATCGAGCAAACGTTGAAGCCGTTCTTGGACAGCATTTGGAAGTCGAAAACGAGTCAGTTCAGCGGGGATCTCAATTACTTCAGACATCTCCATGTTGCTCCAAGTAATCAGGTCTATGAAAGGTAGTGTAGCCCATGTTGCACCACTCATCGAACTCGCCCAACCACAAATTTGAGATAGCGTCCTTCTGGAAACTGCGCCGGGACGGGATGGTCGATCGTCCCTTGATTGGCTGAAGCATAAACAAAACTCAATCAGGTAAACTAGAGGTAGCGATAGTCCTACTAAATAATCAGTTCTATGATTGCTGAGACTCCCTCTCGCTACGTTACTCGCAACTCTGAGATTTTGAGCGGAGAGCCAATTATTATCGGCACTCGTACATCAGTCCGCGCCATTGTGGGTTTGTGGCGGTTAGGCGTGATGCCAGAAGAAATTCTCAACCATTTGCCGCATCTCACTCTGGCACAAGTGTTTGATGCCCTGAGTTTCTATCTCGATCATCAAACAGAGATTAATGAGTATATTGAGCGAAACCAAGTGCCTGATGAGTTGGTACATCCATCTGTAAAGGCGGCATTGGGCACATCGTGACAATTTTTGCAGCACTTTACACCGATGAGGATATGTCGGCATTGGTTGCTGTACTGTTGCGATCGCGTGGTCTTGATGTCACAACTGTTCCTGAACAGGCAACCCTCGGCAGAACCGATCGTGAACAGCTTAAATTCGCAACTTCTCTGGGCAGATGTATTTTGACCCATAACCGAGTCGATTTTGAGCGGTTGCATCTCGAATACGTGGAGGACAAACAACACTCTGGGATTATTATTGTGCCTCAGAAAAATGCTTACGAAGTCGCAGGGCGGATTGGCATTCTAGTGAGTGCGCTGACGGCTGATGAGATTATGAATCAATTGCTATATGCCTAAATTTTTTGCACGAGACTGTCTACGATCTACTGTCACCAACAGCGTCTGCGATCGCCCCACTATCGAACCCGTCCAACCACAAACTTGAGATAGCGTCCTTCTGGAAATTGCGCCGGGACGGGATGGTCGATCGCGTGTCCTGCTTCATGAATGATTTGAACGCGTCGCCCTGCTGAGGCACCTGCGGTCGCCAACATATCCTTAAACGCTTCAGGACTCACCTGACTTGTGCAGCTTGCCGACACCAGCAACCCATTGGGAGCGAGACATCGCAGCGCTAAAGCATTGAGTTTGGTGTAGCCGCGCAAAGCAGCATAGCGGTTTTGCTTGCTCTTGGCAAAACTGGGCGGGTCGAGAATAATTAGGTCAAAATTGCGTTTTTCTTGAGCGTAACCATCCAACAACTCAAAGCAGTCTTGAGTGATGAATTGATGTCGGGTAGCATCGAGATGATTGAGGGCAATATTCTGGTCTGCCGACTCTGCCAACCCTTTGCCGATGTCTACACTCGTGACATGGCGGGCGTTGCCGCGCAGCGCATAGAGTGAAAAAGCGCCCGTGTAGGAGAAACAATTCAGCACGTCTCGATCGCGACTCAGCCCTTCGACAAACCGCCGATTTTCGCGATGGTCGAGAAACAATCCGGTCTTTTGTCCGGTGTGCAAATTTACTTGAAACTTTAAGCCATGTTCCTCCACGATTAATGCTTGAGGAGCGGGTTTGCCCCATAACAGTTGAGTTTTGCTATCACCGTCTGCCCGATCGCCGTGCTGAGTTCGTAGGGAGATGCCTTCAAGTGGTTTAATTGCGATCAGCGACTTGACGAGCCAATCTAACAGTTCTTCTGCCCCCGGCATATAGGTTTGCACGACCGCAAAATCTCCATATAAATCGACAGTTAACCCTGGCAGTCCATCTCCCTCGCCAAACAACCAGCGATAGGCGGTGCAGCCTTGATCTCTGAGCGCCGATCGCAACTCCCAGGCGGCTTGAATCTGCTGTCGAAACCAGGGAGGTGTGGGGAGATCACGATCGGAGAAAATGCGGACTGCGATCGCGCCATTAGCATCCCACAATCCATAGCCTGTCCAGCCGCCACAGCGAACTTTTACCCAACTTCCTGACGATAAATGCACCGCTTCAGAAATGTGATTTCGATAGACCCAGGGATGCCCTTTGACCAAGTGGTCTTTGAGAGTGGTGGGTAGATAGATTTCGCGGAGCTTTGCCATTGAGATGGAGATGCGTTGGGCAACTACTGTGACAGATTTTGCCAGTCGCCGCAATCGTATTCGACGATCGTGCTAATTTTTGAAAACTATTGATAAGTTTTAATTTTTTCTTTATGATTCGGGTATGCAATTTTGATAATCTCAGGATCAAGTATTCGAGCCGATGTCAAACACACTATCTGAAACGAAAATGTGTCGAAAAGCTATGCAGCGAGATTATTCAGAGATCCGGCAAGAAGATTGGGTGCAGGATTTGCTTGACAAACTGACTCTAGAAGAGCAATTGGTCGTTTTAGATGCGTTCAAAAGTCTCAAAAGATTCAAGTTCAGAAAACATCTTTAAATCTGGTTCAGTTGATTGTCTTTCCTGAACTTACTTCTGTGTAGTTAAGACTGATTCAACTTTCGTCAGCACTTCTTCAAAATCGATCGGCTTCCGAATCAGTCCATTGACTTTCACCGTCTCAAGCGCCGATGGCTGAAGAGAATCGTGACCCGTCACTAAAACAATCGGGAGCGACGAAAGTTTTTGATTTTGGCGAATCTGTTGCGCCACTTCAAAACCGTTCATCTCTGGCATCATGACATCTAACAAAACGAGATCAGGAGGAGACGCGCTAATCTTAGCGATCGCGGCACGTCCGCTATCGGCGATTTCAACCTGATAGCCTTCACCCTCTAAAAGCACTTGCAGCAAGTAAGAGTTATCGATCACATCATCGACGACCAAAACGCAGGGATTCCTACGCTGAGAAGACCAGTAATTCATCGGAGTTCTCTGCTCTAGAACTAGATTTCCACTTAGATTGTCTTATCTGGAATGGCAAGATCCCCTCTTCCTGGAGAAAGACTTGTGCGTTTTTGCTCCATAAAAATGTCCAGTAGATTTAATTCAAAAAATTATACTTCAAGATGTCAAAATCTACACTAAGATATACATCGCTAACAACTATTTTCGCTATCAAAGAGAGAATGATCGAGCCGTCGTTCAGCGATTAGAATAGTCAACTCATTGATCTGTCTTCAAACTTCGCTATCCTTGATTTAGAAACGCTATCGGCAAAGTCTCTTCATGTTAAACCGCTTAAAGATTGGCACCAAAATTGGCTCAGGCTTTGCCCTCGGTTTAGCAATCTTTTCTGTCGTGGGGTTTATTGCTTATCGGGGCACTCACCAGCTTGTTGAAAGTGCCCGTCAAGAAACGCACACCTATCAGGTGCTAAATGAGCTAGGAGAAATTTTCTCCCTTGCAAAAGACGCTGAAACTGGGCAACGCGGCTATATTCTCACGGGTGAACCTCGCTATCTTGAGCCTTATCAAGCAGCAATCAGTAAGCTAGACCAGAAGATTAGCGGTGTTCGACAGTTAACCGCAGACAACCCCAGCCAGCAGCGCAATGTTGAAGTGCTGGAGCCATTGGTTAGAGGTAGACTTGCGGTGTTGAAAGAAGGAATTGACCTGCGTCGCACCAAAGGGCTTGACGCATCGCTTGTCATAGTTCGTAGCGATCGTGGCAAACGATTGATGGATGAGATTCGTCGCACGATCGGGCAAATGGAAGCCAAAGAGCGAGACTTACTTCGGCAACGCACCGGGGCTGCTGAGACTGCTGCCCGTGACACGATCGCAAGCATCACTTATGGCGTTCCACTCGCGCTAGCTCTGCTCACATTGTTAGGAGTTTTGCTCAATCGGCACATCTCTAAACCGCTCGATGACGTTTCTAAAGTGGCAGAAAAAGTTGGGGATGGTGATTTGGCGGTAAGTCTGCCCGTCACCGATCGTCAAGATGAAGTTGGGGTTTTATCGCGCACGATCAACCACATGATCACTCGTTTGCGCGAAAGCACTCAAAAAAATGAGGAGCAAACCTGGCTCAAAACAAGTTTGGCGGACGTGAGTCAAATGCTGCAAGGGCGGCGCAATCTGGCGACGATCTCAAACGCACTGTTGTCAAATTTAGCCGCGATCGTCGATGCCCAGCAAGCCGCATTCTATGAACTCGATATCCGCAATGGTCAACCTCGATTAATCCATTTGGGGAGTTATGCGGGTGATGAGTCACGATCGCGAGTCAACTCGATCGCGTTGGGCGAAGGGTTAGTCGGACAGTGTGCCCTCGAAAAGCGCGCCATTGTGTTAAACAATGTTCCTAGTGATTATTTTCACATTCATTCAGCGTTAGGCAGTGTCTCTCCACGCAGTTTAATTGTGTTGCCTGTGACGTTTGAAAAACAGGTGGTTGCAGTGATTGAGCTTGCCTCGTTGCAGCGTTTTACCGATGCTCATCTAGCCTTTCTAGAGGAAGTGAGTGAAACGATCGGGGTAGCACTTAACACGATCGCGGCTGATATGCGAACTCAACAACTTCTAGAAGAGACTCAAACACTTGCTGAAGAACTGCAAGCCCAACAAGCAGAACTACAAGACAGCAATCAGCAGTTAGAAGGACAAGCGAGAGTTCTTCAGGCATCAGAAATGCGGTTGCAGCAACAGCAGGAAGAATTGCAGCAGTCAAACGAAGAATTGCAGCAGTTAAACGAAGAGTTAGAAGAAAAAGCAGAGTTACTCGAAGTTCAAAAGCAAGAAGTTGAACACAAAAATCAAGAGATTGAGGAGGCGAGACAAGCGCTAGAAGAGAAAGCCGCACAGTTATCGCTGTCGTCAAGATATAAGTCAGAGTTTTTGGCAAATATGTCTCACGAGTTGCGAACTCCATTAAATAGTTTGCTGATTTTGGCACAATTACTGAAAGAAAACTCTGAGGGCAATCTGAGCGCAAAGCAGGTGGAATATAGCTGCACTATTCACTCTGCTGGAAGAGATCTGCTGGAATTAATCAACGATATTTTAGACCTCGCAAAAATCGAATCGGGCACGTTGTCGATCGACCCTGAGCGGCTCTCATTTGCCAACCTAAAAAGCTTTTTAGAGGGCACGTTTCAGCAGGTTGCCCAAGCTAAAGGACTCAGCTTTACGATCGAACTCGATGCTCACCTGCCTCAGATCATTTCGACCGATGCCAAGCGTCTGCAACAAATCCTCAAAAATCTGCTGTCTAATGCCTTCAAATTTACTGAACGAGGCGGCATTGTCCTTCGCATTCACCTAACAGAGGTGACGTTGCTCAACACGCTAACCGAAAATCCGACGATCGCCTTCTCGGTCACAGATACAGGGATTGGCATTCCGATCGAGCAACAACAGATCATTTTTGAAGCGTTTCAGCAAGCCGATGGCACAACGAGTCGCAAATATGGCGGTACAGGGCTAGGGCTGTCTATCAGCCGCGAATTGGCTTATCTTTTGGGCGGTGTGATCAAGGTGGTGAGTTGTCCCGGAGAGGGCAGCACGTTCTCATTGTATTTGCCCCAAACTTATCAGAAACCAGACACAGATATTAGTAACCCTGAAGAGGTTTTGCCGTCGGTGCGCCCCGTCAGCCCATCGGTGGTGCCTGCGATAGAGCCAGTGGCTGCTACGCTATCTATGAACGAAGTTGCGGACGATCGAGACATCATTCAACCGGGCGATCGCGCCAGCCTGCGGGATGAAAATCGCGTTCTGCTGATTATTGAAGATGATATTAACTTCGCTCGCATCTTGCTCGATTTATCAAGGCAGCAGGGCTTCAAGGTTTTGGTGGCGCTACGCGGCGGGCCGGGGTTAAATCTGGCGCGGCGGTTTGTTCCTGATGCAATTTTGCTCGACATTCATCTGCCCGATATGGATGGCTGGACGGTGCTCGATCGTATTAAACATGATCCCGATATTCGTCACATTCCAATTCATATTATTTCGAGTGACGATCGCTTGCAGCGGGGTTTTCAGCTAGGCGCGATCGATTATTTGCAAAAGCCAATTTCTTCAGAGTCGTTAACAGAAGCGCTATCAGAAATTAAGAGTTTCGTCGATCGTCCGATTAAACGCCTTTTAGTAATCGAAGATGATGCGGTGCAAGCTCAAAGCATTATCGAACTGATTGGGAATGGTGACGTTGAGAGTACGGCAGTTGGCTCAGGGGAAGACGCGCTAGAAGCCCTGCGATCGACGCACTTTGACTGCATTATTTTAGACCTGGGCTTGCCTGATATGAACGGCTTTGAGCTAATGGAACAGATTCGGCAGCAGTCGGGCCGATCGAAACCTCCGATCGTGGTTTACACGGGCAAAGAGTTAACTCGCCAAGAAGAAACTCAACTGAAGCGATTAGCCGAAACAATCATTGTCAAAGACGTGCGATCGCCAGAGCGATTACTCGACGAAACGGCGTTATTTCTGCATCGAGTGCAAGCCAATTTGCCTCAGCCCAAGCGTCAAATTTTAGAAGATTTACGGCAAACAGATTCAGTTTTGACGGGCAAAAAAGTTCTGATTGTCGATGATGATGTGCGGAACATTTTTGCGATTACCAGCCTGTTAGAGCGTTATCAAATGCAAGTCGTGTTTGCTGAAAACGGCAGAGACGGCATCACCACGTTAGAAGAAAATCTCGATGTCAACATTGTGTTGATGGATGTGATGATGCCAGAAATGGATGGTCATGAGGCAACTCGCGCGATTCGATCGCAAAATCGTTTTCGATCTTTACCAATCATTTCGCTGACGGCAAAAGCGATGCAGGGCGATCGCGAAAAGTGCATCGAGGCGGGCGCTTCTGACTACATCACAAAGCCAGTTGACACCGATCAATTGCTTTCGCTGCTGAGAGTTTGGCTATATCGGTAAGTGCCGATGTTGTCTTGAGTGCCTAATAACTTAACGGCAGTTCGACAGAAGTAGTTCGCTTCGAACAGCTTTGCTGAGCCGAAGGCAGTGTGAATTTGGGAGAGCTCCCTGAATTCCCCATTCTGGGGGATTTAGGGGGTAGAAGCCACCGACAACGAAGCGAAAAAACTCGTCGAACTAACATTAACTCAATCTTAGCGACCCGACCCACGGAGGGTCACGCTTGCAATCACAGCGCGATGATCGGGTCACTGCGGCGCAGGGTTAGGTGTTGACTTTGGACTTGCCCGCTGCAAGTGCCTGCACATCGTGAGTGGTAAGGGAATCGCCACCAATTCCCCAGTCGCCGCTCTTAACCTCTTCGATCACTACCCACGTCACTGGGCGCAGGTTCTCGCCTTCGATCGACACCATTGTGTCAGTGAGCTTGCGGATCATCTCCTGTTTTTGCGCTGACGTGAAAACGCCTTCGATCAGTTTCACATTTACTAAGGGCATAGGTTTTCTCCAGTCTGTAAGTTTGAGTTGTTGGGAAGAACAGTATATAAAACGACCGTTCGTTCTTTTACTTACCTCGATTATGACGACCGTTCGTGCTACTGTCAAGATATAAATGTTACTTTATGTTATGTTATGAGCGTTGATTCGTTATCTATGATCAGTTCCGAAAGCGACGAACCCCGCCGATCGAAGGGACAGTCCAGCCGCACCACCATTCTGCTCACTGCGGCGAAGCTGGCAACCACGAAGGGACTGACTGGCTTGTCGCTTGGAGACCTAGCCACTGAAATTGGGATGAGCAAAAGTGGACTCTACGCGCACTTCAAATCCAAAGAAGAATTGGAGTTAGCGACGATCGAAACAGCAGCCGTGATTTTTGATAGTGAAGTGCTTCAGCCTGCAATGAAGGCGCAAGCAGGAACTGAGCGGCTCAAGACATTGGCTAGTTCATTTCTTTCACATCTCGAACGCAGAGTTTTTCCGGGTGGATGTTTTTTTGCCTCAGTCGCTGCGGAGCTTGACACACGTCCTGGTCCAGCGCGTGATCGAGTCGTTGAGATATTGGGCAATTGGCTGGCATTATTGAGGCAGTGCATCCTTGAGGCGCAAGACTTGGGAGAGATAGATCCCAATACGGAAGTTGATCAGGCGGTTTTTGAAATCGAGTCCATGCTTTTGGCTGGGAATTTTCTTTTTGTGATGATGAACGACCCGATTCATCTGACCCAAGCGCGCAGGGGAGTGGAAAATGTATTAGCCCGACTCACGGTGAGGATGGAGCCGAAGCAGAAACGATCGGCGCACGGGATGCCATGATTTTGCGTAAGGGTACTGCTGTGCCATGCTCGTACAGAAAAAGTAGGGGCACGACTGTCGTGTCTCCTCCCACGATCGTTCAATCTGTCGCAATCGTTTTTGAGAGGGTATCGCAAAATCTAGCTTTGATGACTCCTTTTTGAGAAAGGTTGCTCTACGATAAAGTCTTCTACAAACACGGTTGAAGGGAGCTTATCGAATGTCTACTGAGATTATTCAACTATTGTTGATTGGGTTAGCGGCTGGCATTGCTGGCGGCATGTTTGGCATCGGAGGCGGTGCGATTATGGTTCCGGCAATGGTGCTGTTAATGGGAATGGATCAAAAGTTTGCAACCGGAACGTCGATCGCGGCTCAAATTCTCCCGATCGGAGTTCTAGGCGCGATCGTCTATCAGCGCAATGGCAATCTCAACGTTCGAGATGCTGTTTTGATCGCAGCAGGCTTATTAGTCGGCAATCTTTTTGGAGCGCTATTCGCTAATCAACCGCTCATTAGTAGTGAATTGATGAAAAAACTCTACGGCATTTTTCTGTTTGGAATTGGTGCCCGTTATTTATTCTTTCGCTAACGCTTCCATTTGTCTTTGATATTCTTTTTCGGTCACTAACGCTTCAGTGGTTTCGACTCGATCGAGAAACACCATGCCATTGAAATGATCGAATTCGTGCTGAAAAATTCGGGCGATGAAATTGGTCATTTCCATTTTTTGTAGCGTGCCATTGCGATCGGTATATTCAATCTCGACTGCCTGATATCTTGGCACCTTCCCCCGAATCCCCGGAATGCTCAAACACCCTTCCCATCCGATGACTGTTTCGGTTGAGTGCGACAAAATACGTGGATTCAAAATCGCAGTCGGCTGCATCTCTGGCGCAGTTGGGTAACGAGGATTAGGACGAGATGCCACAATCATCAACTGAGACGATCGCGCGACTTGTGGGGCGGCAATACCTACTCCGTTTGCCTGTTTAACCGTCAACAACAAATCGTCAATCAGCGTCTGAATTGTTTGATCTTGAACGTTCAAAATCGGTTGTGCAGTCTGACGCAAAATGGGATGTCCCAATTCAATAATTTCTAGTGGTTCACTCATAACAACCTCTGCTAACCTGGAGCCTTCTCAAAAACATAAACCCAACCGCCACCATCTTTAGTGGGAGCGATCGTGAGATAGCGCGAGTAAGAATTTTTGGTGATTTGATAAACAGTGCCGCCCCCATAACTGCCCGATGCTGTCACCGTAAATCCAATATTAGCTAATTGCGACTGCAACTGTGCATCTAACTGCGCCAATGGAACTGTGGTGCCTGCTCCGATCGCGGTGGCTTTTCCTTGATCAAACTCGATGCCTGATGCTGAAACAAAGATCGGGTCGTTCAGTTCTTGTTCAGGATTATTCGTCACAAAGTTGACCTGATCTGCAAGCTCTGTGAAGAGTTGAGTTAGCTCTAGCTTTTCTGGTGGCTCAGTTTGAATCTTGGTGTCTTTGGGAAGCGAATTAATATCGATCGCATTATCCAGCAGAAAGAAGACCGTTCCCTTACCAGCGCGGGTCATTAGGTGCAGATATTTTGTGACTCCGCCCTTGGTAACTGAAATAGCCTTAACGTCGCCAAGATTAGTCGGAGATCCAATTTCAAACTGTTTTTTAGGGAGTTCACTCCTAAAGAAAGCCTCTACGGTTGTTAACGGATCACCCGTCTGAAAACTCAACGGACTTAGCGCTGCTGGCAGTGACTCAAAAGAACCCGGCTTGGCATTGGCATAGCGAGGAAAATCGGCAAACGGATTGTTAGCTGCTGGGGCTGACTTGGAGGCTGCGGCGGTTTCGGGTGCAGATTCGACGGGTTTTGGCTTGATCAGTGACGGAATCGTGATCGCATTGGGGCGGGCGGCTGGCATCACACGCTTGGGCGACGGCGCGATCGTGGCTTTAGCCAACGGTTGAGCCTTTGACTTTGACTGGCTGGTGGGCGGTAGCTGGGTGACTTTGACCGTCTTTTCTGGCGTGGGTTTTGACGGCTGATTTTCACCCGGAAGAGGCACAAACAGCAATAGCGCATGAAGCCCCACTGAAGCCAATAACATCGGCCGAACAATTGTCTTCACCGGAGTAGGCAAATTGTTCCAGAAAGGAAACTGGGGAATCGACGGAAGTTTTCCGAATTCGCGCTGCATGGCGGTTGTTGAAAATAGGGGGCTGAAATCGTTGAAATCTAAAATTACTTTGGTAAAGCGATCGCTCTGAACAAAACAGTTTTTTATCAGTTTAGACAACAAATCGCGGTAGATTCAAGCTATTGAAAGCCTTAAATAAATTAACCCTATAAAGAATTAGGGATTACACATTTGATAAACGATTTAAGAGCGATAAACTGATATCTAAATCAAGAATCTATCACTCATCCCAAGTTCTTTGAATCGCTCTAAGTCTCTAAACTTCAAAAGTTTTCAGAATTTTATATTAGATAATCGCTCCTCAGAGGGATTGTATCTAAGAATGTCACCTGTAAGCATAAATATTAGCTGTTTTAAGCCGAAATACTGAGATAAACTTAGCTCAAAGTTCATCTTAAACTGAACTTTACCCAAAATTAACTATTATTTATTCATCCGTTTGTTTGTGCTTAACCACTTAAATTGTAGGGTTGTCAGAGATTGTTTGATTGATCACTCAATTTCTAATCAGTCTTTGCTTGAGGAACGCACAATGGCTTTTTCAACAGTTGCTTTTCGTCGAACATTGACAACCTCGGTTGTCACCGCAGCGATCGCCTTTGCACCGATTCTCACAGCGATCGCTCAAGCAGTCACGCTCAACGGGGCAGGAGCGACATTTCCGGCTCCGCTTTATGAACGCTACATCGCTGAGTTTCAGAAAAAAAATCCTGACATCAAAGTCAACTATCAGGCGATCGGCAGTGGTGGCGGCATCAAACAAGTCATCGCCGGAGTGGTCGATTTTGGCGGCAGTGACGCTGCTATGACGGATGACGATATCAAAAAAGTCGGAAAAGGGGTGATTTTGGTGCCCACCGCAGGCGGCGCAGTTGCCGTAGTTTATAACCTGCCAGGTGTTTCTAACCTCAAACTTTCTCGCACGTCTCTACCCGAAATTTTTGCAGGGCGCATTACTCGCTGGAACGATCCTAAAATCGTGAAAGACAATCCAGGTGTCAATCTGCCCAACACAGAAATCAAGAGTGTTGTCCGCGCCGATGGCAGTGGCACCACGTTTATTTTTGTCAACCACTTGAGTGCAGTTAGCCCCTATTTCAAGGGCAGAGTGGGTGTCGGCACGGCTCCTAAATGGACGACTAACCCCATTAAGGGCAAGGGAAATCCTGGCGTTGCGGCTCAGGTGTCTCGCACCGCTAACAGCATTGGCTATGTTGAATATGCTTACGCCAAGCAAAACAATCTGTCGATCGCTCAGGTGCAAAACCAGAAGGGCGAGTTTATGATGCCGTCGGTTCAGTCGGCAAACGAAGCCCTTTCGACCGTTACGTTTCCCGATAACTTCCGCGTGTTTGAAGGCGATCCCAAATCTGGCTACCCGATCACGGGGCTGACTTGGATGATGGTTTACAAGCAATATGATCCGGATAAAGCGGCGGCAATGAAGAAGTGGATAGAGTGGGTATTGACTGATGGTCAAGCGCTCAACAATGGGCTTGACTATACGCGCATTCCGTCTGACACGGCAACCCGCGCTCTACAAGCGGTCAAGAGTGAAGTCAAGCCTTAGTCGTTAAGTCAATCGTTCGTAGGAACGTTCCCTGAGAATGCTTCTACGAACGATTAGTCTATGGTCAACCATGATTGATTGACCCGATCGCGACTCTCTAATGTTTGTGTTCTCAATGTTTTTAGTGTGAGGAGTTGAAATGTCTCAAATTATCTGGAGATCTCTATTAGTAGCCCCAATGGGTGTGACGGCATTGCTCGCTACTTCTGCCTCCGCGCAGACCGATGTTAAACCAGTTTTAGCCCAGGAGCCAGTATCAATCGCAGCGCCGCGCTCAAATAATCCTGCTCAATCAGTTTTAGCCCAAGAGCCAGTATCGATCGAGGCTCCGCAATCCATTGAGACTCTGCGTTCGATCGACACTTTCCCCGAAAACTCTTCTACAGTGATGGGTCAAGTGACATCAGTGTCGCAACTCTCAGATGTCAGACCCACTGATTGGGCATTTCAGGCACTGCAATCGCTGGTAGAACGGTATGGTTGCATTGTCGGTTATCCCGACAAAACCTTTCGCGGCAATCGCGCACTGACTCGCTTTGAGTTTGCGGCGGGCTTAAATGCGTGTCTCGATCGCGTCAACGAATTAATTGCGGCGGCAACGGCTGATTTGGTCAAAAAAGAAGATCTGGTAACTCTGCAAAGGCTGCAAGAAGAATTTGCGGCTGAGTTGGCAACGCTTCGGGGTCAGGTAGACGCACTCGAAGCTCGCACAACCACGCTAGAAAAGCAGCAATTCTCGACGACAACTAAGCTGACTGGAGAGGTGATCTTTGCAGTCAATGGCGCGATCGGCGGCGATCGGGCGCTCAACTCTGACCAGCAGCGTCAAGTCGATAACGAACGAACGGATGCTCAGAGAGAAGCACGACGCAACACGTTTTTGCCAAACGGTCGAGGTGTGCGCGAAAACACAACGTTTAGCGATCGGGTTCGACTCAACCTCGATACGAGTTTCTCAGGGAAAGATCGTTTGAGAACTCGACTGCAAGCCAGAAACATTGTCCAGTTTAACGTCGCAACAACGGGCACCAACATGACCCGTTTAGGATTTGATGGCGATCAAGGCAATGCTGTTGAACTTTCGCGTCTAGAATATCGCTTCCCGCTCGGCGATCTGACGACGGTGTTTATCGGCACGGGCACCAATGATGGGCTTGAATATAACGACAGCATTCCAACGCTAAGTCCTACAGAGTCTAGCGCCAACGGTTCGATTTCACGCTTTGGTCGATTTAACCCCATCTACCGCGCAGGCACAGGCACCGGATTGATCCTAAATCATAAATTTGGTTCCGAATTCACCTTCGGCAGCAAATTTAACCTTTCTTTGGGCTACCTAGTGCCAACAGGAGTCGCGAGCAACCCGATTAACGGCAACGGCTTGTTTAACGGCAACTATGCCGCGCTGGGACAACTGGTGTTTCAACCAAGCCCCGCATTGAGTCTTGGTTTCACTTATGTGAATGCTTTTTACCGTAATGGCTCTGGAGTCTCAGGCGGCACTGGAAGCGCATTTGCTGACAGCCCGTTTAACAACGCTACCACCATCACGCCGACGACCACCAATGCCTTTGGGCTAGAGGGGAGTTTCCGGCTCAGCCCCGGCATGATTCTTTCGGCATGGGGTGGCTACACTCGCGCAGAAGCACGGAAGACAGGGGGCGGCACGCCTGCTGACCCGATCATCAACAGGGGCGATAAAGCCGATATCTGGAACTGGGCAGTGACGCTAGCGTTTCCTGACTTCTTGAAAGAAGGCAACCTGTTAGGTCTTGTCGTCGGTCAGCCTCCTAGAGCAGGGGGCAGTGACTATGGAGTCAGAAACCCGTTGGTTAATCAAGCGCGTCGTCGCGACCTCGATACGTCTCTCCATCTTGAGGGATTTTATCGCTATCGTATCAATGACAACATCTCGATCACACCGGGTTTGATCGTGATCTTTAACCCAGAACACAACAACAGCAACGACACCACGTATATCGGCACCATTCGGACGACTTTTGCGTTCTAAATAATCCGGGGCGCGGCCGGCCGTGCCCCTACCCCGTTCACACATGAAATTGGTATGACTGCATCTCCTGAACCTGCCAAGAAATCCATCAGTCGAGACATGCTTCAAGGGGTCAATCTCACGGGTCAAGAGGGCAATCATTCTCTAGTTGACCAGGGGTTTACCTGGCTTGTTCAGGGAGTCTCTGTGTCAGTCGTGGTCATTCTAGGCTGGATGAGTTGGGTGATTTTTGGGCAAGCCCGACCCGCGATCGAGCAGTTTGGTTTAGGCTTTCTCTGGACTCAAAACTGGGACGTTAATGAACTCGTATTTGGAGCGCTGCCTTACATTTATGGCACGTTGGTGAGTTCTGCGATCGCGCTGTTCATTGCCCTGCCGATTGGGTTGGCGGTGGCGATCGTCACGAGTGAAAGTTTTTTGCCGCCCTGGTTACGATCGCCGATCGCGTTTATTGTCGAACTGATTGCCGCGATTCCGAGTGTGATTGTGGGCTTGTGGGGAATTTTTGTGCTGATTCCATTCCTACAGCCGATTCAACAATGGCTATTTCAGCACTTTAGCTGGATTCCTATTTTTAATTCTGAGCCTGCGGGCCCAAGTATGTTAATTGCAGGCATTATTTTAGCCATTATGATCTTGCCAACGATCGCAGCCATTAGCCGCGATGTGTTAATTGCCATTCCCAAAGAGCTTCGCAGCGCCTCGGCTTCTCTGGGTGCAACGCCATGGGAGACGACGTTTAGAGTGCTGTTGCCGTCTGCTATTTCTGGCATCCTAGGTGCGGCAATGTTGGGGTTAGGCAGAGCGTTGGGTGAAACGATGGCAGTCACAATGGTGATTGGCAACTCCGATCAGATTAGCCTTTCATTATTAGATCCCGGCAATACCATTCCGGCTCTGTTAGCCAATCAGTTTGCTGAAGCGAGTGATGGGCTGCACATTGGCGCATTGATGTACCTAGCATTAATTCTGTTTGCCTTAACCCTCATCGTCAATATGATCGCGATCGTCATGGTCAAGTTTCTGAGCGCGAACGGTCAATCATGAAGCAGACTTCAATCACTCCAGAACTTTGTCGCCCGTTGTCTCCGGCACGAACGGTATTTAATTATGGAATGACGACGATCGCATTCCTACTTTCAGGACTTGCGCTGTTACCACTCCTCGCAATCTTGCTAGAGATTTTGCGTCAGGGCGTTCCAGGCTTAAAGTGGGAAGTGTTGACTAATTTACCTGCTCCAGTGGGCATGGAAGGCGTACCCAATGGGTTTGCTAACGCGATCGTCGGCACGTTAATTATGGTCGGAATTGCCTCTCTGATTAGCATTCCGGTGGGGATATTAACAGCTATTTATCTAGCGGAATTTAGTCAAGGAAAAGCGATCGCTCAATTGATTCGCTTTGTGGTGACTGTGTTAAGTGGTGTGCCCTCGATCGTGGTGGGAGTGTTTGCTTATGCGGTGGTAGTGTTGACGGTTAAAGGATTTTCAGCATTAGCAGGGGGATTTGCCCTGTCGATTATCATGCTGCCGATCGTCATTTTAGCTACCGAAGAAGCTTTAAAGTTAGTGCCCACCTCGTTAAGGCTTGCGTCTTCTGCTTTGGGGGCAAGTCGATTTCAAACTGTGTTCCGAGTTACGATCGCGACTGCGTTACCTGGAATTACTACAGGCGTTTTACTGGCGGTGGCTCGTGCGTCAGGAGAAACGGCTCCGCTGCTATTCACGGCGCTGTTTAGCCAAAATTGGTTTGAGGGTTTGACGAGTCCAACTGCTTCTCTATCCGTGATGATTTATAACTATGCCAGTTCTGCTTATGCCGAGCAAAACAAACTGGCGTGGAGCGCTTCTGTGATTCTCGTTGGCATTGTTTTATTCGTTAATATTGCATCGCGTATTGTTACTTCTAATCGTTTCAAGAATCGTTAGATTATGCAGTTTAGTTTTCATGATTCAGCAATCAACGCTTCATCAACCAGCGATCTAATTCCAGCGCTGCGGGTCAAAGATTTGGCGTTTTATTATGGTAGCCAGAAGGCGATCGAGTCCGTCTCAATGGATATCTATCAAGGGCAAGTCACCGCCATTATCGGGCCGTCTGGCTGTGGAAAATCTACTTTTCTCAAAGCCCTCAATCGGATTAGTGAGCTTGAAGGAGTGGTGCGTGTCGAAGGTCAAGTCGAGTTTTTTGGTCAAGACATTTACAGCCGTCAGGTCAATCTCAATCGATTACGTCGCCAGATTGGGATGGTATTTCAAAAGCCAAATCCTTTTCCGAGCAGCATTTATGACAATGTGGCCTATGGCGTGAGAGTGTTTAGCCGCCCTAATCGAGTCAGCCTAGACGAAACTGTTGAATCTGCCTTGCGTAGTGCGGCACTGTGGAATGAGGTCAAAGACAATCTCAGTAAGTCGGCATTGGGACTATCGGGGGGACAACAGCAGCGTCTGTGCATTGCTCGTGCGCTGGCAGTCAAGCCCAAAATTTTGCTGATGGATGAGCCTTGTTCGGCGCTTGACCCGATCGCCACAATGAAAATTGAAGAACTAATCGATAGTTTGCGGCATGAACTGACGATCGCGATCGTGACTCACAATATGCAGCAAGCGTCTCGCGTCTCTCAATACACGGCTTTTTTTAGCACCGATGAAAGTCGGATTGGTCAACTCGTTGAGTTTGGCGCTACGACTCAGATTTTTATGGCAGCGTCTCAATCTCGCACAAGAGATTATGTGCAAGGTCGGTTTGGTTAAAGCAGTCTCTAGCTAAAGTCTGATCACTTACGATCGCAGTTCTGTCTTAAGGAGCTACTTAACTGATCAGAAGTTTCCTAGTCTAAAGGTGAAATTCACACAGGTATAGGAAAAGTCTTATATGACTACCAATGTTTCACCCGACACCACCCAACCGGGCAAAAATCCGTCAATTTGGATTGGTATTCTCTTAATTGTGATCGGATTGGCTGGAATCTTGGTGCCAAGAGTTTCGACGATCGTCACTGAAACCTGGATTGCGCTGATCCTGCTCTCGGCAGGTTTTGCCAAGGTGGGATATGCCTTTCAAACTCGTCAAGAAGGCGGCTTTATTTGGAAGCTATTGTTAAGCCTCCTCTATATCGGAACGGGGATTATGTTGTTCGTTTCTCCCCTAACTGGCATTTTGACATTGACCATCTTGTTGGGTAGCTTCTTGCTCAGTGAAGGCGTGTTTGAGCTAATTTTGGCGTTCCGGCTCCGTCCGCAACCCAACTGGACTTGGGTATTGGGTAATGGCATTGTTACGCTACTGTTAGGCGGCATGATTTGGTTTCAGTTCCCGTTTGATGCACCCTGGCTGTTAGGTACGTTGGTCGGAGCAAGCATTCTGTTTACGGGCATTTCACGGGTGGGTTTAGCATTGAATCCTCATGTTGATGAAAGCCAACCGACGGTGACTTCGGCTTAGAGGACGTTTGAAAAGTATAGAAAATCTCTTTGCTGCGTTGCTGTCCCGCCCCGGATTGGAGGTTGCTTCGCAAGTGCCTTCGGCAACGGGGCTAACGGTGCGAAGTCCGTTGAACCGGACTGAAACGACCATTTCTCTCCCAGTCCTCTTCAGAGGACTTCGCACCGTTAGCCCGAACTTTCAGTTCAGGGCGGGCTAGGCGCTCAACGGAGACTTTTCAAACATCCTCTTAGATACTCGCGAAATCTGAACTAAATCGCTCGATCGCTGTCAGGAGAATCTCAGCGATCGGGCTTTCTGTTGTATCTACTTCTAGAATAGGATCAGCCATTTATCTAACGTGAGTTAGATAGAAGTGGTTCACTCCGATGATGAATTCGGGAAGCCCCCTAAATCCCCCAAAATTGGGGAGCTTTGAACCAGAAATTTTGGCTTGAAGTCCCCCAAATTGGGGGATTTAGGGGGCAGAAGCCGCTGAGAACGAAGCGAAAAAACTCGTCGAACTCACGTTTATCTAAGGTAGAAAATGCTATTGGAACTCAGTCGAATTCAAATTCCACCAGGGCAACGAGTGGTGCTGCAAGACATTACGTGGCAGGAATTTGAAAGAGTTCTAGAGGAGCTAGGCGAACATCGTGCCGCTCGGATCGCTTATGAGAATGGACTGCTAGAAATCATGGCTCCTCTGCCCGAACATGAAGATAATAAAGAAATTATCGGGGATTTGATCAAAGACCTTTTAGAAGAATTAGACATTGAGTTTCGGAGTTTGGGTTCTACCACCTATAAAAGTGAAGGGATGCTGAAAGGAATTGAGCCTGACCAGTGCTTTTATATTCAGAATGAGCCAGCCATTCGAGGTAAGAAGCGACTGGATCTCTCGATCGACCCTCCCCCCGATTTAGCCCTCGAAATTGATGTGACTTCTCGAACTCACCGCAGCATTTACGCAGCATTGAAGGTGCCTGAGCTATGGCGGTTTGAGAATGGAAATCTGCAAATCAACATTTTGCGGCAAGATCGCTATGAAGAGTCACCAGAAAGCTCAATCTTTCCAAATTTGCCGTTGAGCGAGGCGATCCCACGATATTTGAGGGAGAGCAAAATTGTTGGCAGAAACAAAGCGCTAAAAGCATTTCGTCAGTGGGTTAAAGAGCAGATAGACCTGCTTAGGAGCGTGGATTAAATAACCTGTCAATCTTGTAATCAAATCTCTTGATTTGTCATGGCTGAGATCTTCGCCCCCTAAATCCCCCATTCTGGGGGACTTTGAGCCAAGATTCCCGGTTTCAAAGTCCCCCAGAATGGGGGATTTAGGGGGCACCAGCCGACTCAAACGGAGCCATCAACGAACTGATATACACTCTAGTTGAGTACGAGAAGTTGCACCTTAATAAATCCACGCTCCTTAACGTTAGATCTTGAGCCTATAGCCATCGAATTAAACACAACGCGAAGACTAGAAGAGTTTGAGACGAAGGTTATAATTATTTTTAATCCTAAAATATTCTGGGTTGAACTTGTGGATTTAAGCCCCATCCTGCAATTCTTCACTGCGAACAAAGACCTTATTGGCTTTGTGTTTGGCTCAGGAATATTATTGGCGATCGGCAAGTTTGCTTGGTGGTTTCGTCAACAACAGCGTAAACAGCTTGTTTCGTTGGATCAGTTCCCGTTTGAGGTTTTCAAGCCGAATGAAGTCGCCCTACAGAGATTAATGGTTGAAGGGCGCACGGATGAACTCGCTGATCATAATATTCCTTACCAACAACGCGTTGCAGGGCGAAATATTGGGGAAGACCTTCGGAAACTGCTAGACGATCGCGGCTGGGTTTTGATTTTGGGGCGGAGCGGACTTGGCAAAACACGGGAAGCCGCAGAGGTTGTAGAACGGATGAGTCGGCAAGGATGGACGGTTTTGAGGCTGAGGTCTGAGGGGTGGTTAGATGCACCTAATGAACTACCCGAAAGCAAATTAGGGACTAATCGGCAAATTTTGTTTTTCTTAGACGATTTGCACTCGCAGATGGAGCAAGGGCGCGATCGCAAATCGCCTAAAGTTGACGACCCGATGCAACCTGCCATTGTTCCTTTACAAGAGCGGCTTCTGCGAACCCTAGAGGCTTATGAGCGGTTTGTCGGAGCCGATCGCCTTCGCGTATTAGCGATCGCCAGGAATGAACCAGATTCTCTGACTCCTGACAAACCTGACAAACCTGACAAACCTGACAAACCTGACAAACTTAGTGAATTTGATAAATTAGCGTGGTCTAAGTATCCGCAGCTATGGCAGCGATTTGAGGCTTATGAAATGGATGAGGTTGAAGATGAGACGATCATTCAACTGTTTGAGCAAATCACTCCTAATATTGAGGGCATTCAATCAACGCCAGAAAATTTTCCAGCATTGGCGCGGAAGAACGATCGCACCTTCAAAAATGTCGTGCTGAATTTGCAGAGGATGAAAGATCAGAGCTTGCCGCTAACCCCGCAAAACTATCAGGGCACCGTGAGAGGGTCTTGGGAGAAGCAATATCAAGAAGTGGTCAAACAGCATGTGGGAGCGGTGCCTATCTATGATGCGGTAGATTTGCTGCGGAGCCTGAATGTGGAGCTAAAAGAATTTGTGATTGTGTCTACAGCGCATCTAATGCTGGGAGGAACGGTTTGGCAACAGTGGCAGTGGAAACGGCGGATTCATGAAGCGTTGCCTTATCTGATTAGGAAAGGCATTTTAGAACCTCGCGATGGGCAAATCGAAGGGAAAGGCTATTCGGTTGAGGTGGGTGAGTGGATTCCGCGATTAACTCGGCTTCTATTGCAACTCAGTCAGCGGCAGCCTGGAAAAATGATGTTTTCGTTGCAGGGTTTTGCTTTTGCACTCTATGGGCTAGAGCGATATCAACAGAGTCTTAGCTGCCTAAATAGAGTGCTAGAGATTGCTCACCCGTTAGAGCAACTGACGCTAAAGTCTGACGCTGATCTCGAAGAGGCTCAATGGGTGTGGGTGAAGGATTTTCTCTTCACAACCTTCTATGTTCAGGGGAATGTATTGTCTTTCTTAAACCGCTACCGCGAATCGGCTGCGAGTTATGACAAAGCCATCGAGTTCAAATCTGACTCCCATGAAGCCTGGACTAACCGGGGCATAAGTCTTGACAACTTACAGAGATATGACGAGGCAATCGCGAGTTATGACAAAGCCATCGAGTTCAAATCTGACTCCCATGAAGCCTGGTATGGACGGGGCAGTAGTCTTGCCAACTTACAGAAATATGACGAGGCAATCGCGAGTTATGACAAAGCCATCCAAACCAGACAAACATGCAGCCTGGTTCAATCGAGGTTTAATTCTGCAAAGATTAGGGCGTTACGATGACGCTATTATTAGCTACGATCGAGTCCTCAAGATTGAACCAGAGAATGCCTTTGCTCTCTACAACAAAGCCAAATGTTATGCACTACAAAACAATGTTGCACTCGCGATCGAATCTTTAGCCCAAGCAATTGCACTCGATCCTAGAGTACGAGAAAACGCAAAATCAGATGCAGATTTTGACACTATTCGAGGAAACGCTCTTTTCCAAGCGTTGTTAGAAAGCCCAACTTAAGAAGGTTTTTTGGCGTTGCTGAGTTGGGAATGTGAATCGATGAATTTGCCCTCACACAAACAAAATCAATCTCTTAAACAATTCAGATTCCAGAGGGATTTTGAGATGAGCCGATCGCGGTTTCACCCGGTCAAGAGAACATACTGACCCATTGAGAGAACAAGTTGCCTCATCGAGAGAACGTATTAACCTGTCAAGAGAACGCATTAAGTCGTTGAGAGACTGAATCAAATCATTGAGAGGACTTATTAGCCTGTCAAGAGAACGTATCAACCCATCGCGAGAGCGTATTGACCCGTCATGCTGAAGTAATGGTATCTGTGCCTCTTCGTCGCCTAGTTTTGACTTCTTTGTGAAGACTCATTAAAGTCAACTGGGGGCAACTCAGAGCCAGATTCAGCAACGCTGGTTTTTTGCCTTAACCTAACGTGAGTTCGACCACGAGGCTTTTCGTTTCGTTTTGAGCGGCTTCAGCCCCCTAAATCCCCCATTCTGGGGGATTTAGGGGGCTTCCCGGATTCACAATCGTGGCCAATCACTTCTGTCAAACTGACGTTAACCTAAGATTAATCATTTGACCCATCGCCTGTATGGATAGCTTTATTTTCATTCTCAAGGTTTTGCTACTCTCGATCGCCCTCTCTCTCCTCATCAAATACGCTGCCCCGCTGGTGACGATCGCGCCCACAACTCCGATCGTCCTCAGCGCGATTCTCTTGCCTAGCCTCACCATTCTGTTAATTTTCATCAGTCGTGTTGCTCTCCAAAAAACCTCAAACGATGTCTAGCTATCAATTTCCAGAAACGTTTGAGTGGGGTGCTGCAACTGCCGCCTATCAAATCGAGGGAGCCGTCAAAGAAGACGGACGCAAACCTAGCGTGTGGGACACCTTTAGCGCCAAACGAGGACGCACCCTCAACAGAGACACGGGCGCGATCGCCTGTGACCACTACCATCGCTACGAGCAAGACATCCAACTGATGGCAGCGTTGGGCATTAAACACTATCGCTTTAGCATCTCCTGGTGTCGCATCATTCCCGATGGTCGCGGTGCGGTAAACGAGGCGGGCATTGACTTCTACAGCAGATTGGTGGATTGTCTCCGATCCTATGACATCACACCCCACGCCACCTTATTTCATTGGGATAGCCCTCAAGCGCTAGAAGACCGATATGGCTCGTGGCAAAGTCGAGAAATGGCGCAGGATTTTGCCGATTATGTGACGGCAGTGGTGAGCCGATTGGGTGATCGCATCACAAACTGGATGACGCTGAACGAAATCTCTTGCTTTACGCACATGAGCTATGACGTAAACCAAACGCCAAAACACGCCCCCGGAACGCGGGTAAAGTCTAAAAAACAAGTTTGGCAAACCTCCCATCATGCGTTATTGGCTCATGGATTGGGCTGTCAGGCAATTCGGGCTGTGTCTCCGGTTCCCTGTTTGATTTCGCTGGTGGATAACCCCGGCATCACCGTTCCTCTAACCGAGTCGGCGGATGACATCGAGGCGGCTAAAAATGCCTTTCCCTATCACTGCGGCAATGGTGGAATCATTTATCCTGCCATTACGGGTGAATATAGTTCGCAATTGCTAGACCAGTTGGGCAACGATGCCCCTGATATTCAAGTTGGGGATTTAGATACCATTCATCAGCCGATCGATTCTTTAGGGTTAAACATTTACACGGGTGCTTACATCCGGGCTGCAAATAATTCTCAAGGCTGTGAGTGGATTGATTTTCCAAAAGGCTATCCAGCGATGCACATGCCGTGGTTGCAGATTGTGCCAGAAAGTCTTTATTGGGGAATTCGTCATGTTAGTGAGACGTTAGATCGCCCTGATCTCCCGGTTTACATCACCGAAAACGGCTGTGCTGCTCAGGACGAAGTGACTCGATCGGGAGAAGTGATCGACAGCGATCGCATTCTTTATCTTCGTCAATATCTCAAAACCGTTCATCGTGCAGTTGACGAAGGCTATCCGGTTCGCGGTTATTTTGTCTGGAGTTTAATGGATAATTTTGAGTGGTCGTGGGGGTTCGATCGGCGATTTGGCATCATCTACATCGATTACCGCACCCAAAAGCGCATTCCCAAAGCCAGCTACCACTGGTACGCTGAGTGCATCCGCCAAAATCGAGTCGTTTAGTTCAAATCCAGTTCTCATGGTTGCTCCTAAAAAACTTCCCTGGGTGTCTCTCGCCCTGCTGCTAGCAGCCCACATCACGTTTGGCAATCTCCTGGCATCAACCACTCACTCTTGGGCAGCATTTGCCTTTGCGATCGCGTGGGCGTTGGTGCTGGCCCTAATGTTTATCAACCTACTGACGGGCCTGAGCCACTTGGTTTCGCGATGGTTTACTTCTGATACGGTGGCGTTTTGTGCGCTCATTGTTGCAGCCGCCTTCGCGTCGATCGTGCTCAACTGGCTCAAGCTCTTCATGCCGATTATCCTGATTCTTTCTGCCGAAGCGTTAGCCCGAATTGACCTCCTCACCGCAGAATTCAACAACGTCCAGACTTGCACTCTGCTCACCGTGACCTCATGGATTGGCTTAGGGCTGGGATGGACGCTGGGGCAATTTACCTAGCGATCGAAAACGATCCGCGCATCTAAGTTCCCCTTGTCTCTCAGATAGCGTTCCATCGTCTCAGCCTGCTGGCGCTGGGCAAACGGGCCCACTGCCAAATGCGGGCCTAACGGACGATCTCGCAGTTGAATCGAGTTTTGTTGAACCCCTAATCGAATCGTCCGATCGCGCAAGTCATTCAAGTCCGATCGACCTTCTGGGACAACCACATAATAGCCTCTAGCGCTGTTTCCGCCGGGTAGCGATCCCATATTAGAGGTGCTGATCTCGCTCGCAATTCCCTGCGCCGCTAAAGCTTCGGTCTGCTGACGCGCATTTGCCTCAGTGCTAAAAACACCCGCCTGAATCACCTGCCGCCCCCCATATTGTTGAATAAATGCCTGTGGCTCTACTCGTCTGACTTGCTGCAACAACAGAGCGCTGTCACCATTCACAAACACTCGATATTGCGGACGATTGCTCGGAGCGGCGATCGGAACTGGCTGCTGATTGATCGGTGCCTGAAAAACCCGATCGCTGGGAAGCGGCGTACCCTCAACTGGCAGAGTCGGCAATGTCTGCGGAGGCACAGGAGTCGCAGGCGGTGCAGGCGGTAAGGGAAAACCAGGAGACTGAGCCGCCGCGATCGGGGCGATCAACCCAGATAAGCATCCTCCCAATACGATAAATGAGACCGAGCGTTGGATTCTTTTCCATCGATTTTGGCGAGAAACACTGGGCGAAACGCAAGTCATGTAGATTAACCCCTCGGCTGCAAAATTTTCCGGTCATATTAACACAAACCCACGATCGCAGAAGCAGAAAGGATAGAGGCTGAGGTGTTAGCCTATAAGAGAATTTAATTTTCCATATTTCATTCCATGAACAAAGTTGTGGTAGGACTCTCCGGCGGAGTCGATAGCTCAGTTGCCGCAGCCGCTCTCCATCATCAAGGCTATGATGTCGTTGGCGTAACCCTTTGGTTGATGAAGGGCAAGGGTCAGTGCTGCTCAGAAGGCATGGTAGACGCTGCCAAACTTTGCGACTTTTTAGGCATTCCCCACCACATCGTGGATAGTCGCGATCGCTTTCAAGAAAACATTGTCGATTATCTGGTGTCTGGCTACAGCGATGGCATTACGCCGCTCCCGTGTTCTCAGTGCAACAAGGCGGTCAAATTTACGCCAATGCTGAACTATGCGCGTGAGCAATTGGGCATCGATACGATCGCCACAGGTCACTATGCCCGAACTCGTTACGACGAGCAGACAGGACGCTATCAATTACTTCGCGCCGTCGATCGCAGCAAAGACCAGTCCTATTTCCTCTACGACTTGGAGCAAGATATTCTCTCTCAAGTCATCTTTCCGTTGGGCGAACAGCCCAAAACTGAGACGCGACGCATTGCGGCTGAGTTTGGCTTGCACACTGCCGACAAGCCCGAAAGCCAAGATCTTTGTCTGGTTGAGGCAAACGGCTCGATGCGGGCGTTTCTCGACCAATACATCACGCCCCAAACGGGCGACATTGTGGATCGATCGGGAACCGTTTTGGGTCAACATGAAGGCGTTCATCACTACACGATCGGACAACGCAAAGGACTCGGCATCGCCCACAGCGAACCGCTTTATGTCCTCGAACTCGACCCCGGACGAAATCGGGTCGTTGTGGGCGATCGCTCTGAAGCTCAAGATCCAGGTTGCACGGTACAGCGCGTCAACTGGGTTTCGATTGCGGCACCCACGACCCCAATTCATGCCGAAGTTCAGATTCGATATCGGTCTTCTGCGGTGCCTGCGACGGTGATTCCGATCGAAGATTCTCGTGTGCGAATTGTGTTTGATGACCCCCAGTTCAGCATCACGCCCGGTCAAGCCGCCGTTTGGTATGACGGAGAGGTGTTGCTCGGCGGCGGCATCATTGAGCGGCAACCTTAAAAAGTATCAACCGGAGGGATAGCAGCATGGCCCAGACTGAAGCGTTTGTTGGGTCAACAATCCCAGCAATTCCGTTGCGTCTGTGGAGCGTTGATGAATATCACTGCATGATTGAGGCGGGAATTCTCACCACAGACGATAAGGTTGAATTGCTAGAAGGAAAAATTATTCAGATGAGTCCTCAAAATCCTCCTCACGCTTCGACGACTCAATGGGCAGGAAATTATCTGACGCGTTTGTTGGGCGATCGCGCCTTTATTCGCAATCCATTACCCATCACGATTCGTCCCAATTCTGAACCCGAACCGGATATTGCAGTTGTGCAGGTCGATCGTCGGGCTTATTTCAACCATCATCCTGCACCGGATGAAGTTTTCTTGTTAATCGAAATTGCTGATTCAACGCTAAGGTTCAGTGCTCTTCGCTGCGGTGCTTGTCCGCCCTGAACTAGAAGTTCGGGCTAATAGCGAAAGTCCGTTGAAACGGACTGAGGTCTAGCCTTTCTCTTCCAGTCCTGTTCAGAGGACTTTCGCTGTTAGCCTGGAAATTGATTTCCGGGCGAGTGAGGCTATGAACAAAGCTCGTCAAAAATTACAGGTTATTTAATTCCCGATCCTTAATCGCACTACTCAAGTGAGCAGTTGCGCTCTAAAGCTTGTCTCAACAAATCTTTGTAGAGGCGATTGTTGATTACATACGACCCAAATCGCTCTAAGTGCGGGTTCGTCATTTGAGCATCAAACAGCACAAACTTTCGGTTTCGCAGCCGCTCGACGAGTTTGACCATTGCCACCTTCGAGCCGTCTGGAATCTTAAAAAACATTGACTCCCCAATGAAAGCGCCGCGAATCACAATGCCTAGAATGCCGCCTGCAAGTTGGTCGCCTTGCCAGGTTTCAAAACTGTGTGCCCACCCTGCGTGATGCAGTGCCCAATAGACTTGTTTAAGCTCCTCAGAAATCCAGGTGGTTTCGCGATCGGCGCATCCCTCCACCACCGCTTTAAAGTCTCGACTCACCGCAGTCGTAAAGCGGTCTTGGTTTAAAACTCGTTGCAGCGATCGTGGATAGCGAAACCGCCCATCCAGCGGAATTAACGTCCGTTCTCGACTCGAATACCAGTCCAAATCGTGCCCCGACTCATCTGCCATTAAAAAATAACCCTGGGCATATCCTTCAATAATGGATGGCACATCGATTTGCATAAAGGGTTATTTTCGATGAGTTGCGAGAGTGACCAATGACAAAGCGATGAGTGTATAGTTTGGATAGTTTCGTTGATCGTTGCAGGTGTCATAGCAAATGGTTGAACCCATCCCACCGATCACGCTACCCGCAGCCACTAATCCAGTGCAAGAAGGAGAGTGGCTACAGCGAAACTTACACAAATGGCTAGATCAAGAATTTTTGCCAGAAGCGATTAATCACACGATCGCGCAAAGGGCTGCTCAAATTTACGTGCGGCAGCGCATGGAAGACGAGAATGATTTAGGCTCATTGGTGCTTGCGATCATTTCAGAAATGCAAGCCTTTGATTTTTCTCAAAGTTTTTATAGCGAGTTCGCGGTCGCCAATGCAGTCAGTGACATTCTGCTAGATAGTTTAGGCATCGATCGCTGTTGTGGGCAATAAAAACCAATAAAAAAGCTTTGAGCGTTGAATTTTGAGTATTGAGTCAATCAGCATTTCTAACTCAAAACTCAAAATTCGTAACTCAAAACTTTTCTACCAGCTTGACTTAACCACACCTGGCAAAAGCCCTTGGTGGGCCATTTCACGAAAGACGTGGCGAGACAGACCAAAGTCGCTATATACGCCTCTAGCACGACCCGTGACCCAGCAAATCTTCCGCACCCGCACACGAGCACTGTTGCGAGGCAATTGCTGAATTTGACGATGGATTGCCAGCTTTTGCTGTTGAGTCGTCGCTTTTGCGAACTGCTCTTTCAGCTCTGCTCTCTGTTCAGCATATTTGTCCACCGTTTCTTGGCGTTTTTTAGCCCGCTCAATCATGCTCTTCTTAGCCATGAAGATTTTGACCCTTTTAAAGACAGTGCCTCTCATTCTACCGAATTGATCGAGCGAGTGGCAAAATAGATTTGAGATTCCTGCTGCGATCGCGCCAAGGATCGCGGATTAAATAATATTGGTTACTGGCAAAGCTAATGGGCACGGCCGTGCCATGCCCTTACAAAACTGGGCTAGTTGCTTCTAGCGTCGGTTTTTCAGACAAGTTTGCCGAGGGGCAGAGATCAGCAAGCTCACAGCGATCGCACTGCGGATTTCTGGCCATGCAAGTTGCGCGACCGTGATAGATCAGCCGAATTGACCAATTTTCCCACTCAGGTTGAGCAATTAGTTTCATCAAATCTCGCTCAATTTTAACGGGATCGGTGTTTTTAGTGAGTCCGAGGCGATAAGTCAGTCGCTTGACATGAGTATCGACCGTGACCCCCAAATTTACGCCATAGGCGTGAGCAGACACCACATTAGCCGTTTTGCGAGCCACACCCGGAAGCTTGAGCAAGTCTTCCATCATTCTGGGCACTTGACCGCCAAACTCAGTCATGATCATCTGACACGCGGCTTGGATATTCTTCGCCTTGTTGCGATAAAAACCCGTAGAGCGCACTAGATTTTCAAGCTCTGCCACGTCTGCCCCTGCCAACGCTGCCGCATCTGGAAATCTCCGAAATAGCTCTGGCGTGACTAAATTGACTCTCGCATCAGTGCATTGAGCCGACAGAATCGTCGCCACCATCAGTTGAACGGGCGTTTCATAATCCAACGTGCAAGGAGCTTCGGGGTAGAGACGCTTGAGGCGAATCAGAATCTCCAATGCACGCTGTTTTTTTGCAGAAATCTTGCGCGTAATACTCACTACTGCGGAATCAGATTAACGGTGTCTCGAATGATCAGAAAAACGCCCAAACTCAGCAACAGCACCAATCCAGTTTGCATTACGCCATCTTGAATGCGAGTCGGAACAGGCTTTCCGCGCAGGCCTTCGATGAGCAAAAAGGCAAGCTGACCGCCGTCGAGAGCGGGTAAAGGCAGGATGTTAATGACTGCCAAATTAATGCTGATTAGAGCGGCAAAATTAAACAAGCTAGCAGAATCGGCTTGAGCGATTTTGGCACCCGTCGCGACGATCGCCACCGGGCCCGCTACCTGTTCTGCGGTCTTGCTAAAGTTGCTAACCAACTGTCCAAACCCTTGCACCGTCAGCACCACGATGCGCTGAAACTCTTCGGCAGCGATGCCAAAAATGCTCAAAAGATTGCTCGGACGCTGATAGACCGTTTGACCATTCGGTCGAAGCTGCACACCAATCCGACCTTTTCCTTTGTCATCGGCTTTAGGCGTAACGGTCAGCGAAACAGGCTCTCCCTGACGCTGAATTTGTAGCTGAATGGGCTTGCCAGGATTTGATTCGATCGCTTGACGCAAACTATCAGTCGCCTTCGCTGAAGCTTCTAGCGTCTGACCATTCACCGCAACAATCAAATCACCGTCTTTCACCCCCGCTTGGGCTGCGACGGCATCTTTAGACACCACTTGCGGCACAATTACGCCCGCTTGATAGTTAAAACTAGTGGGCAAGCCGACAATCGCCAGTTGAGTTACCAGCACAAGATAAGCAAACAAGAGATTTGAGATTACACCCGCACTGATCACGATCGCCCGATCTAACACCGGACGATTTCGCAGCAAATTTGGGTCGTTGGGCGGAATTTTGCTATCAGGATCGTCATCAGGAAAGCCCACAAACCCGCCCAAGGGCAAGGCACGAAGCGCATATTCGGTTTGCGATCCCTGATATTTCCACAAAATGGGGCCAAATCCGATCGAGAAGCGATTTGCATAGATTCCCTGAAGTCGCGCAGCCAGGAAGTGACCCAGTTCGTGTACGAAGATCAGGACTGCGAGAAGGGCAACAACAGCCAAAACTGACATAGGCTAAGACCTGTAAGCTCCGATGAAGACATCTCTCTATTCTAGAGTGCAAGCTGGGTCGTCACAAAACTTCACTCCAGAATTGATCCCAAAGAAGGAGAAAGAAATCACAAGGTTTGGCGCTTCAAATAAGGCTGCAACACGTCGGGTAGTCGAACTGTCCCGTCGGGCTGCTGATAGTTTTCTAAAACGGCTGCCATTGTCCGACCCACCGCTAACCCTGAACCATTCAGCGTGTGGACAAACTGCGTTCCTTTTTGTCCGGCTTCTTTAAAACGAATATTGCCGCGTCGGGCTTGAAAATCGAAAAAGTTTGAGCAACTTGAAATCTCGCGATAAGTGCCAGTCGAAGGTAGCCAAACTTCTAAGTCGTAGCATTTTGCAGCGCCAAAACCTAGATCTCCGGTACAAAGCTCGATCGTCCGATAAGGCAACTTCAACGCCTCAAGAATCGCCTCCGCATTCTGCACTAACGCTTGATGCTCCTGCCCAGACGTGCTGGGATGAACGATTTTAACCAATTCCACTTTATTAAATTGGTGCAGTCGAATCAGCCCACGGGTATCTCTGCCATAGCTGCCAGCCTCACGTCGAAAGCAGGGCGTATAGGCACAGTGATGAATTGGTAAACTGTCCGCCGCCAAAACATCATCTCGATAAAGATTTGTGACGGGCACTTCAGCCGTAGGTGCTAACCACAGATCGTCGTCGCTGCACTTAAAGCTCTCTTCCGCAAATTTGGGTAACTGTCCTGTAGCGATCAGGGATTGAGTATTGATTAAAAACGGCGGCAAAACTTCGAGGTAGCCTGCTGCGATTTGACGATCGAGCATAAACTGAATCAACGCCCGCTCTAGCGCCGCACCTGCTCCAAACAATGCCACAAATCGAGTTTGAGCGACTTTTGTTGCCCGTTCGGTGTTCAGAATGCCGAGCTTTTCGCCAATCTCATAGTGGGGTAGAAAATTTCCACCTTGCGGCTTAAACTCATCGCCCCACCGCCGAACTTCTACATTTTCGGTTTCATCTTTGCCGATCGGAGTCGTGTCACCGGGCAGATTGGGCAACGTTAACAACAGCGTCTCAATCTGCGCCTTCAGGTCTTTTTCTTGCGGCTCCGATTCGCCCAACTCAGCTTTGATCTGGTTGCCTTCATCCCGCAGGGCTTGAATCTCTTCACCTTTTGGATCGCTGCCCGATTTGATCTTTTGTCCGACTAGTTTACCGATTTCGTTGCTGCGTGCCTGAAGCGTCGATCGCGTTTTCTCTAGTTCTCGCTGCTGCTGGTCAAACTGCACGATCGGCTGAATATCATAACCGCCGCCACGCTGGTTAAGTTTCTCTTGAACGAATGCTGGATTTTCGCGAATTAGCTTCAGGTCAAGCACAGATCTTTCTCAATTGAGGTTGGTTTTGCCCATAAATTAGGATACCTTGCAGACGAGACGATGAAATCAGCCATCGCGCTTCACTCGCTTAAAATAGAAGACACCACGCTAACTGTGAGGGCTGTCATGCTACAGCACAACCCGTTACAACTACCATCGGCTGAAGATCTGCCCGAAACTGACCATACCCCTGTGGATAGTGAACTTCAAATTTTAGTCCCTAGCCTTTTAGCAGCAATTTTGACCTGGTATTGGCAAAAACGAACCGATTGGTTTTGGGGAATTAATTTAGGAATTTATTACATACCCAAAGCGCCCGCGATCGTGCCAGATGGTTTTTTGAGCTTGGGAGTCGATCGGGTCAAAAGCCCTAAAGGTCGCTTGAGTTACGTGGTTTGGGAAGAAAACAATGTTGTTCCCCTACTGGTTCTAGAGTTTGTTTCTAAGACCTATGGAAATGAATATGACACGAAAAAAGTAGACTATGCCCGAATGGGTGTGTTGTATTACGTAGTTTATAACCCTGAATATAGTCAACGCGATCGCTATGAACCCCTAGAAGTTTATCGTTTGATTGACAAAGACTATGTACTGCAACCAGGTGATCCTGTTTGGATTCCTGAAATGGGACTAGCGATCGGCAGAGAACAAGGCAGTTATCGGGGCTGGGCAAGAGAGTGGCTCTATTGGTATGACCCTCAAGGAAACCGCCTCCCCAGCCCCGAAGAAGTTGCCCAGCGTCTTGCCGCCAAATTAAAAGAAATGGGAATCGATCCAGACTTGCTCTGACAAACGTCTAAGGAACGTGGATTTATTAAGGTGTAACTTCTCGCCCTCTCCCTAATAAGCTACGGTGTACACAAATTGTCGTTGCGTTTGGGTCGGCTTCAGCCCCCTAAATCCCCCATTCTGGGGGACTTTGAGCCAAGACTCCAGTTTCAAAGTCCCCCACTCGTGGGGGATTTAGGGGGCAAAAGTCTCGGCAATGACAAATCAGAGGACTTTTACAGGTTATTTAATCCACGATCCTAAG
>NZ_MPPI01000048.1 GCF_001895925.1 Phormidesmis priestleyi ULC007 | reverse complement strand
ATTAACGTCAGTTCGACGAGGTTTTTCGCTTCGTTGTAGCGGCTTTTGCCCCCTAAATCCCCCACTTTGGGGGACTTCAAGCCAAAATCTCCGGTTCAAAGTCCCCCAGAATGGGGGATTTAGGGGGCTTCCCAAATTCATCACCGAAGCGAACTACTGCTGTCGAACTGACGTTAGATCAATAAAAATTGGGCTGTGAGCGAGATGAAACGTTTTTGGATGATAGTCATTGCTTTGGGAATGGGGTGCGATCGTGGCGCTGCGATCGCCCAAAACAAAATTTATACGCCCATTCCGCTGACTCCGGGCAATGAAATTAGCGACAAACTCTCAGAAAATGATATTCCCACGGGTCAAGGAAACTTTGCCCGCGACTATTCAGTGCCGCTACAGTCGGGGGATCAGGTTTCGATCGACCTTTCGTCAGACAATTTCGACACGATCGTTACATTGATGACTGCCAAAGGTGAAACCGTTGCCGAAAATGATGACGGCCCGGATGGCACGACCAATTCTTTGCTGTTTACTCGCATCACCAAACCCGGAAACTATGTGGTGAGAGTTAAAGCCTTTGGGGAAACTCCGGGTGGCCCCTTTAAGCTCAAGCTGACCAAACTCAAGCCGACGAACTGAAGTCTGAACGTTTAAACAACGGCTGGGTTTGATTTTTATCGATACAACAATCGCTCAAAACTGAAACACAGTGAACGATCGCTCTATAAACAGAAATCAAACCCAGCAAAAAGGTTTTGAGTCAACGCTCAAAACGCTGTTGATTTATCGCTTGTCCCGCGAAGGAACTTTGCTCATATAGTCAATGCTCGACGCTGCAATCCGTTGAGCATAATTGACCTTGGGCGCGATCGCCGCTGCCAACTCCCGAAACTTACCCGGATCGCCTTCACGAAGATTGCGCTCTTGATATTTCTTGGTGTAGAACTTGTCTACCGTGAAGCGCCAATCATTTTTGATCGTGCCTGCGGTTTCTTGGAAGTCTTCGCCATAGCGAGGAGTCACCAGGTTAAAGGGGCGAGCCTCCATCCGCTTGCGCTGGTAAGGGACTGTGTAATCACCAAACGCCTCAGTGTATTCGTCGCTGTCGAGCAACGCATCGACAAAACCGTCAAAGCCCAGAGTGGCAATTTTGATCGACCAGGCAATCTCTTCATCTTGGTTATAAGAATCGCGACCGAGCAAGCGCTTGAGGCAAACTTGCACGAGGCGATAGTTATTGTTCACAGAAACGACTGTGCTGTAGAAACGCTCAGATTTTGCCAACTCGCGAATAAAATCGCGCACGGTAATCGCCCGATTTTTGACGCGAGACTCAGAAGCGATTTGACGGTTAAACTTTAGCGTCTCGTGTTCGCTAAACACCTGCCGATAGGCTGCCCAGATCAACTCCCCTAAATCGTTGGCATCGCTCATATCTTCGATGCGATAGATATAAGGAGTGTCTTCGTTTTGGTCGGCAAGCCCAAAGCTCTTGACTCGGTGGTTTTGGGTGCTTGGTCTATAGTCCAATAATGGCAGTGCCATTTTAGAATCTCCCTCGTGTTGATGAACAAATCAAATCAGTAAAACCAGCAGATCAACCGCTAACGCAACGGAAAACTGGCTGGAGTGCTAATCGAAACGGGCGTGTTTTGAGGAACGCTGCGTGTCATGTCAGGAATTTGAATGTTTGCCGTGTTGACGGAAACAGGCTGCACAGTTTCGATCGGAGTCGATCGCGCCATCTCCAAGAAGTTCTCGATCGCGCCCCATTTATAGCGCCCAGTTTCTAGCTTGTCGCGCCAATAATCGCCATAGCGAGGAGTCACCAGATTAAAGGGACGATCTTTATAACGACGACGCTGATAAGGCACGGTGTTTTCGCCAAATGCCTGCTCATATTCGTCGCTGTCGATCAAAGCATCGACAAAATGATCCCAGCCCAGGGTGGCAATTTTGATCGACCAGGCAATCTCTTCGTCTTTGCTATAGGGAGCGCGACCGAGTAACCGCTTGAGCGTCAGTTCCACAACTCGATAGTTAGAGTTGGTTTCGACAACCAATCGACGGTAGGTTTCAGACTTTGCCAAGCCGCGAATAAAATCGCGCCCGGTGATGGCCCGATTTCTTAGCTGTGATTCTAAATTGCTTTGACGATTGCTCTTGAGAATCACGTGCTCACTAAACACTTGACGATAACTTGCCCAAATTAGGTCGGTCAGGTCAGTGTCATCGATCGCGTCTTCAAGTCGATAAATGTAAGGCGTATCTTCGCTAGGAACCTCGTAGCCAGCAACACGCTGATTTTGCGAGGCGGGATTGTATTCGAGCAAAGGAATTGACATAGCGGACGCAGAATGAAGGGTTGTTTGGAGGAATGAGTCCTTTAAACTTTAGGATTGCCAGGGATATAGCGATAGGGCAATGACACTGCTGTTCTCTTCACCGTTTGAGTAGAACTTGTCGCGGCACGGCTGCTGTCAGGCACTTTGATATTGCTAGAAGTGGCTCTGGCAACATCGCGCTGTGAGTTTAACTGAGGCGTGAGAATTCCTTGTGCCATATTGAGGAAGGTCATCGGAATTGCCTGACGAATCACCTGTTTGTCTAAATCACCCGAACTGTAAGTCCGCACTTGATAGTAAGAACGGGTTGCCAATTCGCGCTCTAAGAGACGGTTGCGCCAAAAATCGCCATAGCGAGGATTTGACAGATTAAAGGGACGACCTTCCATGCGCCGACGCTGATAAGGCACGATGTCAGATCCAAACGCTTGGCGATATTCGTCTCCATCGACCACGGTATCGATAAAGCCGTGTAGCCCTTGGGTAGCGATGACGATCGATTGCGCGATCTGCTCATCTTTGCCGTAGCTCGATCGACCTAAAAAGCGCTTAAAGGTGATGTCTACCAGGCGATAGTTAGAATTGGTTTCGCCAACTAATTCCCGATAGACATCCGATTTGCCCAACCCTCGGATCAATTCTGACACCGAGATTTGGCGGTTTCGCAGTTGCGATTCTAAAAAGGGCTGGCGATAGCTGTCTAAAATCAGATGTTCACCAAAAATTTGACGATAGGCTGCCCAGATTAGAGCATCCACTTCGTCAACGCTTTTAGCATCACTGAGTCGATAGATTTGAGGATCATCCTCATCCAGCACATCGTAACCAGCAACTCGCTGATTTTGAGTTTTGGGAGTGACGTTAAGTAATGGCAGCATAGAGGTTATGAGTCAGGTTAAATCGCCGTTCTCTGTAAGAATTTCTTATCGTTTAGCCTTGGCGAGAGTATGGTCGCTCTCATCCACTTCGAGAGGTGTAATGTTGACAATTTTGCCGCCCATCCGCAAAATGCGCTGCATCTCGTCGTTCATGCGGCTGTAGGGCACCGTGATAAACACACTGCCACTGTTGCGAATGGGATAATTCATCTGGTCGGTCTGGTCGTTTTGACGCAAACCCACCACTTCGTAGCGAAATATCCGGCTTCCAGAAGTCGTATTTGCTGCGCTGCCCACTGCGGTTTGACCAAGCATCGATCGCAATCTCCTGTAACGAGGTTTAAAGTAAAAAGCGGTTAGCTTTGAATTTTGAATTAGAAAGCCTAATCCAAAATTCAAAGCTCAAAAGTTTCTTAAGCAACCGTGATGCTGACGATTTTTGCGCCTGTGCGCTGAATCTGCTGCATCTTTTGAGACAACTGCTCGTAGGGCACTAGATAAGCAGTGCTGCTGCGACGCACTTCAGGATAGCCACCGCCCCGGATGCCAGCCGCGACGACCCGATAAATCCGACCGCTCTCACCAAAAGAGCCGCCCAAACACTTGTTGGGAGCCGAATCGCTGGAAGCCACGTAGTGTGACCAACCAGCCCCACTCGAAGGCTCTTGGATCATGGTTGCCGTGTTTTGAGCTAACCCACGAGCGAGACGAGATTTTGAACCTTCTGATTGAGCACGATCGCTGTTGGCATAACCGCGATAGAGCCGAAACATGTTGGTGAACCCGATCGTTCTCGCGCCTGTCTCAAACTGGAAGCCGCGATAGTAAGGCACCACGTTGTCGCCAAAGTTTGCCTGATATTCTGCCGAGTCGATGTAAGAATCGATTTCAGCATCAAACCCTTGTTGTTCGTAGATATCGAGGTGACGAATCACGTCAGATTCATCAAACGGTGCCCGACCCAATAAGTGCTTGTGGTTGAGTTCGATGACTCTGGTTTGAAAATTGCCGTAGAGAAACTTGGTTTTATATAGTTCAGACTTGGCAACAAACCGGACGAATTCTCTGACCGTGATTTGACCGTCGCGCAAGAGCGATTCTGCACTGGTGAGACGCTCAGACTTCATGATGTAGTCGTTGCCCAACACCTGACGGTAAACCGCTCGAATCACATTTTCAACATCTTCTTTTGTCCAGGGTGAGCGCAACTCAACCTGACTGGTTTCCGCGTAGGGAGAAGTTCCTAAACGCGCTGCTGCGGTTGTAATAGCCATCGATCAAGACTCCTAAGTGAACGGCGAACGTTTATATGTAGCGGTGTCGTCAGCATTCAGTCGTCAGCAGCTTGGCGAAGATTTGCTGAGAGCCGAATCGCCAACTTAATCACTCCCGATTTGGTTTTTATCGTTGAATTTATACTCAAACATTCAAACCTGGAGTAACCCTAGATAAAACAATGCCCGGAAAGGTAAACAACAGTCAGCCGGAGCCGACGGGTCGCGATACCTTTCCGGGCAAGACGCACTGTTAGCTCAGGGCGTTGATCGCGTAGTCGATGTAGGTGTTAGCTTCGTTAGCAGCCTGACCGCCCAAACCGTGGCTAGCCTTGATGTTTTTCAGAGCTTCTACATACCAGCTAGGAGCGAGGTCAAAGGTGCGGTTGATTTCATCCAAACCAGCAATTAGATACTCGTCCATGGGGCCTGTTCCACCAGCAACCAAGCAATAGGTCACCATGCGGAGGTAGTAGCCGATGTCACGAGAGCACTTAGCTTTGCCTTCGGGACCCGCAGCATACTGAGAACCCTGCATTTGGGTGGTGTACGGGAATTTTTGGTAGACAGCTTGAGCTGCACCGTCAATTAGCTTTTGAGCGTTGTTGGTCAACGAACGAGCCGCTTCCATGCTGGCAGCAGCGCGCTCAAAGCGACCATTGACTGCTTGCAGTTCGGTGTTGCCAAGGAAACGACCTTGGGTATCGGCTGCTGCGATCGCTTCAGTAATCGGGGTCTTCATGATCAATATCTCCCTTAAAGGTGTCTGTTGTTATTAGGACAAGGTTCTGGCGTTTGGCTCTATCGCTAGAGCGCAAGCGATGGTAACTAATTGCAATTAAGCAACAGCAGCAGCAGCGCGATCGAAGTAGCTAGACACTTCAGACATCAGCGCCGAGCAATCGCCTTTGGTGATTCCGTTGGTGTCGTTGGCCAAGCTGATTGCAGCTTCTTTCATTTTTTGAACGCCAGCAGCGACAGAACCGCCGGGAACGCCCAATGCTTGGTAGGTCTCACGCAGACCGTTGAGGCAACGATCGTCAAGAACGCTTGCGTCTCCAGCCAAGGTTGCATAGGTCACATAGCGCAAGATGATTTCCATGTCGCGAAGGCAAGCAGCCATGCGACGGTTGGTGTAAGCGTTGCCGCCGGGGGAGATTAGCTGAGGTTGCTCGGCAAACAATGCGCGCGCTGCGTTGGTGACGATCGCGGAAGCATTGCTGGTCATGCGGTTAACGGTGTCTAAACGCTTGCTGCCGTCTTTGACAAGACCAGACAGAGCATCTAGCTGAGAGCTGCTCAAAAACTCACCTTTGGCATCAGCCTGAGAGACTACCTTAGCGAATGCGTCTAGCATGAATGTTTCTCCTAATTACTGGAAGTTGGTTCGTTTGACTCAGAACTCGAAGGCTCGATCGAGCCATCTTTGAGACTGGGAATGATTTAGCCGAAAGGGTGAAAACCCAATCTGATTATTTCAAGCTGTCTTCTCATTTACGTCACTTCTTAACACTTGTTAATAAACTGGTTCATGAAGCAACGTTTAGAAATCTGAGAAAATTTCGTTTTTATTATGAGAAGGCAAGAACCCGGAGTTATCAGTGGTTAGATGAACTTCATCTGTTGTTTTTACCCTTCAGATTAGTTTTATACAATGTGGCAAGGGCATTATTTGTTACAAATTATTGAGTTGTATCAAGTCTGGCGATACAAATCGTCAAAGCTAGAGCAGACACGGCTTTAGTGTCGATCAAAAAGCTCTTTTTCCTTAGCGAATCACACAATTACAAATTTATTAGTAAACTTGTCTTAAGTTAATCGTTTCTCAATATCGCCACAAGCTGCTTTCAGACAGGGTTCTGAGTTTAAGGTTGACTGGTACTCTGTAAAGGTTTCTGTAGTTTTGTAACACGGCTTTCGAGATTTTAGACGTGGTAGTGATGACTGTCTAGTTCACAGTCTCCGTTTCAGCACTTCTAGCAGCTTTTTGAATGTAGACGGTAAAGGCGCGATCGCCACCACCCATTCTTCTGTGAGCGGATGTCTGAGCCGCAATCGCCAAGCGTGCAGGGCTTGCCCTGGAAGGTTCACATTGACAGATTTGCGCCCAGACCCGTAGACCTGATCACCGACGATCGGATGCCCCATAAAAGCGCTGTGAACTCGAATTTGATGAGTTCGCCCAGTTTCAAGCTCAAACTCCATCAGCGTGAAATTTCCTAAGCGTTCCTTCACATGCCAGTGAGTGATGGCTCGTCGTCCTTTTTCTTCGGGCACGACGGCCATTTTTTGGCGCTCGACTGGGTGCCGTCCGATCGGCTGATCGATCGTGCCCTTTTCTTGAGGCGGCGCACCGTAGACGATCGCTAAATAATCTCGTCGTGCGGTTTTGGTACGGAACTGTTCTTGCAAATGGTGAAAAGCTTGCTCGGTTTTGGCAACCGCGATCGCGCCTGTGGTGTCTTTGTCCAACCGATGGACGATACCCGGACGCTGAACCCCATTAATTCCCGGTAAGGTCGGACAGTGAGCTAAAAGCGCGTTAACCATCGTTCCTGCCTCGTGTCCGGCAGAGGGATGTACGACTAACCCCGCAGGTTTATTGAGAATCAGCAGCGAATCGTCTTCGTAGAGAATGTCGAGGGGAATGTTTTCGGCTTGCAGTTCTAACGGTTGGGCTGCGGGAATGTCGATTTGAATGCGATCGCCCAATTTGACCTCCAGCTTTTTAGACGTGCAAACTTCGCCATTTACCTGCACGTGACCTTGCTCAATCAGCTTTTGCAGTCGCGATCGAGATAAATCGGTAACTCGATCAGCGAGATAGCGATCAAGGCGATCGGGGGTTTCTTCGACAGAGAGATCAATTTGAGAAGACAATTCTTGAGCAACCTAATAATCCAACTTCATCTATTGTCTGATATTCACCAGGATTGCTGAAAATGATTACCGATAAAAGCTAGAGAATTGATTACCGATAAAAGCTAGAGAATTGAGAACTTTTACGATAAGTAGCGCTCCATCACAAAGTTTATAAGTTTGACCCCTCGACACTCGACTTCTTGGGGTTTGACGATCGCAAATCCCCGGTGTTCAAAAAAGGGACGGGCGGTAATGCTGACTTCAACAAATAAGCGAGACAGTTGTAATTGAGTAGCTTGAGTGACGATCGTATCCAACAATTGCGTTCCCACACTCTGACCCTGAAAGTCTTTGTGAGTGTAGAAACAATCGATGTGACCATCGGGTTCAAACTCTGCAAACCCAACAATTTTCCCGTTGTGGTCAGCAACAAAGGTCTGTTTTGTGTCTTGTCGTTTTACCCATTTGTCTACGGTCATGGTGTCAGGTGCCCAAGCGTTAACTTGTTCTTGAGAATAGTCTCTGATATTAATTGTATGAATAGTTTCATAGAACAATTTCATGATTTCAGAGGCATCTTGTTGAGTAGCTTGTCTGATTTTCATGGGGATGAATAGCGATCGCTAGAGAACCGCTTCTAACTTACAAAATTTAGGGCTTTATGTGCCTAAAAATTGTGGGCGGCAGTCAGATAGAGTTTCGTGTAGGTTTACCACGCTGCCAATTACGACGATCGCAGGTGCCCCAAATCCCTTCGCTTCGACTTGAGCGGCGATCGTCTCTAAGGTTCCAATCAATTCTTCTTGTTCAGGTCGAGTGCCCCAGCGCACCAATGCGATCGGCGTTTTGGCACTCAATCCTGCTTGTTGAAGCTGCCCTGTAATGTAGGGCAAATTGTGAATGCCCATGTAAATCACGATCGTTTCAGACCCGTGCGCGATCGCTTGCCAATTCACCGCAGGGCGATATTTTCCGGCTTCTTCGTGCCCCGTCACAAACGTCACCGACGAGCTATGAGACCGATGAGTCAGCGGAATGCCAGCATAAGCAGGAGCCGCAATGCCAGAAGTCACTCCTGGAATCACCTCGACGGGAACCCCGGCTTTTACGAGATCCTGCATCTCTTCGCCGCCGCGACCAAACACGAAGGGATCGCCGCCTTTGAGACGCACGACGATCGCCGCAGTCTTCGCTCTATCAACTAATACTTGCGTAATCTCTTCTTGCACCATTGAGTGCCGTCCTCGTCGCTTGCCTGCGCTGATTTGCTCGGCGTTTGGGTTGATCATTGCCAAAATCGGCGCACTGACTAACGCATCATAAACGACGACATCCGCGCACTCTAGTAAGCTTTTGCCTTTGAGCGTCATCAAGCCCGGATCGCCGGGCCCTGCGCCCACCAAATAAACTTTGCCCAAGCACTTTGGCTTGTTGGACATGAGAGCGGCATCAGAGTTAAGAGTCATCAAATAAGGCAGTTAGAGAATTGAGTAGATGAGTACTGTCATTAACGCTAGACAGTTAGCGGCTCAAGAGTTGCAGTCTTAGATACCGATTAAGACAAAATAATTACAGCGACGGATTCGCAGTTATCTCTTTTGGGGATTGTAGACTCAAATCTAAAACCAGGTCAGCCAAGCGATCGCTCACTTCTAGCGGTGTCGCCAAGTCAAGCTCTAAGTTTGGAAACTGCTGAGACAGTTGATCAACCGCTTGAGCGATCGTGCCTATAATTCCTCCAGTAAACAAAAAGTAAGGCAAAATCGCAATTTTCTGATGTCCTGACTGAGCCAATTCTTGCAGACGGGCTTCTAGCTTGGGAGCCACTGACCAATAGGCAGAAACCGCTCCTATTTTCGATGCTAACGTCTCGACGGACTGATTTCCTCCCGATCGCCGACTGCCGTGTGACATCAAAATATAGGCATCGGCAGAGCGTTGAGCGAGACGATTAGCCAGAAGATTTTCCATACCTGGATGGGTGCCGATGTGAGGAGATAGGGCGATCGTGACCGTTTCCCCTAGCGTTTGTTGAGCAATTTTGACCTGTTCAGGAATATCTTCCATCACATGAACGCCTGGAATCAAAAAGAGCGGCACGATTTGAATGTGACGAACATTTTGTGCGATCGCGGTTTGACTAAACTGCTGAATTTGCTCGTGTAGAGGCAAAGGAGCGCATTCTAAAACAGCCGCCCCAACTAAAGCCAACGGTGTATCGGATTGCATTTTGTGCTGCACTCGTTGAGCAAGTTGCGCGATCGCCGCTTGCGGACGCGGATCTCGGCTCCCGTGAGACACTAGCAGATAAGCAGAAGATTGCGACAAAACCAAACCTATAGACAATTCTTAAAGTCTATAGATTCTACCCCAACGAACTTCTGTTTGTGGTTCTTAGCTGCATCCATAATAGAGGGGCACATTCAGAAAGGCAGGTCACAGAATGACTGCATCCACTGTTGCCCCTTTACAAGAACTAGAAGCCGACTTGCCAGAAGGCATGGAATTTGTCGATGGAAACCTGATTGAGAAGACAGGAATGACCCTTAAACACAGTTCGGCGCAAGCAGCTTTGGCAGCCGAATGGAGAAGCTATGGTTTTTCTAGTGGGCAAGGGGGAAAAGCTTACACAGAAGCCACTTGCCAAACTGATAAACAGAAGCGTCGCCCTGACGTGGCTTATTTAACGGCTGAACTGATTCAGCAATTTGGTGAGCCAGCCATGTTTCCTCAAAGCTTTCCGCTAATTGCAGAAGTAGCTTCACCCGACGATAGTGCCGAAGCGTTATTTGCGAAGGCACGAGAATATTTGCGATCGGGCAGTCAAGAAGTCTGGCTGTTGTTTCCTGAAACGTTGCTCGTGATCATTGTTACGCCGCAAAAATGGTTAGTGTTTGCAGAAGCAGAAACCGCCAGCACTCAAGCAATTTTGCCAGGATTCAGCATTTCTGTAAAAGTGCTGTTTGCTTGATTGCGCTCCTGTAGATGGGTTTTTCGTTCGATCGTTCCTCCCGCATATCTTCCCAACTTACAGCTTTGGTGGTCGTCATATATGACCGATCGGGTCTACCCACTTAACTGAATGGAGGCAGGTGACTTCGGCAACCCCACCAAGATTTCTCAACCGTCCGTTGCAATACGGTGTCCCAGGGAGTAGCCTGCTTCACAACCTCAACACAGCATCCAGTTTTCGTCTTAAGATTGCTTTCAGTAGCTCAACCTTCGGAGGAGTTAACTTAGGCAACAAAATGTCGGTGAAGGTATCACTTCCGTCAAAGTCTATACCTGCATCACCATCTATAGCGGCTTTGAGTGATATTGCCTGTCTGCCGTCTAAGTCTGCGAAGTAATGCATTATCACCAAGCTAATGTTTCGTTGAGGATGGTTCGGGACATCGACTGTTTTTAGGCGTGTTGTAAGTTCAATATTATGAAGTAAAGCATCTTGAATAACCCAAATTGTCTGTCCGCCCCATTCGTAAGATAGGGCTGTTTTTGCGAATAGCTGCGTCACCATGCGCCCCCAAACTTGGCGCTTATTAATTCCTGGACTACTATGTTCAGAAACCAACAAAGCATTACGAAATGCACTTCGCATATCTGTAGAATTCTCAGTATCAGAGCCACTTGTACTAGCGGTCATAATTTCCAAAATGAAGAGATTGGAAAGATCTGGCAGAAGAATTGAAATGTCAGCTAGATCTCGTCGAGCGTCTTGAAAATAACCACTTTTCTTTGCTGCTCTGACGAGATCATCTAAATCGTTTTCAGTTGAGCCGACAAAATCGCTTTGTTTCAGTAGATTCCTGAGAGAAGTCACAGCCAACGGAGCTAAAACATAGTCAAAGTGGTAGTTGATTTCAGCATCTTCTACCCGATGCTTCAAAGAGACTTCTGCCCAAGCGCCGATATCAGTATCATGAGGCAAACCCGCCTGAATCAGCAAAGCACGCTCATACGGCTGTAAAGCACGATTCGCAGCAGGAATATCTTGACCGTCAAACTTTGCGGCGAATAATCTTCGTGGGCATACAACCCAGATATCCTTACCTGCTTGAATTGAACATACGCCAGGTATTACCTCTGTAATATCACTATTGAAGTAGTGTGTTAGGGGTTCCTGCTGCGTTAGCTTAATTTTGGTTTGATAGCGATTGCCACCGCCATCACAAGTTGCACCCATAAACGGACATTGACGAGACTTTCGTATCGCCTCTACTTTTTGACTTCGGTCATCCATTGGAAAACCAAATAATTCATAAATCGTAGGCATAAATGAGTATTGCTTCTAATGGCATCAGCAGCTAGACATTTACAAACGGTTTCCTTGAAGATTTACTAAGGACTTTTTCCCTAGCAATAAATTCCAAGACTTCTTTCGCAATAGCACAAGCAACAGGCGGAGGTACAGAATTAGCTATTTGGCGATGTTGATCTAGGTGTCGTACCCTACCTGAACGCCCCCGAACAGGACCTTTTAAGAAATAGTTATCAGGATAGCCATGAATACGCATATACTCGCGTGGAGTCAGATACCTATCTTCAATAGGATGAAAGAAAATTTCCCCGCACCTTAAGGTCAGTGAAAGTTTAGAAAAGGAAAGCCTGCGAAATTTCGTTGTGTCCTTTTTGGTCAATCTGCATCTCTGAGTTTCTGGAAGATGTAGTTCTCTAGCCAAAAAAGAACCTTCAGGCACTCCATGAATACGCCTTCTATCTCCTGCTGGTGTTATATCTATATGACTGTCTTCAGGCTGATTATCTTTGTCTTTTGAAGGACTACCTAATCCCTTTAAAGCCTCTCCAACTGTTGTACATTGCTTAATAGGAAATAACGAAAACTGAATGTCTAATTTTCCGTGGGTTGGCAATGGAAAGTCGAAGCATGTTCCGCTCTCTGTGGCAACTATAAAAACTCTTTCTCTAGTTTGAGCTACGCCATAGTTTGCAGAGTTGATAATTTGTAACTTTAACTTATATCCCAATTCTTCGATCTGACCTATAAGCGATTCACAAACGCCCCCAACTTTCCCAAGCTGGTCTAAGGCTTTCAATACACCTTTGACTTGCTCAATAACAATTACCTTGGGTTTTAAAGCTTTAGCAAATCTAACAAACTCAAACAGAAGCAAGCCCCGTTCATCCTCCAAGGAGCCATGTTTACCAGCTTGAGAGAAGCTTTGACAAGGACTACCACCAAATAATAGATCTAGCTCACCAGTTTGCAATCCTAAGTCTGCCTTTAGCTGAGATGGATCGACCTGCCTTATATCTTTCTCAAAAAGAACAGTTTTCAAACCTTCTCTCTCAATAGCGCTTCGCAAAGTCTGGCAACAGTGGGGATCGACTTCAATGCAGGCTAATACCTCAAAGCCCGCTTGACGAACACCAATATCCATCCCACCCGCACCAGAAAAAAGAGATAGAGCAGAAAACGTAGGCATAAGACCAGTACAAAGGCTTTTGTCTTTCCACAAGACTCACACAGTATCACAAAAGACCTGATGCTCTCAAATAAATTTATGGTAGCAATAAAAACAGGTTCACTGCCTTGCAGTTTACCAAGGAAGTAGGATAGTCAAATCACTCACTTTAGGGCAAGAAACCTGTGGCTCGAAAACGCTTCATCATTGAGATGGGAATGGGAGTCGATCAACATGGACAAGAACCCACAGTTGCGGCGGCTCGTGCTGTCAGAAACGCGATCGCGCACAATGCCCTCCCCGGTATCTGGGAAGTTGCAGGTTTAGATCACCCCGATCAAATGATCGTCGAAGTTCAGGTAGCGGTGCCTTATCCCGAAAAGGTGCGAGAGGCAGAGGTGTTGGCGGTTTTGCCGTTTGGACAGAAAACCCTCACCGTTACGACAGGTGGAATGGTGGTGCAGGGGCGAGCGATCGCAGAATTCAACGACAAAAATGACGAGATGCTAATCGCAGTTGCTGCCGTGACCGTGTATATCGAGCAAGACGATTGAGATAGCGTGAGTTAGCAGATTTATGTACGGGCATGGCACTGCTGTGACCATTGACCTTGCAAATAGCCGACATGATTTAATTCACAATCCTAAGCAGGTTTCCAAGTGCCGTGAAACCCTAATGGAATCACTTCGGGTAATGCTAGACGACACACAGGCTGATCATTTAGGCGATCGCTGTCAAAGATCCAAACTTCGCTACGATCGCGGTTGCCATCATAAACGACTGTGACAATCCAGCCTTGATCGGGGTTCTCGACATCGGGGGCATAAATCGGCTCCATTGGATAGCGATTTTCACCTAAATCAGCTTCCATCAACTCTCCGGTTTTTTGGTCGAAACGAGCGATCGAGCCAAAAAAGTCTTGAGTCGAGTCAACGCCTCGACGGTGGAGTAACAAATAGGTCGTGCGATTAAATTGACCTACTTCTTGAGGTTTCACCACTGGAAATTCACAGGAGCGATCGAGCAATTCATGCGTCTCGATCGTTTCTCCAGTCAGCGGATTTAATCGAATTTGCCACAGTGTTGATTTAGATGATGTGTGGGTTTTACCTGTTGAGACTTCTTTGAGATATTGGTTAGTGTTGAAGTTATCATATCGAATCACGTCAATCACTGCGTCTCCATTAGCGTTAATAAAACCGTTGCCAAAGTGCCACTGATACCAGGGCTGTGTTTCACCTCGGCTCACTAAGTCTAGAGAGTCGCGATCGAAGACTAAAATCTGCGTTCCCTGCTCTGGCTTCCACTGAAATGAGTCACTAAAACTTTTGAGCTTGAGCAGCAGAGGCACAGCATTCAATCGTACGGGCGGAATGAAGAAGATCAGATAGCGCCCCGCCATCACAAAGTCGTGAATCAATGGCAACCCATCTAGCTCAACGCTGCTTTTTTGTTTGAGGGTGCCGTCAGCATCTACGCGATAGACATTTAGCATTGCCTCTTTGCCAAAACTCACCCCAAAATTGTAAATATCGCCTGTTTGCAAATCGCGTTTGGGATGGGCAGAAAACGGCAATGACTTAGGCAGCCCGTTTAAATCGTGAAGTCCATAAGTCTCTAGTGTTTCTGGATCAAGTGCGTAAGGGTGTCCGCCTTCCCAAAGGGCAAGGAGCCGATCGCTTTGAGAACCGCCGGACAACGCCAACACCGATGTATTGCCTGCATTTTTTGTGGGCTTAAATCGCTCCCAAAACGCGCCTGGCGGGTTCATCCCATAGCCTCCATAGATGAATCGCCTCGCTTGTTCTTCGGCTTGATATTCGGCAGATTGCACATAGCGATAAACGCCCGTTGCCCCTGCCCTAGTGAAGTGGACACCGAGAATTGCCCCATCTCCATCAAACCAATGCCCGACGCGCTGCCCACCCCGTTCTAGCCGTCCGGGGCCGTTGCGGTAGAGCGACCCGCGCAAGCCTGCCGGAATCGCCCCTGACAAAACCGTGAGTGGAGACGGCTCAAACCCCTTTGCCGTATGCAATATCGCCTTTGCCCAAGATGTTGTTTGCGGGAGACTGATCACGGTTTGTTTCCTAATGCTGTCGCTATGCTAACGGGTTTGGGTGGGCGATCGCCGCTTCAGAAAGTCGGCGTTGCAGAACGAGGAGATGAAATGGCTGTAGGGGTAGCGCCCCCGTGCCTACCCCTGACGGCGGGCAACCACGGGGGGATTGTCCCTACCCACATTCTTCGTCAGGTTTAGGGTTATTTATCTGGTAGCAAATCTTTCGCTACTAATTTTTTTTGAATGGCAAAGATCGCGGCCTGAGTCAGATCGGGCACCTTCAGTTTGTGCAAAATCGAATGAACGTGAACTCTGACTGTGCCCGGCGCAATGTAGAGCATTTCAGCAATTTCCTGATTGGTTTTGCCAGAAGCTACGAGGGCGAGAATTTCTTGTTCACGCCGAGTTAAAGGATTTGCAGTGGGGGTTTCTGCGATCGTCACGGCTGGGTTATTTTCAAACAAATCTCTAATCTCAGTGGTTGCCGTCGAATCCCACCACGAGGCCCCAGCCGCGACTGAGCGAATCGCTAAGATCAGTGTTTTAGAATCAATTCCTTTGAGGCAATAGCCTTGCGCTCCTGCCTCGATTAAACGATGAATTAGAGATTTTTGAGTGCGGGATGTCAACACCAAGATCGACAGATCAGGCTGCTGTTGTTTGATTTGACGACACGCTTCGACTCCGCCAATTCCGGGTAAGCCAATGTCTAACAACACAATATCGACCTGATGCTGCTTTGCCAACTCAACCGTCGTTTCACCATCTTCTGCTTCTGCAATGATCTCTAGCCCTGGCTCTTGTTGCAGACACATTCTTAAACCGAGCCGAAAAAGTTCGTCATCTTCGGCTAAGAGAATTCGTAAGGGATCGGAGAGCATTTCAGCTAAATTAAAGACGGTTGAAATGGCAAAACGGGCAGACGAAACGCAAACAGTGCCCCGTGAGGCACATAGTTCGCTGCCCAGATTGTACCGTTGTGTGCGTCGATAATTTGGCGAGTTAGATAAAGTCCTAGCCCGGAACCTCTGGCTTGACGATCGCTGCACCCTTGATAAAATCGCTCAAACAAATAGGGCAGTTCTTCAGGAGTGATCCCAGCTCCGGTGTCGATGATTTTGACCGTTTGGTGAGCAGAACCTGCGTCTAAAACGACTTCTATTTTGCCCCCTCGCGGTGAGTGGTTAATGGCATTGGTTAAAAGGTTGACAAAGACTCGTTGAAGCTGAAATGCATCGCCATTCACCCAGAGAAACTTGCGGAAATCTGAAGCGCCGTAGCTCAATGAAATATGAACGCGACGACTGGTTGCCAACGTCCTTAAAGTTGATACTACGTCTTCGGCAATTTTGACTAAATCGACAGGTGCGAGTTGAAGCGTTAACCCTTCTGTGTCATTGCGATAGATGTCTAAAAGCGTTTCGACTAGCTGCAAGCTGGTTTGATGGCTGCGAGTCATGGTTGCCAAAACGGTTTGTTGAATCGGCAACACTCGCCCGAAATCTTCACGCTGAAGCGCGTTTAGAGTCTCGATCGCGCCCAGTAATGGTGTTTTTAGATCGTGGGTCAAGGTAGACGCAAAATCTTCTCGAACGCTGGCAATCTTTTCTTGCGTTTGAAGTTTTGCTTGTTGCTGTAAAAGCCTTTCTTGATAGAGACGGTTACGATCGCTGAGAAACCCCGTTACCAGCAGCGCTAATATCACGATTAGCCGATTTGCAACCATTGGCGGCTGCACCACATCCCCACTAGGAACCCACACATTTAACAGGGTGAGTAGGCAACCAATGAGCGTGGTTTTTAGAGCAGCGACTCCGCCAAAACGAGCGTTGACGATCAGAATCGGGCCAATGTATAGATAACCAAACACGTAGTTTGACGGCGTGGCAAACTCCAGCCCTGCAACTGCCGCAAACAGTCCGATGATTAGCCAGATCTCATTTAGATGCAGAGATTTTAATCGTGCGATCGGTTTGAGCGGTGGCATCAGTTATTCAAAACGCGATATAGAAAGTCTAGATCTAATTTGAGTGTTTAGTTAATGTTTGGATCACGCTATATTTCCAGATATAGAGTTTAACTAAACACTCTAAATGGTTTCAGCTCTCAAGATAGTTTGACAAATATACAGTCACATAAACATAAAAATATACCTTGAAGTTTTTTACAAAGTCTTCCATGATTGGTTTTGTAAATAATTAGGTGATTAGCTAAAACAATCATTTAATACCAATTTGCATTGGCGCAACAGATCCGCATGAGAGCACGACATGTCGTGCCCCTACGCAATCATTTAACTGTTGAGGATGATTTAGTTTTAGCAATCACATACCCGATCAAAAATTTAAGCTGATTGTATTGGAGTTTATCGAACCCATGCTTCAAGGGTGGATTCAAATTGCATTAACGCTGCTGATCGTGGTAGCGATTACTCCCTTTCTGGGAGGGTATATGGCTCGTGTTTTTCAAGAACAAAGAACGATTCTCGACCCTATTTTGAATCCCGTTGAGCGAGTTCTCTACTCATTAGCGGGCGTTCAAGCCAAAGAGAATATGACGGGCTGGCAATATGCACGAGCGATCGTCTACGCCAACATCGCGATGGCACTCTTGCTGTTTTTGATCATCATGAGTCAGGGTTGGTTGCCCCTCAACCCGACCGGGATCGGTGCCCCCACCTGGGATACGGCACTGCACACTACCATTTCATTTATCACCAACACCAATCAGCAGCATTATTCTGGCGAAACTTACATGAGCTATGCCTCCCAGATGTTGGGGCTTGGCTATCATATGTTCACATCGGCGGCGACAGGGCTGGCAGTTGGCATTGCCTTTATTCGCGGCTTGACGGGCAGACCGTTGGGCAACTTTTATGTCGATTTGATCCGGGGCATTACCCGAATCTTGCTGCCAATTAGCATTGTTGGAGCGATCGTGTTGATTGCGTCAGGGGTGCCCGAAACTTTGGCAGGTGCCGCGATCGTGCCGACGTTAGAAAATCCTGCACTCAGTCAAGCGATCGCGCGTGGCCCAGTCGCTCACTATGAGATCATCAAGCAGCTTGGCGAAAACGGCGGCGGCTTTTTTGCCATTAACTCCGCTCACCCTTTTGAGAATCCAAACCCATTCACAAATCTGATTCAAATTGTGGGAATGGTGACTATTCCTACGTCTTTGATTTATACCTATGGCGTGTTTGCTAACAATCGCAAGCAAGCCTGGTTGGTATACGGAATGGTGTTTGTGATCTATGTGGTGTTTATTGGCGTGACGGCGATCGGAGAATATCAAGGCAATCCTGCGGTCAATGCACTCCTGGGCGGACAAGCTCCCAATTTAGAGGGCAAAGAAGTCCGGTTTGGCTGGGCGCAATCGGCACTATTTGCGGCAACAACGACGGGCACAATGTGCGGCGCGGTGAATAGTCTGCACGATTCATTTATGCCCAATGGTGGGTTTGTCACCCTGTCTAACATGTTTCTGCAAATCATTTGGGGCGGACAAGGCACCGGAACTGCTTATCTGTTTGCTTATCTGATTTTGGCAGTGTTTGTTACCGGGTTAATGGTGGGACGCACTCCTGAATTTTTGGGACGCAAAATCGAAAAGCGGGAAGTCGTGTTAGCCAGCTTTCTGATTTTATTAGTGCATCCGATCGCGATTCTGATTCCAGGTGCGATCGCACTGGCATTCCCAGACCAACTCGCAGGCATTAGTAATCCTGGTTTCCACGGGTTATCTCAGGTGATTTATGAGTACACCTCTGCGGCGGCTAACAACGGCTCTGGGTTTGAAGGATTAGCCGATTCTCAACCGTCTCCGTTAGCGATCGCCAATGGCACTGCCACTAGCGCTACTGCTCTATGGTGGAACCTCAGCACTTGTTTTAGTCTGCTGGCAGGACGATTTGTTCCGATCGGGGCACTGCTGTTGCTGGCAGATAGTATGTCTCGCAAACAACCCGTGCCGATGACAACTGGCACGCTTCGCACTGACACAGGTCTGTTTACCGGAGTCACGGCTGGCACCATTTTGATTCTCGGCGCACTGACGTTCTTTCCAATTTTGGCACTTGGCCCGATCTCAGAAGCGTTTCAAATCGCTAGAGGAATCGGCTAGCTGGGCGTTAATTTTTCTGCATTTGATCAGCCTTTTTTGATGCTATTGACTATTGACGACAGACCCAAAATTTATGCAAACTCCCCAGGATTCGACCCGTCCTTCTCGTTTAAGCACTCCGAGCGGCTCCCGCGAGAGTCGGAGACACACGCCCAAAGCCGATATGCGGGGTTTATATCAACGAGCCATCCACGACTCGTTTGTCAAACTCGACCCGCGCACTGAGGCGAAAAACCCCGTAATGTTTGTGGTTTGGGTCGGCACGATCGTGACTTTTTTAGTGACGATCGACCCAAATTTGTTTGGCACTGTTCAGGCAGATCCGGGACAACAACGCTTACTCAACGGCGTGATTACGTTCATTCTATTTTTCACATTAGTGTTTGCTAACTTTGCAGAAGCCGTTGCCGAAGGGCGCGGTAAAGCTCAAGCAGACGCTTTGCGCTCAACGCGATCGGACACGGTTGCCCGCAAACTTTTAGCCGATGGTTCCGTTCAAGAAGTCAGTTCTACGGCACTGCGGAAAGGCGATCGCGTCAAAGTGGTTGCGGGTGACATGATTCCGGCAGACGGTGAAGTCGTGACAGGTGTCGCGGCGGTAGACGAGTCCGCCATCACGGGAGAATCTGCGCCCGTCCTCAAGCAGCCAGGGACGGACATTGCCAGTTCGGTCACGGGCGGTACGCGCATTCTTTCAGATGAACTGATTATTAATGTCACGTCTGATCCGGGTCAGGGTTTTATCGATCGCATGATTGCCCTAGTTGAAGGCGCAGAACGCAGCAAAACGCCTAACGAAATCGCGCTCACCGTGTTGCTATCAGTGTTAACGCTCGTGTTTTTGATTGTGGTCGCAACCGTTTCGCCATTGGCAAATTATGTGCAGGCCCCGACGACGATCGCGATTCTAGTTTCGCTGCTGGTGGCGTTAATTCCGACGACGATCGGGGGCTTGTTAAGCGCGATTGGTATTGCCGGGATGGATCGAGTCGCTCAATTTAACGTCATCGCCACATCAGGTCGAGCTGTCGAAGCCTGCGGCGATGTCGGTACTCTTGTACTCGATAAAACAGGCACCATTACGCTCGGCAATCGTCTCGCCGATGAATTCATCCCAGTCAACGGTCATTCTCTTGAGGAGATGTCACAGATCTGTCTCGCTGCCAGTGTCTTTGATGAAACGCCTGAAGGTCGCTCGATCGTTTGGCTGGCTGAAAAGAACGGCGCTGAAGTTGATTTCAAAACCGACGATGCAGAAGGGCTAGAATTCTCAGCAAGAACGCGCATGAGCGGCACAAATCTACCCGACGGACGCGAAGCTCGAAAAGGGGCAGTCGATGCGATTAGAGGCTTTGTCCGTTCAAGAGGCGGCAAGGTTCCTTCTCAGCTTGATGAAGCTTACGAGCGGGTATCTAGACTGGGTGGAACGCCGCTGGCTGCCTGTCTCAACGACGATATTTATGGAGTGATTTATCTCAAAGACATTGTAAAGCCAGGATTGCGAGAACGGTTTGACCAACTGCGCCGCATGGGTGTGAAGACGATCATGCTCACGGGTGACAACCGGATCACCGCTTCAGTCATCGCTCAAGAAGCGGGTGTTGATGATTTTATTGCGGAAGCCACCCCCGAAGACAAAATTGACGTGATTCGCAAAGAGCAGTCAGAAGGCAAGCTTGTTGCGATGACCGGAGACGGCACCAATGATGCACCTGCCTTGGCTCAAGCAAACGTGGGTGTGGCGATGAACTCTGGCACCCAAGCGGCAAAAGAAGCGGCCAACATGGTGGACTTGGATTCTGACCCCACCAAGCTGATTGATTTGGTAACGATCGGCAAGCAACTCTTGATCACACGCGGCGCGCTAACTACTTTCTCGATCGCCAACGACATTGCAAAATATTTTGCGATCATTCCCACTATTTTTGCGGCGGCTGGCATTGGCGCACTCAACATTATGGGGTTAAAAAGTCCTCAGTCTGCGATCATTTCAGCGTTGATTTACAACGCGCTGATTATTCCGGCTCTGATTCCATTAGCGTTAAAAGGAGTGCAATTTCGTCCGTTAACAGCAGACCAACTACTGCGCCGTAATATTTTAATCTATGGCGTTGGCGGTGTGGTTGCTCCTTTTATCGCAATCAAGATCATCGATCTGATCATTCCATTTTCTTAAGCAAGAATTTCTGAACTAGTCCACACGATTTTGACTTTAACTGCTATGAAACTTATCCATTTACCCCACATACCCAAACAGACTCAAATCATCGAAACCGTGGCCGAAATCTGGTCTGAATGGCGCAGGCAAAAACTTCCGCTTTATCTATTTTTGGGGCTGTGTTTTAACCTGGTGCTGGCACCTGCTGTTTTTGCCGCTACTGGTGGAGAGTTTTCTCGCACTCAAGCTTACTGGCTGGCGGCACTGGGTCTGGTGACGATCGCCCTGGCCATCTATCTATTTTTTGTCATGTTTGTACCGGAGAAATTCTAATGAGTTTTGCACGTGAGGCAGGTAGAGCCGTTCGATCTACGTTGGTGCTTTGGGTTTTGACTGCGATTATTTACCCGTTTGCGATGATTGCATTTGGGCAGATTGTTTTTCCCTTTCAGGCAAACGGAAGCTTGCTCAAAAACGCTCAAGGTCAAGAAGTGGGTTCTGCGCTGATCGGTCAACCTTTTACGTCCGATCGCTACTTTAACAGCCGCCCCAGCACGACTAGCTACAGCACTGCCGATCCCAAAAAAGATGAGGCAGGCATTCTACAAACAGGCGTATCGGGAGCGAGTAATTTGGCTCCTAGCAACCCAGCCCTTTTAGACCGGATCAGAGGCAAAAGTGACCCTGATCTCGCAAAGGCGATCGAGGGCGATCTGCCCCGTCTGCAAAAGGCGAGTGTTAAGCCAACGGCAGATTTAGTTTATACGTCTGGTTCTAGCCTTGACCCCCACATTACGCCCGAAGCAGCAACGGCACAACTCGATCGAGTTGCTAAAGCACGTAGCCTACCACCCAACCAGGTTGAAACATTAATTGCTCAAAACACTGATGGGCGGTTTTTGGGACTTTTTGGAGAGCCGGGTGTCAATGTATTGAAGCTGAACTTAGCGTTAGATGCACTGAGTCCAACTTAGTAATCAAATCGATGTAGGGATATTTACAGAATGTCCCTACAAGGATCTTTACAGTGTAGTGACTTGCGAAACTTTCTTATTAGATGCAGCGATCATGCCCATAATCAAACTAGCAGCAATCGCAGTGTAAATAATGTCTTGACTGTTGTAACCTCAATGGCATTGTTCGGGAACGACGATCGGTTTCTGAGGATTGGTGAGATCGAGTTTCATCGGAGTAACTGTAGTGTCTCGTCCATTTCCATCGCGGATCATGACGCTGAAAATTGGGGTTCCCTTTTTGGATTGCGTGATCGTGTTGACGAATGGAAAATTGAGGTTTTGGTGTTTGATGACTTGGGGCGATCGATAACCTGGTTTAGACCAACAGAAGAGGTAGGCACCGTCCATGCTACGGGCAGCATACATTAAGTAAGACCGCTGTTGAGTTTTGAAGGCGAACTGGTAATCGATCTCGAAGCCGTCGGAAGGGGATTCGGGTGCTGCAATTTTTTGACAGGTGTTGTTGACCCAAGTTCCACCAGCATGAGCAGGCGCGCTCGTACTCGCAATCAGAGTAGCCGCGATCAGGCTTATGACTAGCAACTGATTTCTCATAAGTTTAGCCGTTGAAAATGGGTGTATTTTATGTTGAGTGACGATCGAAACCAAATCTACTATTCCCATTTACGTTTGATTGTCCACTCGTTTTTGATGTCGATTTATTACTCAGCTAGTGGTTTAGGCAAGGCATAAACGTCACCGCCCTGCCCCAAAGCAAATCGAAGTGACTGAGACAAATCTTTGCTGCACAGCGCTAAGAAGATGATTAAAGCCGCCAGAGCCAGCGTTGAGGCAACGCCAAACGCGCCACGATAGCCCACTCGATCGACAACCACTCCCAAGATTGTTCCAGCAAGGGCAATTTCCAGGTCAAATCCGTTCATAAAGAGACCTAAAACCCGTCCCCGTTCGTGAGGGTGACAGCGATCGACAACCAGCGCGATCTTGATTGGCAAAAACGTTCCGCCCCCAATTCCTTCTAGGGAGCATCTCACTTCTGCGATGAGTATCGATACTCAGTGATAAAAAGCCAAACGGATTGGGCGGCTGAAGGGACAAGCGTTAGTGCAAGCGCGGCAGGCGGTTTATGGCTGTCTTAAAGCGAATGATTACGACCCGAAAAGCCTCAACCAGCAGCGTCAAACCCCTACATTTTGGATGAAGAGTCCGGCGTTAATCTTGCCCTGTTGTTTCAGACCCTTCAGCCCCTCTCTAAGCCAGAGCGAATCGCAAATATTGCCGCTGGGGTGTAGGCAATGAGTAATGAGGAAGCTCATTATTGGTTTGCTAAAGTGAGCAATGGTAAGCAGAATCAGGCGCTGAGAGCCATTCGGGTATTGTTAGGAGACTAGATGACGCGCACTCCCCATGACGAGTTTGCAAAATATTATTTGCGTGAGTTGTTGGAGCCACTGGGCAAGATTGAGATTTCGCGCCAGCTTAAGAGTGAAACTCGATATGCGGATCTCTGGTTTAGTCCTGACTCTGCCACCGATCGCGAGCGTCAAAGGCTTGGATTGCTCGGTCGGCTGGTGGATCGCCCCTGTCTGATCGAACCGTTTCGTAACCCTGCGGCAAAATCAGAAGCTCGGAGTTGTCTTGGCAAACTATTCTCACTGTTCGCGGAACTAGAGCGCAAAGCGAAACGGGAAAAGCAATCTCTGAACGAAAACAATCTGCCGCTGCTTTGGATTCTGGTTCCTACTGCTTCACCGGAGTTTCGTAAGGGGCTGGGGGCGAAAAAGAGAGGGTCTACGATCGCATCTGGAATTTATGACTTTCCAGAAATTTACCGAGGTGGATTGATTGTGATCCACCAATTGCCCCGTAATGAAGATACTTTGTGGCTCAGGCTGTTGGGTCGCGGGCAAGTTCAGAAACAGGCAATAGAAGAGTTCACTGCTTTGCCAGAAAGCCATCCTTTGCGCGAAAATGTAGAGGAGCTATTGGGAAACTGGCGTGCGATTTTGGAGAGTCGGAATCGCTTAACAGACGAAGAGGAGGAACTGATTGTGAACTTATCACCTGCTTACTTACAGAAACGCGAGGAATGGAAGCGAGAAGGCATTGAGCAAGGCATTGAGCAAGGCATTGAGCAAGGCATTATTAGAGAACGTCGCACCACGATCGAGGCTCTCTTCAGAAATCGTTTTGGATCGTTAGATGAACCACTGCTTCAGGTTTTGTCGGCTTTGCTGCGATTATCAGATGCAGAGTATGAGGCAGAACTGCCTCAACTGTTCCAAGTATCACGGGAAGATTTAATCGATCGGTTTATCGACGTTTAAATCTTGCTGGAGTGATGTCTCAATCGTCGTTACTACATTACAAAAAAACACGATTGTTGAAATTGAGCCATTCATCTACGATCGGAAAATTCTACCCAATCTTCGATGATCCACTGAGTGAGAGAAATAATAGTTTTCTGGAGTTTTCCAGTGGATCACGTTGCCACCTTAAGCACCCATAAAAACTTGAGGCATTTGTTCAAAATTTAGGTTATTCTTCTTATTCCACATTTCGCACTCCATCCTTGGCTATGACTCTGTTTGTGTCTGCAATGACGTTTAGTGAGCGGCTCCGTTTCAAGCGTCAGAGGAGTCGGGTTCGCCAAAAAGACTTGGTGGAAATGTTGGGTTTGAGTCCGCAGACGGTTAGCGCCTGGGAAACTGGGAGGAGCCTTCCGAAACTAACGCCGCTTCAGATGCAAATCTGTGTAAAAAGCTGAATTGCCCACTTGATGAACTCGTGCAATATCAAGCAATCGCAGAAGCTTCTTAGGTTGTCGCAATTTCGGTGCGATCGGATCGAGCTTCGTCTAAAGGACTTGGGTCGCTGTACGCCACAGGGGAAGCAAGCGTCTAGAATAACAACGGACGAGACGCTTGTAGCCAACATGACAACCCGAAAATCCGTGTTCATTGAAAAGATGATACCTGTGACGCTCCTCAATGAGCAGGTGTACTATGAGCATGGAGCAACCCGTTTAAAGGGCTGCCTCGGTGGTATTCGCGCAAGCCGCTGTCGTTTAGTCGAGCGAGTGTGTTGGGTCGCTGCTGCCTGCGGATGTCTCGCTGGAGGAATTTGAGTATCTGCTGGTTACATTGGGTGAAAGATGGCGTGTTTGGCGAGGATGATGCACCGTTTGGGCAGCCCACCCCCGCTACCAACGGGTCGGTCATCCGCAATTTTGTGATTAACCTCTTCCGACAGCATGGCTATCCCGGAATTACGAAAGCCCAACGCTTGCTAGAGCATGATTTGGATGCCCTCTTTGGTCTGCTGACAATGAATTAGCCCTACCAAAGAGAGGGGCTTTCAATTCTCTAATGCAAAACTTTTAAGTGCTTTTCAACAGAATTACTCGAAGAACTCTTATCAACAGAATCCAAAGTTGGTTGCTGTTAAGCGATCGATTAATTCACTCTGATTAACAATGTTTGATTGGCGCTTTAAAATTGTTTAAGCAAGAAACGTATTGATTGTCACTATTAAGAAATGTTTATAGGTAGACAAAAGAAATTCTGTCTGATTAGAACCATGTCCGCTGTGTCAGAAGGCTAGGGTGAAATGGAGTATGAGAAACTTGAGGAATAATTGTTAATAGGTTTTAGGAGGTACTTATAATGAATCGTTCTGTCGTGCTTCGATCGTCAGACTATGAATCCGTTGAGTCGCTGCCCGATGTGTGGACGATCGTGGCTCAACGATTTGCCAATATCACGGCAGTTTATGACCCTCATGCCAAGCCAGAAGTCAAAATGACCTATGCTGAGTTGTATCAAAAGATACATCAATTCGCCTCTGGGTTACAGGCTCTGGGCATTCAAGCCGTGACGGATGCGATTCCGCTTCGCGTTGCGTTGTTTGCAGATAACAGCCCGCGTTGGCTAATCGCCGATCAAGGCGTGATGCGATCGGGCGCAGCCGACGTGGTGCGCGGTTCTCAAGCAGACCCCGACGAATTGCTGTTTATTCTTAAAGATAGCGGGGCGATCGCGCTGATAGTCCAAGATTTAGACCTGCTCAAAAAACTCCGTTCTGGCTTAAACGATCTGCCGATTCAGTTTGTGATTGTGCTATCTGATCAGACTTCTGCCGATGAATCGCTAAAAATAATTCCCTTCTCACAGGTTCTAGAGTTGGGTGCAAATCATTCGCTTCAGCCCGTTGATCAAACTCGTCAGACCCTCGCCACTTTGATGTATACCTCCGGCACGGGTGGAACCCCAAAAGGCGTAATGCTAAGTCATGGAAATTTGCTCTCGCAAGTGACGGGTGCCGCTGCCGTTGTCCAACCTCAACCGGGAGAAAAAGTTCTCAGCATTTTACCAATCTGGCACGCCTATGAACGGGCGTTTGAATATTTTATTTTCTCTAATGGTTGCACTCAGATCTATACAACGATTCGTCACGTTAAAAAAGATCTTAAAGATCATCAACCTCACTATATGGTTGGCGTTCCCCGGCTGTGGGAATCGATTTATGAGGGCATTCAAAAACAATTTCGTGAGCAGCCAGCCAATCAGCAAAAGCTGGTGAATTTTCTTCTGAACGCGAGTCATCAGTTTGTGATGGCGCGCCGAACGGTGATGGGGTTAAACCTCGATCGTCCCAATCCTTCCGTTTTAGAACGTAGCGCCGCATCGCTGAGAATGTCTGCGCTGTGGGCACTTCACCAACTGGGAGACAAGTTAGTCTATCAAAAAGTTCGTGCTGGGACGGGCGGCAACTTAATTTTTGTCGTTAGCGGTGGAGGCTCGATCGCCGAACACTTAGAAGACTTTTTTGAACTCGTCGGCATCGAGATTCTCGGCGGTTATGGATTAACGGAGACTTCGCCGATTACGAATGTGCGTCGTCCGTGGCGGAATATTAGAGGGGCAGATGGTGAGCCACTCCCTGGCACCGAGATCCAGATTGTAGATCTTGAGACTCGTAAACCTCTTCCTGCTGGACAGCATGGACTGGTATTGATTCGCGGTTCGCAAGTCATGCAAGGCTATTACAACAATCCTACGGCGACGGCAAAAGCGATCGACGCTGACGGCTGGTTTGATTCTGGCGATCTGGGCATGGTGACGGCTGACAATAATCTGATCATTACTGGACGGGCCAAAGATACGATCGTCCTCACCAATGGCGAAAATATTGAACCGCAACCGATCGAAGATGCCTGTCTGAGAAGTCCTTATATCGATCAACTGATGATTGTGGGACAAGATCAAAAAGTGCTGGGTGCCCTGATCGTTCCTAACCTAGAGGCTTTAGACAAATGGGCTTCGACTCAAACTTCAAACTCAAATGTTGATCTCAATAGCCAACCGATTCAAGACCTGTTTCGACAAGAGTTGACGCGGTTGGTCAAAGAGCGACCGGGATCTCGTTCTGACGATCGCATCGGCACCTTCCGCTTGCTTTCAGAACCTTTTACAGTTGAGAACAATTTACTCACCCAAACCCTAAAAATTCGTCGCAACGTCGTGATGGATCGCTACCAGGGTATGATTAACGAGATGTTCGATTGACGCGAGATCGTTCTCAGACAGCTAGTTGACCTCTCTCAAACTTCTCTGAACACAGCATTTATGGACGACTCAAAATCTCATTTGTTATTGCAGCGAAATGTCAACGTCAAAGCGATTGTGACACCCCGTTGGAAAGAGGAGGCGCAGCAGCAACTCCAGTCACAACTCAATCAGATTGACAACCAGTTGCAGCAGCTAGAAATGCAGTTGCAGCAAGTAGTTTCTGAAATGCAACGGCAAACCATTCAGCCGCCTGGGCCTGAAGCGACCCAACAGATTGAAAGCGTCAAGATTCAGTTTAATCAGCGCAAAAGTGAGCTACTAGAGCAGAAAAATCAACTTCTCCAGCAGCTTCAACAAGTGCAGACGTTAGAACTCAATCAAGAAGTCAGTCAAGGGCAGGTAAATAGCACCTTCCGTATTGAACCTGGCGATAATCTGATCGAAAAGATGCAAGTCGAAATTCTTCTCCGCGACGGCATTGTCGAAGAAATCAGAGGAGACGTTTAAGGGTAGGGGCGAGGCATTGGGTGCAAAGTTTCTGCTAAAGACATAAGGACGATCGTCTGATCGCTTCGCCCTCGATCGTTCGGATAACCCCACAGTCTTCCTTCCTTCTCCAGTACTCTTATTCTGAATTCGATAGAATCTGATGGACAAGCTTTATCGTCCGAAATAGACGCTTTGATAGTTAGTCACGCACCAAGACTAACGACAAACCTTGATCTCCTTGTTGACCCCGACATCACCGCAATGATTAACGAAATCTTCATGCCTGCTCTCAGTTCCACCATGACCGAAGGAAAAATTGTTTCTTGGGCCAAATCTCCGGGTGACAAGGTTGAAAAAGGCGAAACTGTGGTTGTGGTTGAGTCCGACAAAGCCGATATGGATGTGGAGTCCTTTTATGAAGGCTATCTAGCGGTGATTGTTACGCCAGCCGGAGAGTCGGCCCCCGTGGGTGCCGCGATCGCCCTTGTCGTCGAAACCGAAGCAGAAATTGAAGCCGCTAAACAAGGAGTCGAAACGGCTCAACCTGCTGCGGTTTCAGCACCTGCCAGTGCCACCACTGCTGCTCGACAAGAAGCGGTTGCGGTTCAATCTGGCTCTTCACCAAACGGCGGGGCTGCCCCTCGGCAAAACGGACGGGCTGTGGTGTCGCCTCGCGCCCGCAAGCTGGCAAAAGATTTGAAAATTGACCTCGCGACCCTGCAAGGCAGCGGGCCTCATGGGCGAATTGTGGCAGAAGACGTTGAGGCTGCTGCTGGAAAGTCTGCTGTTGCCCCTGCGACTTCTACAGCGCCGATCTCACCTCCTCTCATTCCACCAGTAGTTGCCCCTAAAGCTCCGCTGACTCCCGCGCCCGCTCCTTTGCTGCCGGGACAAATTACGCCGATGACCACGCTGCAAAATGCGGTCGTGCGAAATATGCTAACCAGTTTGGAGGTGCCAACTTATCACGTCGCTTACACCATTACGACCGATAGTTTAGATAGCCTCTATAAGCAGCTTAAGTCTAAGGGCGTGACCATGACAGCACTGTTAGCGAAGGCAGTTGCAGCCACGTTGCAGAAGCATCCGCTACTTTACGCGAGCTATGTTGATCAGGGCACTCGTTATAATGCTGCGATCAATATTGCAGTTGCGGTTGCAATGCCTGATGGTGGGTTGATCACACCTGTGTTGCAAAAAGCCGATCAAGTCGATATTTATTCGCTGTCGCGCAGTTGGAAAGATTTGGTCGATCGTGCCCGTTCTAAACAGCTACAACCTGACGAATATAGCTCTGGAACCTTTGTCATTTCTAACTTAGGGATGTTTGGCGTTGAGATGTTTGACGCAATTCTACCGCCGGGTCAAGGGTCGATTTTGGCGATCGGGGCATCTCGTCCCCAAGTTGTCGCCACCGATGATGGAATGTTAGGGGTGCGTCGGCAGATGAAAGTCAATATCACCTGCGATCACCGAATTATCTACGGTGCTCATGCTGCCGCATTCTTGAAAGACTTGGCGAAGCTGATTGAAACTAATCCGCAGTCTTTAACTATGTAGAGTTGCGCTTGGAACAAATATTTCTGTAGAGACGCAAAATTTTGCGTCTCTATTTTTATTTAATTTTGTTTTTACCTTTCAACAGCGGAAACCCAAGCTCCTCACGCTGCTTTAAATAAAGCTGTGCCACCTGCCGCGCCATCGTCCGAATCCTGCCGATATAGCGCGTTCGCTCTGTGACGGAGATTACCCCTCTAGCATCAAGCAGATTAAATGTGTGCGAACACTTCAACACATAATCCAGCGCAGGCAGAACCAGGGATCGCTCAATCAATTGTCCCGCTTCCTGCTCATACAGCCCAAATAAGTTAAACAGCAACTCAGGGTTCGACGCTTCAAAATTATAAGTAGACTGCTCGATCTCCCCTTGCAGGTGAACGTCACCATAAGTCAGTTGATCGTTCCATTGGATCTTCGCAAACGCATCCACTCCTTGCAGATACATCGTCAGTCGCTCTAAACCGTAAGTGATCTCGATCGACACCGGGCGGCAGTCAATTCCTCCACACTGCTGAAAATATGTGAACTGCGTCACCTCCATCCCATCAAGCCAAACTTCCCAGCCTACTCCCCACGCTCCGACAGCAGCATCTTCCCAATTATCTTCCACAAACCGGACATCATGATCCTCTGGTCGAATTCCCAACGCCCTGAGAGAATCTAAATAAATCTCCTGAATATTATCTGGTGATGGCTTAATCAACACTTGATATTGATAGTAATACTGATAGCGATTCGGGTTCTCTCCATATCGTCCATCTCCCGGACGACGGCACGGTTCCACATAAGCCACCGACCACGGCTCAGGACCGATCGCCCTCAAAAACGTATGCGGACTTTTGGTGCCCGCGCCCTTCTCGGTGTCGTAAGGTTGGGCAATTAAACATCCCCGATCGCCCCAAAACTGATGCAGTGTCGCAATCACCGACTGAAAATTCACAGCAGCCCACCTTATTGTTATTCTGTTCGCTGATCAATTGTCGCTCAAATTGGCAAACTGGTCAGATGATCAGCAGAAGGGGCTGTCCGAATCTAGTTAAGTAGACTTCGGGTAAATTAATGGTGAAGCTACTCTTGCTTGATAGCACGTCTGCTGGTAGCGATCATGCTGAACTATGTGTGTGGGACAGGGAAAAGCGGTTCAGAAGCTGTTTGGTAGCGATCGGCTCAGAATCCCTATTACCCGGGTTTTTGAGCAGCCCCAAACTTTCCACAGATTTTGCTTGACACGGTTCGCCTTGCCAAGTTATATTAGTCAAGCGGGTGAGAGGAACGGACGCGAAAGCGAAGGTTCTTCCCGTGCTGAACCAAGACAACTGCATAGTTTAGAAG
>NZ_MPPI01000039.1 GCF_001895925.1 Phormidesmis priestleyi ULC007 | reverse complement strand
CAGGTGTGAAACGTGACAGCGGCGAAGATAGTTGGAGGGTAGCCTCCCGCAAAAATAGCTCATCGCCAGGTTGAATATTAAAAGAACAAAGCCTCCTTTCTTAGCTGAAAGGAGGCTTGTTCGATTGGCTTGCTTGTGATCTTGGTAGCCCTTCTGTCGCTAGGAAATACCGGAGCTTCTAATGCAATCTGTGTAGAATTCAGGTGAGACCTCTGCTTTAGATGTTGCAATGCCGCAAGAATCACTCGATCGACCTGAAGCCAAGCCTGAAAAAGATTCCATTGTGCAGGAGGTGGTAGAATTTTTGATTAGGGTTATCAAGCCGGGAGGGGTTGGGGTTGGTAGTGTTTATGGGCTTTACTCTCTGATTTTTGAAACGAATGTGGCTAAGGCGATCGCTTCCGCTCTAATCGGGTTTGGTTTCTCTTATGGGGCAAAATTGCTGGAACCGATTCATCGGGGCAATGAGAAGCGATTGGCGAAAGCAGGAGAGGTGATTAACGATCGGATTGATAGTCTGGCTCAGGGAACGATCGCTAAAGTAACGCAGGGTGAGGATAAGTATCTTCAGTGTCAGGCGTGGGATTGTCAGGCTTATCGCCCTGAAGGAGTTCGCCAGTCTGATTTGGGAACTCCGCTTTTGGAAGAGGTGTTTGTGCCGCTCGAATTGGACAGTAGCGCGATCGCTCCAGGGTTTCGGGGAATGGAGGGTGCGGACGATGCTGCAAGTATTCGATCGGGCAAGCTGCGAATTTGGGAGTTGTTGAAGCGAACAAAAGCGGAACCGATGCTGCGGCAGATGGTGATTTTGGCGTGGGGTGGCTATGGCAAAACGACGCTGCTTAAGCATGTTGCTCATACTTATGGGAATAAGCAACAAGGACGCTATCAAGTGTCACAAAAAATCCCGGTGCTGTTGGTGCTGCGGAAATATCGTGACTTGCTAACTCAAGAGAATGCTCCCAATTTGGCGGATTTGATTACGCTGCATCATATTCCTGCTTTGCCGACTGATGAAGAATTGAAGCTGCCAGTGAATTGGGCGCAGGAGAGCCTTCGGCGGGGCGATGTGGTGGTGATGTTGGATGGGTTTGATGAGGTGGAGAAAGCTAAAAGACCTGCTCTGGCTAAGTGGTTAAATGAGCAGATGCGGCGATATAGAGATTCGGTATTTATTCTGACTTCGCGCCCTAAAGCTTATAGAGAGCAGGATGCAGGTGATCGTCTAGAGATGACGACTCCGATTTGGGTGCGTGATTTTAATCAGGGGCAGCGTCGGGATTTTGTGGAGAGTTGGTATCGATATCAAGAGCGGTTTGCGAACAGTGGACGAGATACGCCGGATGTCAAACAAGCCGCGCAATCTGCCGCAGATGAGCTTTTGGCGCAGATTGAGGCGCGATCGGAATTGAAGGATTTGGCGAAGAATCCGCTTTTGCTGACGATGATTGTGACGTTTCATCGGCGGTTTCCGGGGGCGGAGTTGCCAAGGCGACGGGTGGAGCTATATCAGGAGATTTGTCGGCTGCAATTGAAGGATCGCCCTGGGGCGAGAAAGTTGGAGACGCTGCTGTTGGAGTGTGGAGCGCAGGTGATTTTGCAGATGCTGGCGCTGGAGATGATGCAGAAAAAAGAGGGGCGGGTGGAGCGTAGAGAGCTAGTGGAACGGCTGGCAGGATATTTGACAGTGCAGGGTGAAACCATTGATGCTGTGGAGTTTCTCGATCAGGTGGTGCAGGTGAGTGAGTTGGTGATCGAGCAGGAGGATGAGTATGAGTTTGCTCATCTGAGTTTTCAGGAGTATTTGGCGGCGGAGGAGGTGGCTCGGTTGGGGCAGGAGAGTTTGCTGTATGAGAAGTTGGGGGAGGATTGGTGGAAGCAGGTGATTTTGTTGTATGCGGGATTAGTGAACCCTGGAAAGCTGATCCGAGAGATGACGGAGCGCGGGGCAGCGGATTTAGCGTATGTTTGCTTGCAGGAGACGACAAAGCGAATCGATCCGGCTTTGGTGAAAGAGTTAGGGTCGCTCAAAGAAAAGCTGCTGATTCATCGATACCGACATCTGGAGGAATTCACAGTGAACCAGCAGCCGTTGTTGCAAGAGTTTGAGGCACTTAAGAAAAAGGTGCTAAGTTCTCGGTATCAAAAGCTAGAGGAATTTCTGAAAGACCAGCAGTGGAAAGAGGCGGATAATGAAACGTATCGATTGATGATTATGACGGTGGGGAAGGAAGAGGGGGAGTGGTTTGAGCCAGAGCACTTGCTGAATTTTCCGCGTGAGGAGTTGTTGAATATTGATCGGTTGTGGGTAAAGTATAGCGAGGGTCGGTTTGGCTTTAGTGTTCAGAAAGAATTATATCTAGAGTGCGGAGGCATTGTTGACGGGCAGTATCATGCGGAGGCATGGGAAAGTTTCTGTAACACTAACGGTTGGATGGAAAAGGGTAAGTATACGAAGGTAGTTTATGATATCTCTTCTCCGAGGGGATATCTTCCGCGGCTTGGGGTAAAGTTGACGCGTGGGCGTTGGATGGAACACGTCTCTCTTCTCTCAAACTGCGACTTGTAGACTGTAATGTCCGGTAGCTTCAGCCTGTTTTTAAGACTTGTATTAATGTTCCGACTCGGCGTGTTTTTTGCCTTTAGAAGGATCTATGTACTTGATACCGTCAGGTCTTTGTAAGAGTTCGATCGCCCCCTATTCCACCACCTCAACCAAATCATCGATCGTCACCCCAAAAGCCTTCGCAATCTTATAAACCGCACTCAAATCAACAGTATTCAACTCACCACGCTGAACATAACTTCTGACTGTGCTGTAGTTAACGCCTGAGCGTTCGGACACTTCTTTCAAAGTCCAGCCTCGCTTGTCAGCTAATTCTCGAATTTTTAGCCTAACTAGCCCCATTCAGACTTGACAATGACGCGTATGCGACATTTAATAATTGTTGTACATTGAAAAGCGATCGCTCTTTTCGCCTGGAAAACTTGAGAGCGATCGCTACTTCTTATCCCATTACGGGAGGTAACCATATGATATCAGCATCGCAGCCGTCAGCAACGGTTGGTGACAGTTTTGTGCGGAGTTACCGCGATCGTTTGTCTCCTTGGTGCATTATTCAGCTTTTGCCAAAGATGCAGCGCCGTGTGGTGGCTCGGTTTCGGCGGCGGAATGATGCGACGGAACATTTGCGGGTGTTGAAGCGGCTGAACCCGATCGGAAACTATGAGATTGTGTTTGATCCGGCAGTAGAAGAATTGGTAACGGGCGAGTGACCGATGTAGCTGAGGGTGGGCGATCGCCCTCTTTCTTTCACAAAAAAATCCTCTAACATTGCTGGTAGAGGACAGTGTTCCGGGTAAACAAGATAATTTAAATTTACAGGTCTTCTAAGCTTGAAAAAGTACACTAGCGAACAGAAGGTTGCTGATCTTCTAATTTTCAGAAGCGCTTTGATGACTAGCCTTAGCTTTACCAAATTCCGCGTTTCCCTGTGGGTCTGATAGTCATCCAGTTCGTTCGTGCCATCGTCAACTGCTCTTGACTCAACTTTGCCCCAGTGAGATTTGCGCCACAGAGGTTAGCACCTCGCAAGTTTGCGTTGAGTAGGTAAGCGCTACTCAAGTTGGCTCCGCGTAAGTCTGCACCTTCTAGGTCAGCGTTGCTGAGATAAGCTTTTGTCAAGTTGGCATCACGTAAGTTGGCGTGACTGAGATTGGCGCGTCCAAAGTTAACGCTAATCAGGTTGGCTCCATGAAGATTGACTTTATGCAAGTTTGCCTGATGGAAAACCGCATTCGATAAATCGACTCTCGTCAGAATCAACTCCGTCAAATCATAAGAAGCAAAATCTCGTTTCCCTTTGCTGTAGTAGCTCTGTAACCCTTGAGAATCTAGCTTAGGTGAACTGCTCGACTGCCCTCCTCCAGAGTTTCCGGTGCGCCCTCCAGAGTCGCGGCTTTTAGCTCCTGAAACTGATGGCTTAGTTGCCATAACGCGACCGCGAGTCTGCCCAGACTGAAGGCTGGTCGATTCAGTGCGAGTCTGGCGTGCTCTGATTGCCATTGCAGCACGAGCATTGGGAGAAGCGGAAGAATCTTGAGAGTCAGGCCCAGAAGGGTCGCCTCGCTTGCGCCCAACAGTGTTTGGCTGAGATGGCACGTTAGTCATACCGCTTGCCAGACTTTCTAAGTAGGGTTCCAAATCTAGATCTCGCAGAATCTCGTTTGCCGACTGGTAGCGGTGACGAACTGAGACTTCTAGCATTTTTCTGAGAACTTTGGCAAAGTGGTCGCTCACCTGGACTTGTTTTTGCCAGACTAACTCTCCCGTTGCGGGGTCGTAGTCTAAATCTTTAGGAGATTTTCCTGTTATCAAGTAGATGCAGGTGACTCCTAGCGCATAGAGGTCGCTGGCATATACCGGACGCATCGCCATCTGTTCGGGTGGAGCGAAACCAGGGGTGCCGATCGCATAAGACGTGAGGGCTGTTTGTTCTGAAAGACTAGCGTTCAAATCGCTCACCTGATTTTTGACCGCTCCAAAGTCGATCAATACCAATTTGCAGTCGTGAGAGCGCCGAATTAAGTTTGCAGGCTTAATATCACGGTGAATGACTTGATGACTATGAATATATTGCAGAATAGGCAAAATTTCGCTCAGAAAGACCTTGACTTTTAATTCGCCAAATGTGCCTTCTCGCTTAACTTCTTGTTGCAGCGTTGCCCCACTGATATATTCTTGAACTAGATAAAATTCTTGATTTGCCTCAAAATAGTCCAACAACTGAGGAATTTGGGGATGGTTGCCAATCTTTCCCAAGGTGCAGGCTTCTCGCCCAAACAAATCTCGTGCCATCTGCAAAATGTGAGGGGCAGTGGCAGTGGGACGTAATTGCTTTATCACACAGTTGGGCTGACCGGGTAACTTTTCGTTGCGGGCTAGAAAGGTTGCGCCAAAGCCCCCTTGACCAAGCGCGTGCAGAATCCGAAAGCGATCGCTCAACAATAGCTTAGAGCCACAAGCCTGACACGCTTCAGTGTGGATGAGGTTTTCAGGATGTGGACAGACTGGATTCAAGCAGTAGCTCATTCAGCATTACCCGCGTTGATTGTGAGTAGTGGGATATTGCTACCCTGCCCTGATGATCTGGGCACCGACTCGATGACTATAGGGTCAAAGGTGTAAGAGATCCTTTAAAGAGTGTCTAAAGTTGAACCATTTGAACTTAAAGTCTCTATAAACTAGCAGCGGTCAAGCCCCTAATTTGCTGAATGCTCCTGGTTATACAGGATACCCATACGGTCAGGCTCTGCCAACAACAATAGCGCGAACTTTCCTTTCAGCATGGATAACTTTTATGGAAGCTGGGCGATCGTGTAAAGGCAAACTAGAGTTGAGTCAAATCAAAGAAGGTTACTCCCATTTTAGAAAAACCCTCTTTATATAATCGTAGACTGTGAAAATCATGCTTGTCTAGATAGATTTTGCTGACATTGCATTGTATCCGTTTGAGAATAGGTGCCCAAGAAATAGCCTCGTTGCAAAGGTGATATTTATCTCTTATTACTCAATACTCTGACGGACTGGAACTTCCGTAAGTTTGTGAGACATAAATCCGAAGTTAAGCCAGAAATGCAGCCAAAACACTGTAGCAAAAAGTAGACTATTTCTATTTTGACTACAGGGTCAAGAGTTTGAGGGGATGAGTCAAACCAATTTCGGAAGCAACTGCGACTGATCGTTCAATCCGACGGGGCACGGCTTGTTGTACGGGCATGGCACGGCAGTGCCCTCATACGGATCTGTCGCATTCACACATCAAATGGGTATCAGACCGCTCTCTGTCCAATCCTTTGCCTGGGAGCGGTAGAATAGTTCAGACTGGCGTAGATCAAAAGCAAGCTCAATGCGTATTTCTCTGAACTGGCTGCGGGAACTAGTAGATATTTCAATGCCTCCAGAAGCTTTGGCTGAAATGCTGACGATGGCAGGGTTTGAGGTCGAAGACATTGAAGACCGACGCACTTGGGCAGATGGGGTTGTGGTGGGCAAAGTGCTAGAGCGCGATCCTCACCCAAATGCCGATCGCTTAAGTGTCTGCAAAGTTGATATTGGGGGTGACACGCCTTCTACGATCGTCTGTGGGGCAGCAAATGTGCGATCGGGAGTTTTCGTCCCGGTGGCAACGCTGGGAACTTATTTGCCCAAAGTTGACCTGAAGATTAAACCCGCTAAGTTGCGGGGCGTTGCTTCAGAAGGCATGATCTGCTCTTTGTCTGAGGTGGGGTTAACTAAAGAATCAGAGGGCATCCACATCTTTGACGAGTCAGTGTTAGGAACGCTGAAGCCGGGACAGGATGCTCGACCTTTATTAGGGCTGGATGACGTAATTTTAGATCTGACCTCGACTGCAAATCGGGCGGATGCGCTGAGTATGGTAGGCGTGGCGCGTGAGGTTGTGGCGCTGACAGGGGCGACGCTGAGATTGCCGCAGGCAGAAAAGCCAACGGTTCAAAAATCTGGGAGCGGCAGTTTATCCGTGAAGGTTTTAGAGCCTCAGGCTTGCCCAACCTATATTGGCACGACGATCGAGGGCGTAAAAATCGCTCCGTCTCCTCTATGGCTGCAACAACGTCTGCAATCGGCAGGAATCCGTCCGATTAGCAATGTGGTGGATGTCACAAATTACGTTTTATTAGAGTGGGGACAACCGCTCCATGCCTTCGATCGCGATCGTCTCGTCACCGTTGCTGGAAGTGATGCACTGACGATCGGAGTTCGATTTGCTCGTGCTGAAGAATCGCTCAAAACGCTAGACGGACAAACCAAATCTCTCCAAGAGCAAACGCTCCTGATCACTGCAAATGACAAGCCGATTGCCCTGGCAGGGGTGATGGGTGGTGAGGAGACTGAGGTTTATGAAGGTACTCAAAACTTAATGCTAGAAGCGGCACTCTTTGACACGGCGGCGATTCGTCGGTCTGCCCGTTCTCAAGGTTTGCGAACTGAAGCGTCTGCCCGCTATGAGCGAGGAGTTAATCTCGCCGAACTAGAAACTGCTTGCCATCGTGCTTTAAAGCTGATGATTGAATTGGCGGGAGGCACGATCGTCGCTCAAGAAACCGCAGACTCGCGCCCGAAGGAAGCAGTGACGCGAACGATCAAGCTTCGCCTAGAGCGGGTCAATCAAGTCTTAGGAATGGTCGAGTTAGAAGATGATATTGGCGACCTTCCGTCCAGCGAGGTTGAACGGACTCTCACCGCATTAGGCTGTGAGCTTACCGTCATCAAGCCCGATGGTTGGTCGGTGACGGTGCCTTTCTATCGCTATCGAGACCTAGAGCGTGAAATCGACCTGATTGAAGAGATCGCTCGAATCTATGGATACAACAAGTTCTGCGACACGCTGCCAGAGAAGACAGAGCCAGGATATTTGTCGATCGAGCAAGCGATCACCCGCAAACTTCGAGAGTCACTGCGAGCTGCCGGGTTGACGGAGTTGATTCACTACTCATTGGGCAAACCAGAGTCAGAGAGCCAGGTGATTCTCGCAAATCCGCTATTCACAGAATATTCTGCCCTGCGGACTGATCTAATTTCAGGATTAATTGATGCGTTTCAGTTCAACTTAGAGCAGGGAAATGGGGCGCTAAACGGCTTTGAGTTTGGTCATGTGTTTTCGCGAGAAGAGGAAGGATTGACCGAAGCCGAATTTATCGCCGGAATTATGGGAGGCGACCCAACACAAGGCAAATGGGTGCGAAGTGGGCGAGAGCAGCCTCTCTCGTGGTTTGAGGCAAAAGGAATCTTAGAGGCGGTGTTTAAGCGAGTGGGCTTGACGATCGAATATCAGCCCGATCGCCGCGACTCTCGGTTACATCCCGGACGGACGGCTTCTCTCTGGAGTCAGGGCAATCGGCTGGGCACGTTTGGACAACTCCATCCCCAACTGAGGCAAGAGCGAGATCTGCCCGATGAGATCTACGTGTTTCAACTCGATCTGAATGTGGCGATCGCTCAACTCGAACAAGAAGAGGTTTTGATTCCTACCTTCCAGTCTTATTCGACCTATCCATCCTCCGATCGCGATCTGGCGTTTTATGTCGCTACAACCGTTGGAGTGGCAGAATTAAAGCGGTTGATCACCAAAACTGGCGGAAAATTGCTCGAATCGGTCGAATTGTTTGATGAATATCGGGGCGATCGAGTTCCTGAAGGTCAACGCAGTTTGGCGTTTCGGCTGATTTATCGAGCTGACGATCGCACCCTCACTGATGACGACATCGCGCCCATTCAACAAAAGGTGCGAGAGGCGATCGTTGAGAAGTTTAGAGTGGAACTGAGAAGCTAATCGGAGCGCGAGCAATGCCCAAATATGTGATGTGGGGAAGCTATTGCGAGGACGTTCTAGAAAAACGGACTCCTTATCGTCAGGCACATTTAGATGGGCTGGCAAAACAAAAAGCGGCGGGAGTGCTGGTGACGATCGGTCCGACCAAAGATCTCACAAAAGTCTTCGCTATTTATGAGGCGCAAGACGAGGCAACCGTGCGTCAAGTTGTTGAAGCTGACCCCTATTGGCAAAACCAGATCTGGACTGAGTACGACGTGAAAGAATGGATTCAAGCCGTGTAGAACATCCAATCTTTGAAGTTAAGGAAGAATTTTAACCTCCAGATATTTGGTTCACCAAATGCACAAGTTCTGGAAGAATCAATTTTTCTAGGGCAAGTCTGACCGCATTTGAAGAACCCGGAACCGAGAACACGAGTTTGCCGCGATAGACTCCGGCGATCGCTCTCGACGCGATTGCTCTTGACCCAATTTCTGGATAACTGAGGAATCTAAAAAGTTCTCCAAATCCTGGTAAGGTTTTTTCTAGAAGGCTCTCGATCGCATCGTAGGTCGTGTCTCTAGGTGCGATCCCCGTTCCGCCATTCACAATGAGGACACTCAGATCCAAACGTTCGCTTAAATTTTGGATCTGTGAACGAATCTGATCCGGTTCGTCTTTTACTAAGGTGTAGAACCCGATCGAGTGCCCAGCATTCGATAAAAGCTGTTGGATCAGTTGACCGCTGCGATCGGTTTCACGCGTGCGGGTGTCGCTCACGGTAATGACAGCGCAAGAAACAGTCACCCCGGGAGCGTCAGGGTGAGGATGTTGGGTCATGAGTGCCCACTATGATGACTTAGAAAAGCCCAATCCGTTGCGCTCGGCATAGCGTTCCATAAAGCGCATGAAGCGATCCCACTCTTCAACTGATTTCATGACGTAGAGGGCTTCTAGTGCTTCTGGCTTGCCGTTGACAAATTTGGCATTGACCTCGCGAGTGATGATTTCGCCCTCTTCATCAATCATGTATAGCCCGGTGACATCTTCGGTGACATCATTGCTCAATGCTGTGGGTTTCTCAAAGTAGAAAGTAGCGGTTCCACTCGTGCCATCTTTAGAGCGAGTCAACCGAACATCAGGAGTCACATCTTCATCAACACCCCTGGAAAATTGCATTTGTGCCATAGCTGTAAAATTGCGATCGTGGTTAATTCAATTAGTATTCTCCCATTTTACGGAACCTAAAAAAGGGGTTAGGGATCAGGTTTGGGGCTGATCCCCCTCGAATCAGGCGTTGACGATGTACTGTGAGTTTAGCGATGCCACTCTGCCATCTCGCACCAGCGTTTGGTAAACCATTGCAGACACCTCAGCTCTGGTGGCATCACGGTTGGGGTTAAACTGGCGCACATTTGGATAGTTGACAATGATCCGGTCTTGGGTTGCGGCGGCTACGCGATCGAGCACATTTTGCGGGATGGCACTGCGATCGTCATACAAATTCAAGGCGCTAACATCTCCGGGCGGCAGGTTAAACCCGCTTGCCAGTGACAGCACTAGCTGAAGTCGCGTCACATTCTGATTAGGCTTAAAGGTGCCGTCAGGGAAACCGGAGATGAAGCCAGCCCGATAGGCCTGATCGATCATTGGCTTTGCCCAAAAGTCGGCCGCCACATCAGAAAACTTGAAGGCATTGCGTTTGGGAGCCGGGTTAAAGGCCTTGGCGATGATGGCGGCATATTGGGCGCGAGTCATTGGGGCATCGGGTTGGAACTTGCCATCAGCAAACCCCTTAATGAAGTTTTGACTGGCTAGACCCAAAACAAAATCTTTTGACCAGTGCTGTTGAATATCTGAAAACGTTGCCACTGAGGTATCTGGATCGACGATGAACGCAGATGCGATCGCGGGGGCACGATTGGTTGCCACTAACGATTGATAAACCAGAGCGGCGACTTCAGCACGGGTGATATCCATCACGGGCCGCAGTTGCGCCACATTAGGGTGGTTGACGACAAGGCGCTTTTGAGTTGCCGTCGCCACTAAATCGGTTGCATAGCTGGGAATTTCAGCCCGATCGCTATAAGCCCCGACCGCGCTAGGCGTTCCGCCTGTGAGTCCTAACCCGTTGACGAGCGACACTAGCGCCTGAACGCGGGTAAGATTTTGACCGGGGCGAAAGGTGCCATCCGGGAAGCCCGCAATAAAGCCCATTCGATTGGATTTGATGATGAAATCGCGTGCCCAAAAGTTTTCTGGCACATCTGAGAAATTTGTCGCGGCTTGTTTGAGCGGCAGATCGTAGGCTTTGGCTACGATCGCGGCATATTGAGCGCGGGTCAAGGGAGCTTCGGGCTTAAAGGTGCCATCGGGAAAGCCACTAATCAGACTTCGACTGACTAATCCTTGAATAAAGGCTTCTGCCCAATGTCCTCGAATGTCGCTTAATCCAGTGTCGGGCACAGGGGTCGGAACTGGAGCGGGAGTCGGGGTCGGCGTGGGAGTCGGAGTCGGAACTGGAATGGGAGTCGGAGTCGGTGTAGGAATCGGGCTGGGAGTCGGCGTGGGTGCAGGAGTTGGAATCGGGCTGGGAGTCGGCGTAGGCGTAGGAGTCGGAACTTCGCTGACAAGAAACTCGATCGGGCCTTTTACCTTGGTTGGCGTTATCTGGTTGCCAGCCGATGCGATCGTGATCGGTGGACTGGTCGCATTCTCAAAATCAAATTCAGCATTATCTCGAAAGATATTGCCGCCTGGATCTTGACTGCTGCCTAAGTTAGGGACAGATCGCTCTAACGAAATTAACCCGCTTTCGGTGTTGCGTTCGACGATGTTGCCGCGCAAAACAGGACGGGCAGCTTTTGACAACACGATACCAGAGCGGTTTTCAAAGATGCGGCTGTCGGCGATCAAGGGCGCGGCGTTGTCTCCGATCGCCAGCCCAAACCCAGTGTTCTGGCAGACGTTGCGGCGAAACTCGCCTTTTGTGTCGCGGACGATCGAGATTCCGTTGGCGGCGTTTTGAAAGAATACATTGTCATTGACGACGGGGTTGGCGGTGCCTGTCGCAAAAACGCCTTCTCGTTTGCAATTTACAAAGGTGCAGTTGGCAATCGTGGGTGCGGTCGATTCGATCCAAGCTCCGGTGCCGCGCGTTTCAGAATTGGTGACGGTGACTCCTCGCAGTTGGGCGTTATTTTCTAACTTAAACGTCACCAGTTGATTGGCAAATGTGGGGCTGGCAAAGATGCCGCCACCTGTGATTTGAATGCCGCTGCCTTTATTGGATTCGTTGCCCACTATGGTCACGCCAGAAGGAATGACGATCGGAAAGGTTTCACCCGTTGCCGTGCTGTAGGTGCCTGGGGCGAGTTGAATTTTGGTTCCAGATTTAATCTGTTGCAGGGCGCGCGCGATCGTTTTAAAGGGCGAAACTTGACTGCCTGCTGCGCTATCGCTGCCGCTTGTGGGATTGACGAAAAGAGTAGGCGATGTGGACTGAACCATATTTTTATCAGTTGAATGTGTGAGGGGTAAGCTTATTTTCTGTAGAAAACAGTATTAAATAAGACAATTCCAGGAAGAGTCGAGAGGCTCTTTATAATACTCATCAAGAGGAAAAGTAACGCATTAATTTAGAGATGAATGAGTTTTTGGACGATCGAGCGATATTCTTCAGCAATCACAGCGGGAGTGTTGCTTAAGCCGGGTTCTAAAATCATGTCGCCGATCGTATCGAGGGCGCGTTCGTTAATCGCGTCGATCAAAAGCTCAGGCATGGTGAGATTGTCTTCTGCAATTTTTTTGAGCGTGGGCATGAGATTTTTTTGCTCGGCGATCGCGCGCAGTGCTTTTAATTCCGAATCTGACAGGTGAGTAAAAAATTGAGTCCACTCAACTGGCAAGTCTGGAGAAGCCGATTTGATTACCGTGCCATTCGAGCGTTGATTGACTGGCACGATTGCGACTTTGTGAGTTACGTCGGTGACTTGATTGGGGACTGACGTTTTCTTTAACGCTGAAATTTCGTGGTCGAGGGTTTCTTTTTGTTGACGACGAGCGAGAATTTGGGTTTCTAACTGACCAAGTTCTTCATGCAGAGATGAGATTTGAAGCTGCAATTGCTCGATCGCCGTTTGCAGAGATTTTGAGCCAGTTTCAACTTGTTGGCGTTTGGGTTCGGCTGAAAGTAAAAACTGATCGAGTTCCAATCGATAGCGTTCTAACTCGTTGATCTGCGGCTGCAAGGTCAATAAGTCAGCTTCTATGCGCTGTTTTTGACCCGTTAGCGCGGCGATCTCCTGAATCAAAGTTTCTTTCGTGTTTTTCTGTTCTAGAATTTGCGCTTTGATTTGGTTCAGTTCCGCTTGAGTTGTGGTTAGATTCAGTTCTGCTTGCTGCTTGGCTGAAAGAGTGAACGACAGCGACTCTTTGAGGTCTGCTTCTTGGCGCTCTAGTGCCTGAAGTTTGGTCTGACGCAGATGAACCTGGCTAGTCGGCGCTTGAACTGGAGCCGAAGGGTGAGCGAGGTTCCAACTAACGGCGGCTCTAGGTTTATAAATAGGTTGACTTGGGGGAGAATCGAGGTCTTGGGCAATGCGATCGTGCTCTTCGCTAATAGCAAGCAGCGACTCATAAGCCTCTGATCGCTGGCGCTGCAACCCGCGAATGTGCGCCATCAACTCTGCGGAGCGTTGCTCAAATAACTGATGATAGCGACGTTCAGCGACCGCAACCCCAACCAAGCTTGCAAAGAATGTAATCAATCCTGTCAGCAATGCCCGACCAAAGTCTCTGCTGGTCACAAAGCTCACACCAAAGCTAACCGCAAAGGCAACCAAACTGAGAAGAAGGCGACTTTTGAACATAGCGCTCGTGCTCGACAACCTTGCATTAAAAAGAATCGACCGTAATAAAGTGTACGCGCTCTAGACGGCGTAATCGCAATTTGGATCGAGACAGTTTGGACGTTATAGTTCTGCTTTGATCATTTGGTCAAGCCGTCGCAAAATGGCGATCGCGACCACAACGCTCAAGGTGAGAAATAGCCACAAACCATGAGCGATCGTCGTGGATTGATCTAATGCCCATCCACCTAAGGGAGGGCCAATAAAATAACCTGCGGCCCAGCACTGAGAGTTGACGGCTAGATAAACTCCTCGCAGCGATTCGGGCGCTAGATCGACGACTAGCGCAGATGCCACAGGCGTATAGGTGATCGTTGCGAATGACAAGACACCCATGCCTAAGATTGCCCAAACGAGGTGCCCTTGCGAGACGATTCCGGTAATGCCGATCAGAGCGAACCCAACTCCCCACAGCGACGCTGATAGCATCAACACTTTGGAACGGCTGAATCGATTGAAAGCACGCGCGATCGGCAATTGGCAAATCACCGATAACGTCAAATAGGCTGTAAACAAAGCGCTAATCACAGGGGGAGGAAAGCCCCGATGAGCGTTATCTAAGTGCAGAAAGTTACTGAAATAGAGCGGCATCGTGCTATCAATTTGCACAATGTAAGTCGTAAATATTGTGTTCACTAGCGCATACACTAATAGACGCTTATCAGCGAATGCGATCGTCCATCCTTGTCCACGAGTTCTCTCAACAAATGGATTGGTTTCAGCGATTGCGAAATAGATCACCCCGAAGAAGACTAAAAATGAAAATCCGTCGATCAGAAAGAGCGATCGATACGAGCCTGTTGAGCTGATCAGCAACCCGCCCAGAACGACTCCGATGCCCAGCCCTAACACATCCGACAAACGGGTGATCGAGTAAGCTTCGTTGCGTTGAAGAGGAGTTGTCAAGTCGGCTACGACTGCTTCGGTGGCCGGCCAATAAAGCCCCATTCCCAACCCCATGAGCAGATTGCCGCCGACAAAAGCTGGGAAATTATAGGCCCCTGCTAGGGTGAATGAAGCGATCGAAGAAACCACCGCTGACAGTAATAAAGTCCGTCTACGTCCCCAAAATTTTGAGTCTGCAAAGGTGCCGCCGAGGGCACGCCCAACCACGCCAGAAATTGAGGCACTGCCTATCCCTAACCCGACAGCGGTTGCCGATAGCCCAACCTGATTGACAAAGAAAATTGGCGCATAGAATAGGGTGAATCCGGTGCCAACTTGTGAGAGCAACCGACCCAAGGCGAGAATCCAAACTTCATGACGGAAACGGGGCAGCCAAGCGGGAAGTTTCATTAAGCCTGAGAACCATTCTTTCAAACAAAGAGCCAGAATTCAAGAAACATCCTGAATTCTGGCTCTCATAGCGTATCTTCAATGGTTTAGCAAGTCGCCTATCTAGAGGTTAGCGACTGCCTGGATTTTGCTGCAAGACCTGCCGCACTTCCGGCCCTGGCGTGTAGCCATAGCCGTAGGTTGAGCGATCGGAGTCGTCAATAATCTGCGGAGTCAGCAGCACAATCACTTCTCGGCGTTGGTTATTGCGCTCGGTGCGGCGAAATAAAGCACCCAAAATTGGAATATCTCCTAAAATCGGCACCTTCGTTACCGTAGCGCGGTCTTGCTCTTGAATAATCCCGGAAAGCACTAACGTCTGACCATCCCTTAGCCGGATTTGACCTGACTCTAGTTTTCGTTCAGACAACAGCGTGATGATATTACTTGAGCCAGGTGAGCCATTGATGCCAGCAATGTTGATAGATTGAGTGCTCTCAGGCTGAGAGATCGACGGAGCAACCGATAGAGAAATGAAGCCGTTGTCATCAATGCGATCGACCTTAACGGGCAAAATCAACCCAGCAGATCTCTTCTCAGCCGTCAGGGTTACAGTTTGCACATCATTCCTCCCCCCAGTCACATTCTGAACAAAGTTTGTGATCACTTCTTGTGTCAAGTTAACCGTTGCGGTTTGCCCTTCTTGCACAACTAGCGTCGGGTCGGTCAAGATCTTAGCGTTGCCGCTCACCACTGAAGCCTGTAGCTGGGCAAAAAAGCTACGAATAAAATCAACGGGTGAAGCACCACCAGCGATGTTCACAACTGTGCCGATCGTGCTTCCGGTACCATCCGAGGTCGCCGAACTTGACCCAGGGGTGTTTCGACCAAAGTTAAGCACCGCAATGCCGCCTTGGTTAAGGATCTGCGAATCCCCGACCCCAAACGAGAACGTCGTGCCAAATCGCCGCAGTGCCAGCAGGTTTACGTCAATCACTTTGACGTTGACTGCTACCATCCGCCGTCTTGAATCAAGCTGAATCAGTTGGCTGGTTGCCAGTTCAATTTGTTTAGCGGTGCCGATCAGCGTGATGGAGTTTGTGCGCTCATCGCCTGATACCTGCATGCCTCGCAGAAATGGCGTAGAATCTCTAAACTCAGCGCGCTGAACCTCGACTCTGGTTTCTGTCGTGGTCTCGGTAGTGGCTGGCTGGTTTGCCGTAGTTTGTTGAGCACCTTCTAGCTGAGATGCCGACTGAGCGATCACCGTTCTGACTTGCCGCTCTCTGGTCACCGCGCTTTCTGCCCCCAAGCCCACCAAAAAGTTGACGGCACTGCTCACAGATATTTGATTGAGGCGCAGACTCCGAGCCAATGCCCCACGAGCCGAGTTAGGTAACCGGGTGCCAACAATAATGGTTCGCCCTGAGCGCGTTGCTTCTAGGCTGCCACATTGACCGCCCCCACCCTGCCCGGTTGTTGCAACAGGGACGCAAGCCAGCCGTAACACATAGTTGAAGACATCTTGCACTGACTCATTTTCAATATCAAGCGAGATTGTCGGGCCGCCCGATCGAGTCGCTTGTCCGGCGGCTGTGCCAGTTTGTCCGCCCGGAGATTCGCTAAAGGCTAAGTTGAGTCCGGCGGCTCTGGCAAGTAGAGACAAAACCTCTCGCACTGGAGCATCGCGCAGCACGAGCCGAGGAATGCGTTCTGCGGAACCCAAATCGATCGAGGAAGGCGACACGTCGATCGGCGCGACTGTAATATCTCCAACGGGTGGAGCTACGGCTCTCGGCAAAAAGGGCGGCACTGGAGCCACTGGCACCGTAGGCGGAGTAGTCGTAATCGTTGGGTTGGGCACCAGAGGCGCGATCGGCACCCCAAGCGGTGGAGCAGGCGTTGCAGACGGTGCAGCAGGCGTTGATGCAGGAGCCTGAGCAACGGGCGCTCCCCCTCCGCCAGCACCACTGACGCTCAAAATCACGCCTTTTGCATTGCGGCTGGCAATTTGCCCAGTCGGAGCGGTATTGCCCTGCCCCACTACGGTCACCTGAATGCCATTGCCACCGACGGGTGTGACCGCGATCGAGGCGATGCCTGGTGCTGGGTTATTTTGCTGAAAAGACTGGCCGCCGCGTAGCTGCGTATTGAAAATATAAGCCGTCCAAGTGTTGCCGCGGTTGACGTTAAACACTTGCGGAGCGCGATCGCCCGCCTGAGTTTCTAACACCACATCGACCCCCGATCGACTGGGATTTAAGCGCACATTGGTGACTTGAGTTGGGGCTGCACTTGCTGCCTGAGTTGCCGCCAGCACGATCGCGGCAGTGGCTGCACCGATTCCATAAAACTCCTTCACGGGTTCACTCCTCTCTCAACTTAAAAACGATGGGATTAAAACGTAAATCGAGCGGTCTTGCCGCCGCTCTGACTATTTGGGTGAAGCGGTTGGGCTAGGAGTGGGCACGAGTGCCTTCTTATCCGCCGCATTGAGAGGTATCAACGCCTCCATTTGAAAGGAAGTCGTGATTTTGGCATCGGGCTGGCAGTTGGTTAAAAAGCGCACGATGCCCCCCGGCGCAATTTCATAGAGACCGCCTGGAACCAGTGCGCGGTTTTTATCGCCGACCTCAATCTTGAGATTTTTGATCAGCAGCAACGGCTGAAGACGCTCGATCGTTCTAAAAATGGATTGAGTTTGGTTAAAGTTGCCCTCAAACTGCACGTCAATCGATTGACGCTTGAGCTTGTTGTCGATCGGCGCACCGAGCGAACCATCGGCAATCACCTCGGTGCCTTTGACATTAGGCGTAAATTTCTTTAGCTTGGCATCAGCGACCAAAGCGCCTACTTTGTCTTCAAATTTTTGGTAGGTGACAATATCAGAATATTGATCGCGTACCCAAGCAGGGCAACTGTTAAGCTTTGCCTTAGTTGCCGCAATGCGACCTGAGTTGTTTTTATCAATCAACTGATTGATGTCTAGCAACAACGTATCTAACGTCTTGTCGGTTGCAAATAAAGCTAAAACCTGATCGCGTTGCTGATTCACTTGCGTGAGCTTTGTCTTGGCATCCTGAATCTGTTGTTTGATCGATGCCTGTTCCTTAAGTTGCTCATTCTTTTCTTTAACTTTGGCATCTAGCGATTGATACGCTTCCCAGGTAGGGCTGACCACATAATTCCAGAGCAAGCCAGCGCTGATCAGCCCTGCGGCTGCTAGAGCGATGCCGGAGATGACAGGCGTGAGCGTAATGCCAAATACAACCGGATAGTTGGGACCCGGATCAAAGTCTGAATCTTGAGGAATAAAATCTCCACCTGCCGTCATGGTTTAATCACTCCCTTTTCTTTGAGGGCTTCAATACGGGTCACGAGTCCAACGGCTCCTTTACGATCGAGTTCGCGAATCAGCTCAGAGGCAGGCACTTCGCTCAAGGCAGTTTGGAGCGAAAACTTAACTCGTGGCGGCAGTTTGGGGGTCTCATAGTTGGCGCTTGAGCCGCCAGCCTTAGAGCCAGCTAAATCTAAACTTTGCAATGCTTGAGAATCTGTGAGTTCTGCACTAATGAGCTTGGTTTGAGCGCTCTGCAAAAAGTTAGATTGTTGCAAGGTTAAAAGAAAGTCGTTGACATCGTTAAACGAATTTGCCACGCCATCGATCTGGATCAGCCCCGACACAGGGGCTGGCGCTTGACCCGCCACCGCAGGTTTTGCTGGAGTTTTAGCGGGGTCAACCTGCGTGATGCCAGCAATTTGCACGTTGGGCGGCAAGCGATCGCGAATATCTTGCGCCATCGCTGACCAGGGTTTAATTTGGTTAAACACCGTTGCCAGCGCTTGAGTTTCGTCAGTGCTTTGCTTGATTTGAGCGTTGATCAATGCGAGGTCTCGTTTCTGAGCTTCGAGGTTGCCCAGTTGAGCGTCTAACTCTACTTGCTGTCGCTCTAGGTCGGCGTTTCTGACTTGCAGAAAGCCCCACAACGCTAACAGCGCGATCGGAAAGAAAACCCCAGCCGCTAACCCCCAATAGAGGGGGCGACGATCGTCGCTCACATAGGTCGAGGTTTTTCGTCCGGCTCGTCTAGCACCATCGGTTTTGTATTCTGGTCGATCGTTGAGAAAATTAATGTCTAAGCTATACATCTCACCATGCCTCCCGCAATCCTAACCCCAACACAACGCCTAACCCTGGTCTAGCCGCTAACGGAATCTCTTGAGGCGTTTCGATCGAGAGCGCCGCCACAGGATCAACCGAGTTGCAGGGCAGACTTAAGCGTTGCGTTAAGAATTCGTCGAGTTGCCCGATCGAGGCACCTGGGCCGGCCAGCAGGAGTTGAGCCACTTCCAGGTTTTCGCCTTGATTGAGATAGAAATCAATCGATCGCCGCAGTTCGTCAGACAGTTCGCCCAAAACTCTCAGCATTGCCGCCGTTCCGGGATTGGTGCCCGGACTCATTCTCGGACTGCCCATCGTATCCATTGGGTTGGCCGGAATGGTCATGCCTTGCAGCAAATCGATGCTGCGAGAAGGAGGCAAATTCATTGCTCGTGACAAAGCACTTTGAATTTGGAAACTGCCGATCGGCACCGTGCGCGAAAATTGCGGCACGCCATCGACGGTAATTGAGATCTCGGTGCTTTCAAACTCGATATCCACTAAAGCTACAGCTTCTTGAGGCGCAAACTGTCTCAATTGTTCGCGAATGGTGCGAATCAGTGAAAAGCTGCTAATCTCCAAAACATCAACTTGCAGCCCTGCTTGTTGGAAAGTATTAATATAGGTGTCTGTAATTTCTTTGCGCGTTGCTACCAGCAAAACCTGAACTTTCTCAATGCCGTCTTCGTCAATAAATAGACCGAGTTTTTGATAGTCTACGTCGGCTTCTTCGCGAGGGAACGGCAGATATAACCCGGCTTCCTGGTTTAACACCATTTCTCGCAGTTCCCGATCGTCAAGCTCTGCGGGAACCGGAATAATTCGAGTCACCGTATCGCGCCCCCCTGGGACGGCGGTTGCCGCTTGTTTAACTTTAATTTTGTTGTCTGATAACGCGGTTTGAATTAGCTCAGACATGGCGGGAGGATCGACAATTTGCCCTTCTTGAAATACCCCGTCAGGCACGGGAACAGTCACGTAGCTAGCGAGCCGAAACCCTGAACCTTGCTTACGTAACTGGGCAATATTGATCCGATCGGGGGCTAACTCTATGCCAACCCCTTTAGACTTTTTAGAAAAGAGACCTTTTAGACCGTTAACCACAGATTTGTTAGCCCACTAAGAGATAATTTGGAACCGAAGCTGGGGAAGGAATAACCGTAAAACGGTCGGGTTCAAGAGCATAGTACACAATTTAATTCAGAATGACTCGTTTGCACACAAAGATACAAAGATTTGGGGTTCATTCTGCAATATCGACTGAATAATCAGCAAATAATTTTGCTTGACGAATTCAGACTACCCCGAAATGATCGACCAATCTGCTGAGTCAATTTCGGTGATTTCTTCTCAAACAAAAATCATTTTGACTCAGATAAACTAGTTTGATCGACTGGTTAGGTGCTGGAATCTGCAATCAACTTGTGGCTAAAAAATTCTCCTCTAAGCGCTTGATCGGGAACTCATTTGTGAATAGTACACGCATTTTCAGAAAATGACGATCGAAAAATAAAGTTTGTGATAGCGGCTCAAGAGAGATCAGGCGCAAGCCTTAAAAGTTCGACGACAAATTGCTAGGTGGAATTAAGTATCAAAAGAAAAGCCTCTCGCTAAATACAGAAAGCCCGTGTCACAATTGCAACACAGGCTTCAACTTTTTCAGGTTTCATCCTTCAGTCTTTCATCCTCCGGTGCACTTTTGTGACCAGTTAGGAATCGTAGTTCTCGCGCTTGACAAAGATTCGAGGCGATTGCGGTAGGTTCTGAGTTGCGATCGATACGTTTGATTAGGGGCACTCTCTAACGCTCGATCAACAATGGCGATCGCACCTTGCCAATTTTGTGAGCAGGTGGCTTGCAGCAGTTGAGCGTCTAATCTCTGGGTGTTGGGGTTATTGGCTAGCTGAGTAGGGACTGCTGTTTTAATAAACCCGGTCGTGGCTCTGCCGTTGTCTATTTGGGTGGGTGTGGCTTGCGGGGTCACTGGCTGAGTGACTTGAGGCGTTCTGGTCGGAGGAGTTCGATTAGTGCGGGGCTGAACGATCGCACTCGGAATATCGCTGGGCAGCACGATCGTGCGAATCGTGTCTGGGTTTGCAGGCTGACTAGGCTGGGTCAAGCTGGGAGTATTGATTCCAGAAGTGCCTGGGTTGGTGACAGGTTGAGAGCCGTCAAAGGTAGGATTTGGCTGACCCAAAGCAGGAGTCGGAAAACTCCCTCCTGAAACGCCAGGATTAGTCACGGGCTGATCGATCGTCGCTCCATTATTCTCAGACGAAGCGGGACTGCTAATTCCTGAAACGCCAGGATTGGTTACGGGCTGATCGATCGTTGCGCCGCCATTCCCCGATGGAGTGGGACTGCTAATTCCTGAAACGCCTGGATTTTTGACGGGTTGATCTGACCCAACTTGCGCGATCGCTCGATTGAGCCAGATTCCAGACGATAGAGATATTAAGGTGAACGATGCGATCGCTCCAATTCGTGAACCCCTGATTATCATGCTTGTCCTTTTAGGTGATTGTTAATTCAGAAATATTGGAGTACCTAATAACCCATCACATCTATCTGAAGAGAGGAAAGCGTTGAGTGAGTAGACTCAACTCAAAACTCAGATTTTAGGACTCTGGTGATCAGGTAGACTAAGCTACGCGATCGCCATTTAAATAGAGAAGATGCGTCAGATTAGAACCTGGAAAACGTTTGGACTGTTTGCCCTGTTGGGATGTGTACTGAGTTGGCTGGTGAGTTGTGGCACAGGCAGTGCGCCTTCGGGCAGCAACCAGGCATCGGGTCAGCCAGAAGTAGAATTTTGGACGATGCAGCTCAAGCCGCAATACACCGATTATTTCAATCAACTGATCACAAACTTTGAGACCCAAAATCCGGGGGTGAAAATTCGGTGGGTCGATGTGCCCTGGGCAGAGATGGAACGCAAGATTCTCACGGCAGTGGTGGCAAAGAGTGCGCCCGATGTAGTGAATCTCAACCCAAATTTTGCCACCCAGCTAGCCGAGCGCAATGCCTGGTTAGATCTCGATGCTAAGATTCCTGCCGAGGTGCGTCAGCAATATCTCCCAAATATTTGGCAGTCGAGCACACTCAACGGCAAGAGCTTCGGAATTCCGTGGTATCTGACGACTAGAGTGGCGATTTACAACACAGATTTGCTGAAGCGATCGGGCGTGAGCAAACCTCCCGCAACCTATGTAGAGCTGGCTCAAGCTGCAAAGCAAATTAAAGATAAAACGGGAAAATACGCCTTTTTTGCGACGGCAGTTCCTGAAGATTCGGGCGAGATTCTCGAATCGTTTGTGCAAATGGGGGTGCAGTTAATCGATGGTCAAGGCAAAGCGGCATTCAATACTCCGCAAGGCAAAGCCGCCTTTCAATATTGGGTGGAGATGTATAAAAATGGGTTGATGCCCAAAGAAGTGCTGACCGAGGGGCACCGTCACGCGATCGACCTTTATCAACAAGGACAAACCGCAATTTTGGCATCGGGTGCAGAGTTTTTGAAGACGATCGAGAAAAATGCGCCATCGATCGCTCAAGTCTCGGCATCGGCTCCTCAAATCACAGGTGACACAGGCAAAAAGAATATCGCAGTGATGGATTTGTTGATTCCTAAAGACACCGATCAGCCCGATGCCGCACTTAAGTTTGCGCTGTTTGTCACCAACAATGAAAATCAACTGGCGTTTGCCAAAGCTGCAAACGTTTTGCCCTCGACGATTAAAGCGTCACAAGATAGCTATTTCACCACGCTTCCTGCCAATGCAACTGCGGTAGACAAAGCCAGAATTGTGAGTGCGAGTCAGCTCAAAAGTGCAGAAGTTTTGATTCCGGCGATGAAGAACGTTAAAGAGTTGCAGAAAGTGATTTATCAAAATCTGCAAGCGGCAATGTTGGGGCAAAAGACGATCGATCAAGCGATTAATGATGCGGCTCAAGGTTGGAACGGGCGATCGTAATTATTGACTACAAATCTTTGAGTAGGTGGTTGAGCGATCGAGCCAATCAACCATCCTCTTAGAGTCATGAATTAAATAAGGCTCGGATTTGCCCTCACTGCAATTCAGATGCAGAAAGTCGCCCTTCCAAGGGTTCATATTCATCTTCCAATAGCCAGTGTTGCGCTTCGTCGTATGTGGAACTTGCAAAAATGACTGTATAGTTTTTTGCAGGATCGAAGATACGACAACTTCCCGACTCTTCACCTAACAGCAGCAAAATGTAGGGCGGCGACAGCATTGGCTCAATCCACACCTCGGCAAACTGCCAATCATCCTGCACTCGATCGGGTACGGGGAATGACGTGATATCGGTTTTCTGCATCAATCTTCACCTCGCCGTAGAACAAAAGAATCGTTGAACCATTCGGATCAATTCGATAGCGATCGGTTCAGTAAAGAGTAAACCGTAACGCTCATATTCTCGAACGATACCTGTATATTCTCCCCTTTCAATGATGGTTTGAGCAACTCGATCCATCGTCACTTTGTCATTGAAAACGTGCGCTGATCTTCCTCGTCTCAACGATCGCTGCACTGATGCCGTATTGGGTAGGTGTTTCGCAATGTGTCTTGGATCTAGAAAAATCTCACGGTTAATACCATTTGTAAAATCGGACAAGTTTGCTCCTCAAGGCAGATCACACCTAATCACAGCCTGACTAAGTAAGTAAGTAAGTAAGTAAGAAGCTCTCAGAAGATCGATCGTACTTCAAATCGGTGATCGGGTCTTCTCAAAGAAATCACCAATCAAATACAAAGATCCACACAAGACGATTAGATTTTGATCCGATTTCTGCATCGCTAACTCTAATGCTAAAAACACGTTTTCGTAAACGCGACAATCCGCTAAATCAGGGCAGATTTGTTTCGCTAGAATGGCTAACTCTTGAGGATTTGCAGAACTGTGACCAGGAACGGGAACGAGATCAAGCCGATCGCCGCTTCTCAGCAATTCCTTAAACACATCAGCGTGATCTTTAGTCGATAGCATTCCCATCACCCAATGAATGGGAGATTTTTCTAACGTGTCTACAAATTGACGCAGCACCTCAGCGCTAGCCGGATTGTGAGCACCATCAATGAGAATCTGGCGATCGCAATAAGTAAACCATTGCAGCCGCCCCGCCCATTGGGTTTTCGCGATTCCATTCGTGATCGCTTCGTCAGAAAACTCCCAGCCTTCTTGTCTGAGAAATTGCAGCGCCGCGATCGCTAAGGCTGAATTGTGCAGTTGAATCGCCCCTTGCAATGGCAACTGATATTGAAAGGTTTTGATTAGCTCGATCGAGCCTTCTTCGCCCGTCTCAAGCCTCAACTCATATTCTTCTATGCCTTGATATTCTGCCCAACCGTTGCCGAGATTTTTGGCGGACTTTGGGTAGATCGTGGGGCAATTTAATTCCAAAGCGCGACGATTGACGATCGTCGCCGCTTCGCTAGGAATTTGACCAATCACCGCTAGACAGCCAGGTTTGAGAATGCCCGCTTTTTCTCGTGCGATGTCTGCGAGGGTCGGCCCAAGTCGCTGCCAGTGTTCCAAGCTGAGGGAAGTGATCACTGTGACTAGAGGCTGATCGCAGACGTTGGTCGCGTCTAACCGCCCACCTAAACCAACTTCGACTACCGCAATATCTACTTTTTGTTGAGCAAAATAGAGCCACATTGCCGCCGTGATCACTTCAAATTGAGTGGGAGATGGGCGATCGAAACGAATAGCTGCTTCAACTTGCTGCAATACTTGCTGGAGATCTGCGGGTGAGATCGGCTGGTCACGAATACAAATACGCTCACACCAATTCACCAAATGTGGTGATGTGTAGCGCCCGACTCGATAGCCCGCTTCGGTCAGCACTGTTGATAAATAGGCACACACTGACCCTTTGCCATTGCTTCCGGCAACGTGAATGATCGGAACTCGATCGTGCGGGTTGCCCAACTCGGCTAAAAGGTTTTGAATCGCTTCTAAGCCGAGATTGACTCCAAATCGCTCAAATTTTTTAAGGAAGGTCTCGATCGAGGAATTAGTCATTAAGCATTCTAAGTCGCTAAATGGAATCAAAATCAAAGCGATCGATTTCAGAATCATCCTAACGCTTATGATATTCTGCGATTCTTGTTTGATCCATTTCTAATGTTCCATGAAAAAAATTCTGTTTTCCGGGTTCTTGTTCTTGTCTTTACTGTCGCTGGGAGCTTGTTCATCTACAACTTCACCTGATGCGGCGAAACCAGTTACACAAAAAACCTTTACCACAGGGGCGATTCCTGACCAAGATCCCGAAAAGCTACAGCGGCTCTACAGCAAGCTCTCAAAATATCTAGAAGCTGAGTTAAAGGTGCCCGTTGCTTATAAGCCTGTGACTGACTATACGGCGGCGGTGACTGCATTCAAGGTTGGTGACTTGGATATGGTGTGGTTTGGCGGCTTGACGGGTGTGCAGGCGCGTTTGCAGGTGCCGGGTGCTGAGGCGATCGCTCAACGGGATATCGATTCTCAGTTTCATAGTCTGTTTATCGCTAATAAAAAAAGTGGCATTCAGCCGATTCAAAATCTTAAAGATCTCACCACGCTTAAAGGACACAGTTTCACCTTTGGCAGCGAGTCTTCGACTTCTGGGCGGTTAATGCCGCAATATTTTCTTCAGCAAGCAGGCGTGAAATTGGAAGGCGATTTTAAAGGACAGGCAGGCTTTTCTAAAAATCACGATGCGACGATCGAGCTAGTCACCGCAGGCACTTACGATGCAGGTGTCGTGAACGAGCAAGTTTGGCAAAAGCGCCTTAAAGAAGGCAAAATCGATCTCAATCAGGTTGAGGTAATTTGGCGATCGCCCGCTTTTTTTGATTATCACTGGGTGATGAATCCGAGTGTGAAGGAGCGATTTGGAGCCGACTTTCCGCAAAGAGTTCAAGCCACGTTGATGAAACTTGATCCGAATGTGCCCGACCAAAAAGAGATTTTGGAATTGTTTGGAGCAGCTAAGTTTGTGCCAACTAAAAACGAGAACTATGCGACGATCGAGCAAGTCGGACGCGCGATCGGCAAAATCAAATAATGGCGTTTTCAGTCCCCGTTTTTGAACTCAAACAGGTTTCTCAGCAGTTCGGTCAGTTCTCTGCGCTGAGGAATATTAGTCTACAAATTTATCCCGGTGAACGGGTGGCGCTGGTGGGGTCAAGCGGGGCTGGAAAGAGTACGCTGTTGCGATTGCTGAATGGTAGTGTGCGATCGACGCGCGGCGAAGTCTGGGCAATGGGACGAAATTTGAGCCAACTCAACTCAAAGCGTCTGCGTCAAATTCAGCAGCAAATTGGCACGATTTATCAACAGTTGAATTTAGTCGATAATCTGCGAGTCATTCACAACGTCAACGCCGGACATTTGGGGCGATGGTCATTCTTTAAAGCATTGGCATCTCTGATGGTGCCGCTAGAAGTTGAAACGGCGGTTAAGGCTCTGAGTCAAGTTGGCATCGCCGAAAAGCTCTATGAGCGCACCGATCGACTCTCAGGCGGACAACAGCAACGAGTCGCGATCGCCAGAGTTCTCGTTCAAAATCCGCTCGTGATTTTGGCAGACGAACCGATCGCCAGCCTCGATCCCGAACTCAGCCGAGAAATTATGGATCTGTTACAAAATCTCGCTGAACAAGCCGATCGCACGCTAGTCGTTAGTCTGCATGATGTCGATTTTGCGCGGAGTCACTGCGATCGCATGATTGGGTTACGCCAAGGGCAAATTCTCTTCGATGCGGCTCCTCACCAAGTCTCACCTGATTTAATTGCAGACTTATATCGATTGGAATCTCACTGATGACTGTCATCACTCCCGCTCTCAAATGGGGCTTGATTGGACTCGCCGCGATCGTCCTCTCGCTTCTGCAAGCCGGACTTTTTAGACAAGATTTATTCAATCTAAATGGTGTACCGCTCTTGTGGCGATTTATAGTCGCTAGCGTTCATCCAGATTTAAGCACTGAGTTGCTACAAACGACATTCAGTGCGACTGTCACCACATTAGCTTATGCGGTATGCGGAACATTCTTTAGCGTTATTTTAGGAATGATCGGCGGCGTTTTAGCCTCTGAGGTTTGGTGGTTATCATTTGGTCAACCTTCGCGTTGCTGGTTGTTGATTCGAGCCGCGATCGCAGTTCCTCGTGCCATTCATGAACTGATCTGGGGACTGTTTTTTGTCAACATTTGGGGACTTGATCCACTGACGGCGATCGTAGCGATCGCGATTCCTTTTGGTGCAATCACCGCGAAAGTTTTTTCTGAAATTTTAGATGAAACGCCCCGGACACCCTTATTAATCTTGCTGAATAGCGGCGTTTCTCCCCTGACTGCATTTTTTTACAGTCTATTACCGCAAGCATTTCTCAATCTATTATCTTATGTGTTCTATCGATTTGAATGTTCGATTCGATCGGCAGCCGTGTTAGGCATCATCGGCGCGGGTGGATTGGGATATGAAATCTTTCTCAGCTTGCAATCGCTGCGCTATGAGCAACTCTGGACATTTTTCTACGCGCTGTTTATTCTTAACGGATTGGTTGATCTGAGTAGTGCCTGGTTGCGGCGGCGATTGGGATGCTCTAGCCGTATCGATTTGAACCTCCAGCAAAACAAAAGCAAAACGCCTCAAAAAGCTGCTCAAAATTATTTTATTCTGATTCCGATCGCGCTGTTTCTGCTAACGCTTTGTTTTTGGTATATCAATCCTGATTTCAGCAAATTCTGGGCACCTCGCACTCAGCAGTTATTTGGGCAATTTGTTCGATCCGCCTTGCCACCTGACTTTAGTGGAGTGCCGCAGCTAATTCCCCAAGCGATCGAGACGGTTTCGATGTCAGTGCTGGCGATCGCGTTCTCTGCGTTTGGAGGGTTGCTACTCGCATTTCCAGCGGCAAATAATTTCTTTCTTCCGGGCGGTCTGCTTAATCAGCAAGGCAATGGCAGCTTACCGCAAATCATGTTTCTATTGTCACGAGCCGTCTTGCTGATCTGCCGCGCGATTCCGGCACCGATTTGGGCGTTAGTCGTGCTGTTTGTGATGTTTCCAGGAATTTTGCCCGGCGCGATCGCCCTCGGTCTACACAATTTAGGCATTTTGGGACGCTTGATGGCAGAGGTGATCGAAAACCAAGATCAGCGCCCCCTCGCAGCGCTCAAGGCACAGGGAGCGCCAAACTCACTGATCTTTCTTTACGGCGTGTTGCCGCTGACGATGCCCAGATTTTTAGCCTATTCGCTCTACCGATGGGAGGTCTGTATGCGAGAGACCGTAATCGTCGGGCTGGTCGGTGCTGGGGGACTCGGACGATCGCTAACTGAGCAGTTAAGTAGCTTTGATTATCAAGCGTTAATTGTTACGCTCGGAGGCTTTCTGATGCTGACATTTCTGGTCGATTGGGTGAGCGCAAATGCACGGCGATCGCTGCGATGACCTCACAGATTGCCGTCATCAAGATGCGGAATTTTGACCGTAAATGTGGTGCCGACTCCTTCCTGGCTATCGACTAAAATCTTGCCATTCTGAAGATCGACACACTTTTTCACCACTGCTAAACCAAGCCCGGTTCCGGCGATCGTGGTGGCTTTTTGTCCTCGATAAAACGGCTCAAACAAACTCTCTTGATCGGTTGATGAGATGCCAATGCCCTGATCGTGAACTTGAAACACGATCGTGTCTCGATCGCAGCTTAAAATTAACCGAATCGTTTCTCCTTTGGGCGAATATTTCACTGCATTTGATAATAAGTTGCTGAGGGTCGAATAGAGTAGTTTTTCATCTAACTGAGCGTGGCTATATCCACACTGGCTAACCAGTTGAAATGAATGAGTTGCCAAGCTATAACACTCAAAATCTTCAATCAAATTTAAACAAAATGCTTCTAAATCGACTAGTTCTAGGTTGCACTCTAGCTTTCCTGCTTCTGCTCTAGTCAACGTCAAAATATCTGTTAGCAGTTGAATCATTAACTTTGCAGAAGATTGAATTCGCCGCAGATTTTTCTCGGTTCGGTCTGCTGTCCACGGCTGATGACTTTCTAACAGCAATTGCGCTGATCCTAAAATCACGCTCAACGGAGTCCTAAACTCGTGAGAAACCATCGAGAAAAAGCGGAGTTTAAGCTCACTCAGTTCTTGTTGTTGAGCTAACTTATGTTGAATTGTTTCTGCATTTTGGCGTTTAATTAACTGTGAGTAGAAGGCAAAAAAGCCCAAAAATAAGATCGAGAATCCTAAAAGGTTCAACCAAATCTCGATCAGTCTTCTTCCATAAATGCTTGTCTGAGATTGAATAATCGATTGCTTTAACTCCTGTTGTTCCTCAGATTGCATCTCAGCTATTACAGCCTGAATTTGCTCTCGAAGTTGAACACTCCGATCGGTAATTTTAGTCTGCTGAATAATCGTGGCTCGATCTTTTTGACGCAAATCAATCGACTGCGCTAAGAGCGCTAATCTCTGCTTAATTAAAGCCTCTAACTTGACAAGGCGCGGTGCCTGATTGGGGTGATTTGATAACAGCAATCTTAGTTCTGTCAACTCAGGTTCAAACTGGTCGATCGCGACTTGATAGCGGGTCAGCTCTTTACGATCGCCGTAGTAGATATATCCTCGTCGCCCTGACTCAGCAACCGTCATGGTCGAGAAGACATTACCCAACGTTTTGATCACTTCATAGGTCTGTTGCGATTTTCTGCTGCTCTCGATTAGCTCAGTCGCATTCTGATAAGATACAAAACTTCCGCTTCCCATCAGCAGAATCAATAGCAAAAATCCTGTTGCTAACCACTTTCCTTCAGACGACCATTTCAAAAAAGCCATTCCTTTATTTTCTAAGGTTAGATGCAGAATTCTGTGTTTAAAATTATGAAGTCTTTGTATTTTAAGAAATAATAAGTATTCCGTGACGAAAGATTTTTAACTTCATAGATTGGTTGTGTTCAACCTGACATTACGGTATATTTAGCCTCATCAATTGAAGCTTTAATTGAACCTTTTTCAGCATTTATACATATCAGCGATCGTGAGTAATCTGAAGTCTAGATTGTCCCCGGCTGCTGACTTGTCGCAATGAGTTCCAGAAGCCTCTTGAACGCCGACAGTTTGTGCTGTACGTTCAGTCACATGTCTATATTTGATCTTTTTGATAAGTTTGGGCTAAACAATGACTCGATCAGCATCTACCCCGCCTCAGACTGCATCGACTTCTCACCCCTCCGAAACCCCCTCTGATGATCGCCCTCCGACGGACAAACCAAAATCAAATCTGCACACTTTGGCTGCGACTTGGGCCCGAAAATATATTGTCTCAGTGACTTCAGACTATGACGAAGCGCAGATCAAAAAGATCGATCGCCTCGCAAATTACGCTTCCTCAGAAGGGCGACAATACACCACTGAGAAGCTGATGCAAAGACTGAATCTAGCGAGCGCCCAAGCCTGGTCGATGACCGAAGATCTCCTAGCGGCAGAAGTTTTGCGTCATGGAATTGATTCAAGTTTGCTTGACCCCTGGCAAATTGCCGCAGATTCTCATCAGTTGTTTGAGAAAGCGCTGTTAGCCTATGGCGACGAGCTTACAGCCCAGCGTCTCTCGGTAGTGATTGGCGATGACTGCGGGCGGTTGCGCCAAAAATATACAGACCCAGATCCGCGTGCGATCGGCTTTGTCAGCATGCAGTTTCATCACACGGGCAAAATTCTCTTAGATCAGCTTTCTCCAGCCGAGCAGGGGCTATTTTCGCCCTATCTCAAAGTCATGGACGATCACATGTACATGCCGTTGCAAGATGCGTACCAAGCTGCCGCAGCCCACGATCCTGATTCTCCTGAGTTGATTGCCGTGCAGAATTTGTTGCCAGTCAGCAGCCGGGTTGCCCATCGCGTCTGTGATCAAATTCATCGTCTAAATCCGGGCTATCAAACCTACAGCGGCAGCCTCAACTCCTCAGAGGTGAGAACTTCCAGCATTCGCGATGTTGAAATGTTTCAGGTTTACCTCTGTCTGTGTACCCTAGAGGGAAATGTGTCATCGGTGCAGCGTCAGTTGTTCCCGCTTTGTGTGATGCTCTATCCTCGATTGAAGGTAAAGTGGCAGATGGTGCAGGAGATGTTGCAGGTGATGGGCTGGGAGCTATACGGGCAATTATCACCGACAGACATGACGGTTTTGATCCCCTATTTGCAGGCGTTGACAGAGATGTTTTCAACAGACGTGTTTCAGGAGAGTTAGAATTTTGCAGTCGAGTTGAAAATTATTGAGACTGCTTCATGCGAATTTTAGTGGTTGAAGATGATGTTCAACTAGCCGAAGTGCTTGCTGAGGCACTGACCGATCGCCAGTATGCCGTAGACGTAGTGCAAGACGGAGAAGTCGCCTGGGATTGGTTTAACTCGCTTCACTATGATCTGATCGTGCTAGACCTGACCCTGCCTAAACTCGATGGGGTAAGCTTCTGTCAGCGCCTGCGAAATCGTAACTTCACGGCTCCAGTGATGATGCTGACCGCTCGTGACACGATCGCCGACAAAATTATCGGGTTAGATGCAGGCGCAGACGACTATATGGTCAAACCCTTTGACCTGCAAGAGCTAATGGCAAGAATTCGGGCGCTCTTGCGTCGAGGCAGCAGTGCCACCGTAACTGGGTTTGTCTGGGGCAGTTTGCGCCTCGATTCCAGCACTTACGAAGTCACTTACAAGACTGAGTTGATTCAGCTTACGCCGAAAGAATATGCGCTGCTAGAACTTTTGGTCGCAAATGGGCGGCGAGTGTTAAGCCGCGCCGGGATCATTGAGCGTATCTGGACGCTGCAAGACCCGCCAACCGAGGAGACGGTCAAGTCACACATTAAAAGCCTGCGCCAAAAGCTTAAAGCCGCTGGTGCCCCAGACGACTTCATCGAAACCGTTCACGGATTGGGCTATCGACTCAAAAAGACCGAGGCAGGCTAATCAATCAGTAGGCAAAGTTTCTCGATCTCCCCGATTTCTCCCCGATTTCTCCCCGTCAACTCCCCCATTAGGGCTTTACCATTTTTTTCTAGAGGAGTTTGGGAAGTCTGGCTGTCTTGCTAACACTTTGTGATCAGGCACTGTCAGAGCAACAAATTTAAAGCTTCGGTCGCTGGGAAAGGGGAAACCATTCAGCCTCAGACAACCCCTCGTTTTGGGCTGAATGGCTAATCACCGAAGTTATCGCCTGTCTGGGGCTAGGTGTTGCAGAGACAGCTAGTCCCAGGCATCTTTTTTGCTCACTGCTTATGGGTGTCAATCAAGTTGTCAAGCGTTTTAATCGAATGAGCAAAGAAATCTATCACGGCTGGCACGTTGAACTGGTGCCAGAAGCAACGGGCTACTCGTTTCAGTGCTGGTTGCCAAGCGATCGATTAGCGGTGAGCGATCGTCACACCTATCCGACGTTAGAAAGCGCGCGGTTTGCTGCCCAAACCAGAGCAGACTTAGAAGCAGTCAGATGGGCGCTCAAGCACTGCTATGCAAACTATATTCAGGGCAACCTCAACTCTGACGAATATTCGACCTTAGAAGGGTTGATCGTGGGGGTGCTAACCCGTGAAAAGACAAGCCAATTGTTAGTCGGTTAAGCGCGATCGCGAGACCGCTAAATGATGGACGATCGAGCGCTCCTGTTAGGATCTACTTGCAGACTCTGTTAAATCGCGATCGTTGGCTCCATGAAGTTTCAAAAAACTCCTTTAATTTTGCTGTTTAGTGCCTTGCTTTTGGGTGGATATGTCTATTTTTCTGAGCTGAGAAAAGAGCCACAGCCGCAGACAACCCAAACAGAAGCAAAGCCAATTTTTGCGTTTAAAGAAGATGAAGTTCAGGCATTTACGGTGAAAACGGCGCAACAAACGCTGAGTTTTGAGCAGATACCGATGTCGATTCCGGCGGGGCAAAAAGGACTGGGCAAAACGTCTTCGTGGCAAATGATCGCCCCCGAAAAAACAACTGCTGATCAGGCAACTGTCGCATTCCTGCTGAATTTGATCGCCACAGCAAAAAGCGATCGCACCCTCTTAACCCCGATCACCCGTCAAGCAGAATTTGGACTCAATCCCCCAATCGCCACGATCGAGGTAAAGCTCGGCAATCAGCAAACCCATCGGCTGCTGTTGGGCAAACCGAATTTTAACCGTCAGTTTTTATATGCGCTGGCTGACCCGATCGCAAATTCTTCTCAAGATCTTGCTGTGTTGCAGGTTCCGATCAATTTTCAAAACGCGATCGATCGTCCCCTATCTGAATGGAAACAAGCCAACCCAACCCCTAAAGCGTCATCTACGCCCAGTAGCCCAAATACCAATAATGCAACCTCGAAGGGGGCACAATAATTACGACCATCGAATCATAAATTATGCTGGCTAGCCCGACTGCAACGCTCCTGCTTTCTTGCCCCGACCAAAAAGGATTAGTCGCTAAAATCGCCAACTTTGTTTACTCAAATGGGGGCAACATCATTCACGCCGATCAGCACACCGATTTTTTGGCTGGGTTGTTTCTCGTTCGCATTGAGTGGCAGTTAGACGGCTTTAATCTTCCCCGTGACGTGATTGAGCCTGCCTTTAACGCGATCGCGCAACCCCTGAATGCAAAATGGCAAATTCATTTTTCTGACACGGTGCCTCGGATTGCAGTTTGGGTGAGCCGTCAAGATCATTGTTTATTTGATTTAATTTGGCGACAGCGAGCTAAAGAATTCAACGCTGAAATTCCGTTAATCATTAGCAATCACGAAAACTTAAGCGCGATCGCGACTCAATTTGACATCGCGTTTCGACACATCCCGATCACCAAAGAGACAAAACCTCAACAGGAAGCAAAACAGCTAAAACTCTTGCAGCAATACAACATTGATCTGGTGGTGTTAGCCAAATATATGCAGGTTTTGAGTGCGGAATTTGTGTCTCAATTTCCCAATATCATTAACATTCACCACTCATTTTTACCCGCATTTGCAGGGGCAAACCCCTATCAAAGAGCCTATGAGCGAGGCGTTAAAATCATTGGCGCAACGGCTCATTATGTGACGGCAGATTTAGATGAAGGCCCGATTATTGAGCAGGATGTAGTACAGGTCAGCCATCGAGATGACGTGAATGATCTGATTCGCAAAGGCAAAGATTTAGAGCGTGTCGTGTTGGCAAGAGCGGTGCGATCGCACTTGCAAAATCGCGTTTTAGTCTACGGAAATCGCACCGTTGTGATTGGCTAACTTGTAGATTCTTCCTGATTGACCTCTGCAATCTTTTCTTTCTTGACTTTAGGAATCGATTCTAGATTGCGGACGGGGGGCACGTCTTCTAAAACGACAATCATGCCCGCTACATCGTAGGTGAGATCAGTGTCGCTGAGGAGAGTTTTGACGGCAACACCCGAAACTTCTTCGATTAATTCGATCAGGCGAGGTTTGAGGGCAATATCTAGATGCGATCGCAGCGCTTTTGCAGACTCTACTCGCTCGTTTGATAATAAAAGCTGCTCAGAAGGAGTCGCGACTTTTTCGAGAGCGATCGCCAGTTTCTGATCAAAAAACTGACAGACTACTTTCTCAGGGCGCACTCCTAGTTCGTCTTTATAAACTGCTTGAATGCGTTGCGAGAGCGATCGTTCAATTTGTCCGCTCGTGGGAGTAACTTCTGGCATGATCAATCATTAGGGGTAGAACTCCCCTACTTTAGTGAGGTGGACACTACACGTTAAAGACGATCGAGCGGCAATTCCTCTATCAGAAGGTGAAGCAAATAATGAAATTAGTTCTCTATAGCAAACCTGGATGCCATTTGTGTGAGGGCTTGCAAGAAAAGCTAGCAGAGGTGAGGGCAGTGACGATCGAGCTTGAGATTCGCGACATCACGACCCGCGATGACTGGTTTCAAGCTTATCAATATGAAATTCCAGTTCTCTATACCGATTCTGTTCGCTTGCCTCGCCCTTCTCCTCGCGCTACAGTTCAACAATTAGAAAGCTTGCTACAGAAGTTTGAGTCGTCAACTTGATAAAAATAAGCGCAAATTATTGGGGCAAGGAGTGAACAAATGCAGTTAATCGATCTACTGGCACAGGTTCCTGGCATTGAGGCATTGCCCGATCATTCTGCCTTGAGCGCCGAGGTTAAAGGACTGACGACCAACTCGCTCGTGTGTCAGCCTGGAGACTTGTTTATCGGGATGCCTGGAACTCGTGTAGATGGGGGAGACTTTTGGCAAAGCGCGATCGCATCGGGCGCGATCGCGGCGATCGTCTCTCCTCAAGCGGCGGCTAAAGCGATCAGCGATCCAGCGTTTAAGTCTCAGACCCCGCTGGTAATTTCGGCAACTGATATGACTCAGGCGTGTGCGGCGATCGCGGCGGCGTTCTACGACTTTCCGGCGAGCAAGCTGAAACTCGTGGGAGTGACGGGCACCAATGGCAAAACGACCACGACCCATTTAATTGAGTTTTTGTTAGAGAAAGGTCAGCAACCCGCCGCGCTGTTTGGGACGCTCTACACTCGTTGGCAAGGCTTTCAGCAGATTGCTCTGCACACAACCCCGTTTGCGATCGATTTACAGCGTCAGTTTGCGGCGGCGATCGCGGCAGGGTGTCAAGTGGGCGTGATGGAAGTCAGTTCTCACGCACTGGCACAGGGCCGGGTGAGGGGCTGCCCCTTTGAGGTGTCTGTGTTTACAAACCTGACGCAAGATCATCTCGACTTCCATAAAGATATGGACGATTATTTTGCGGCAAAGGCGCTGCTGTTTAGCGCCGACTATCTCAAAGGTCGAGCCGTAATTAACCTCGATGATCCCTACGGACAGCGATTAATTGAGCAATCTGTTCAGCAGGTGTGGAGCTACAGCACGCAGCAGCCAGCCGATTTATGGATGAGTGATTTGACTTACGGGGCAGATGGCGTGAGCGGAATGCTGCACACTCCTCAAGGAGATATGTCCTTTCGATCGCCACTGGTCGGGCAATTTAATCTAGAAAATCTGCTAGCGGCGATCGCAGTCGGGCTGCATTTAGAACTGGATTTAGAATTGATGGTTAACGCCCTCCCCAAATTTAAAGGGGTGCCAGGACGCATGGAACAAGTTCACATCAATTCCCGGCAAGACATCAGCGTGATTGTAGATTATGCCCATACTCCCGATAGTTTAGAGAATATGCTCAAGGCGGCGAGACCGTTTATTGCAGGGCAAATGATCTGTGTGTTTGGGTGTGGCGGCGATCGCGATCGTACCAAGCGTCCTTTAATGGGCAACATCGCCGCAACGCTGGCAGATCGAGTGATCGTGACTTCTGATAACCCTCGAACTGAAGACCCAGTGAGAATCTTAGAAGATGTCGTGGCGGGAATTCCTGCCTCTGTGCAGCCGATCGTGTTGAGCGATCGGGCAACCGCAATTCGCACCGCAATTTTGCAAGCCAACCCTGGAGACGGGGTGCTGATTGCAGGCAAAGGACACGAAGATTATCAGATTTTGGGCACTGAAAAAATTCATTTTGACGATCGAGAACAAGCCAGATCTGCCCTAACAAAGCGTGTTGCGCCTGATTAAGCACCTCCCTAAAAGAATGTTTGAAAAGTCGGCGTTGCAGAACGATGAACGGACTGCAAGGGCAGCCCGTGTCTACCCGTAAACCACAGGGAGATTACTCCTACTCAAATCATTCTGCTATTTAGCAACGTTCACTTCTCTGGGGTCAACTTCTAGATAGCTTGTCCAAGTCAGCAATAAAGCAACACATTCTCCCGGTCAAAACCAAAAGAAACCCTTAGCTACGCCCAACCAACCGGAAATTTGCCCCAAAAATGGCTTGACTTTATCCCAGAGACTTTTACCTGCTTCAACAGTCTTGCCAGCGTTTTCAAGCGTCTCAGCCATAGTTTTCAAGTTGTCTGCGGCTAATACCTTTTTAGGTTCTTCTTTTTCAACTGCCTTCTTCGCAGCACCCAGGTAAAGTGTCAATTCCTCTTTAACATCCGATGGTAACTCAGCGTCACGAATCATTCGATCAAGTTCACCAAGAACTGTGACGACATCTGACTGGGTTAATTGCTTGTCTACAGAAGCCGTAGAGTTGATTTGTGTTTGACTTATCCCCCTGCCAACAGCAATCTGACCACTTGTATCTCCTTTAATATCAGCTTGGATGGAATTACCAGACTGGTTTTGCTCACTCATGACATAACCTCAACAGTTACCTTTCAGAATAAACGCCAGTGTTGGCTTTAGAGAAATACACATGAACTATGAAAGAATTTACTTGCGTCAGAGCTTAGGATATGATACCAGTGAAGCATTAGTTTCCTCCCAAGTTTGGATATTCACTAGTGCATCCAAAGTTACTAATGCGAGGAGATCCTGCTGCCTAGAATAGAAAACTTAGGGTTGTTATGACTCAAGAATCTCAGCCAAACACTGAAGGACAGGTTGAATCAGCTAATTCTGAATCTACTAAAGCAGCAGGAACATCTCCTCGATCTCAAGTTCCTTCGTCTTCCACTACCCTCAATAATCAGGGCAACAATAGCGGTCAGATAGCTGTTGGTAAATTTATAATACAGTTCAATATCACTTACGGAGGCAAAGTACTTAAAATTCTTGCCTGGAGTAAGGAACGACTAAGAAATCGCCCTCGTACTGAGCGTGAAAGATTCCTGCCAGCTCCCCTCAATTTGGTAGGACGCAGAAAAGAAGTTGAGGGAGTGATCACTGAACTTCAGTCCAAAAAAATTCTTGAATTTTATGGAGAAGCTAAAATCGACAGAGAAACTCTTCTACGCCATTTAGCCAATCACAGTGAGCTTACGACTAGTTTTTCTGATGGGGTGGTATTTCGTGACGCAGGGAAATATCGAACTGTATCTGACTTGCTTCAAGCAATTCTTTTCATTTTTTATAGAGTCAAATCTCATACTTACTTTACCAACGCCGAAATCAGAACCCGATTAGGTGGCAAAAAGGCTCTTGTTTTACTGGATGATGTTCGACTTTCACGAGAGAGCATATTGTTTCTACGTGATCATATGAGAGGTTCTAAATTTGTTCTCGCCTCTCCCAAACGCTGCTTAGAAAAAGATGGTGACAAAAGCATTCCTTTAGAAGGAATGCCTGCTGATGAAGCTTTGGAACTAGCAAGACAAGAATGGAATACAGGAAAATTCTCTGCCGAAGAAGATCCTTTAGATAGCGATCAGGATCGTCTTGCAGTTGAAAAACTGCGTATTCTTCTGAAAGGAAATCCTGGAAAAATCCGCGAAGCTGTGAGAAAAGCTAGGAAGGATGACAAAAGACTGGAAGAGATTGCCGAGGAAATTGCAAATGCACCAAGCTCAGAATTCTCTGATCCTTCTTCAGTCTTAAAAATGCTGAATTCTTTACCGAAACCAGCACGACGAATTTTGAAAGTCTTAGCCGTTTTAGGAATAACAGGTTTAACTCTTCTCGTCGCCCAAGTTAAATCAGATGCTACAACATCTGTACCAAAAGGCAATTCATCAATGGATCTGTCAGCTACTGAGGTGAAATATCACTTAGACTCCTTGCTCCAAAATGGTCTTATTCAATCTGACGGTTCTCGCTACAGTTTAGATGAACCTCTCAAAGCAGTTTTCAAAAACAGCGAAACACTTGGCTCCGAGTGGGACTTAGTTCCCTGGCGAGACAAAGCCACTACATATTTCAATGACTGGATGCAACAGAATCAAATGCAGCCTGATGTTGTGCTGAAAGAATCTGATGCAGTTTTTAACCTTTTGGAATCGGCTGTTGATGGGGGGCGTTGGGAAGAAGTTGTACAAATGGGTCGCGGACTAGAGGGGGCGCTTGCCTTGAATGGACAATGGGGTGCCTGGGAAGAGGTCTTGAATTGGGAGTTAGAGGCTGCAAAAAACCTAAAGGATCGGGCATCTGAGGCTTGGGCACTTCATCAAAAGGGCAGTCGGGCACTCTGTTTGGGTGATACCGACATAGCCTATACTTGCCTGACTCAGGCACTTGCTTTACGGGAAGAGTTAGACGATCGCAATGGTGCTGCTGTCACTCGCCATAATTTAGGTCTGCTCTTGGGTTTGAAGCGCCCAGAATCCCATCTAATTCCCCCAATTCTTATAGGTACAGTAGGGGCAATTTTCTTAAGTTTGTGGAAAACACCTGATTATAACTATCAAGGGTATTCTGTCCCAATTTCTAAACCGAATCCTTTACCTCCAGCCGCTTGCATTATTACTGGAGGTTCATCTGCCCAAATTACCCAAAATGGCAACTCTTTCAGAGGTGAAGAAATTTCTTATCAACTGAATGGAAAACCAGCAAAAGCAACTCTGTTGGGAACTCTCAATACAAGGAGTGGTTGGTTTTATATGGAAACACAAAACCCTACTCCTGGAAGCTGCTTCATCAGACTTGATGGAGAAAAGATGTCAGATGGTTTGATAGTGGGTGGAGCAAGTGCAGACGAAGTGCTATTGGATGGCAAGAGAAGCAAAATTAAAACAGACAAAACGAGTGGGGCAACAGGTACGTTCAGAATGACTCTATCTGCACAAGGTGCTAATATCTGGACACTTAAGATTCCCAAAGCTGGAAATGAGGTGAATTTAGAGCAGCTACCACAATGGATGCTCAAATCTGGGCAGAAAAATCCTCCCAAAAACCTACCTCCAGGAAATAATCGGAATCCTAACGGAAACACGAATTCAAATCCGAGTGAATTAGTAAAACCAACACCGCAGGTTGAACCATTAAAGCGAATAACAGAATTACCGCCTATCTCATCCATTCCTAACCAAGAAGAGCTTCGATTTGCCCTAAAAATAGCAACAGACAAGAAAGACTGGAGCAGTGCTATTGAAATCGTGGATAGAATGATTAAGAACGCTTCTCCCACCGATGTAAAACAACTTCAGGAATACAAAGCAGAACTGCAAAAGCGACTGTCCGAGTCTTCATCATCAACTTCAAGGAAGTAATCATTTACCGCCACTCAACAAGCCAGGCTCGGTTAAGTCTTGAGGAATGACGTAAGCCTGAATCTGATGCTGGTTTTGCAAGGAGTTTGCTAATGCTTGCAGCTTATCTTTACCTTGATTCTGCAATGCCCGATTTGCTTGATAGCTAACCGCTGTAGGTTTCCCAGTTTATTTATGACTTATTGCCTCGGAATTTTAACTAGTGCTGGCTTGGTGATGGCTGCCGACTCGCGCACAAATGCCGGGGTTGATTATGTTTCGACTCACCAAAAACTGTTTGATTTTTCGCTGCCGGGCGATCGCGTCATTCTTCTCTGCACGTCGGGCAATTTGGCGGTGACTCAATCAATTGTGACGCTGTTAAAACGAGACATTAAAGCTCAGGAAGCGGTTAATTTGCACACCTTGCCCAGTCTCTATGAAGTTGCCCAATACATCGGCGACAAAACGCGGCAAATTCAAGAACGGGATCGATCGTGGCTCGAAAAAGATCGCATCGACTTTAAATGCACGTTTTTGCTGGGCGGACAGATTCAAGGTGAAGAACCGGAACTGTATATGCTCTACAGTCAGGGCAACTGCATTCAAGCGTCTAAAGAAACGACGTTTTTGCAGATTGGCGAAGCGAAATATGGCAAGCCGATTCTCGATCGTGTCCTCAATTTCGACACGTCATTAGAGGCGGCGGCGAAGTGTGCGCTGCTGTCGATCGATTCAACCATGAAGTCTAATATTTCAGTCGGCCCGCCGATTAATCTGGTGATGTATGAAGCGGATAGTTTTAAAATTCGCTATGAATTGCGGCTCGATCGGGGTGCGCCTTATCTCGCTCAGATTCGCAAGTTTTGGGAGGGCTATCTGAATGAGGCGTTTGAACGGATGCCCAACATCGATTGGGATCAGTCTCAAGACAGTCCTTGAATCTGAATCTGATAGTCAATAGTGGATTGCACGTCTCCGACTCGACTAAAATTGCCGGAGACAGGAGCCGCATAATCAGACACCGCACTCGCAACCAGGGCAACGTGACGATCGCTGACCGCTAATCCATGCGTCGGATCATAGCCTCGCCACCCCGCGCCCGGTAAATAAACCTCAGCCCAAGCGTGAAGATGACGATCGTCTCGATCTAAATCGCCTTCTTGATAGCCACTGACAAACCGTGCCGCGAGTCCGATCGAGCGACACACTTCGATAAACAGCACCGTTAGATCTCGACAAGATCCCAATTTTTCTGTCCAGGTGATGCCTGGTGATAGCGGCTTCCCGGTTTCGCGAACCAGATATTTACAGCTTTCGTAAATGCGTTGATTGAGGGTTGCTAAAAAGTTCACCGTGTCGCCTGAAACTTCGTGACTGATTTCTTGAGCGAGTTGTAGCGCGATCGGGTCAACCGAGGTGGCATAGTTGGCGTTTTGCCCCGTTAGATAAGGCTGAAGTTGCAGCAAAAGTGAAGTGGGATAATCGATCGCCAGTCGCGCTGCCCAAGGCTCCATCAAATAGTTAAACGGATTCGATTCGTGAGTTTCAACCTGAGACTGAGCTTGAATTTGCAGTTGCTCGGTTTTTTGCGGCGCAAACCACAGCTTGATCAGCGAGTTGCCATCGAGATCCACGATTTGCGATCGCGCGGTCGGCTGTGGCGTGACTTGCAGCGAAAACAATTTGAGGGTTTGCCAGCCGTTCGATCGGGGTCGCAATCGCACCAGATGCGGCTGCAACGTCACAGGCTGACTGTATTTGTAAGTGGTGGTGTGTGAGATTTGGTAAAACATTGGGCGATTTTGAATCTTGACAGACAACCAGAATCCAAAATTCGGCACTGCTGAATAGCGGAATAATTGGGGTAGGGGCAATCCCCCCGTGGTTGCCCTCCGTCATGGGTAGGCACGGGGGCGCTACCCCTACAGCCGATTTCATTCCTCATTGTGCAACGTCAAACTTCGCAGTTAATCATCGATTGGCAGGTTCTAACGCAAAAAAAGTCTCGAAAACATTTTTGCCAACTTCGTTCATCCGCTGCTGTAAGCTGTCTAGAAACTCGTGCAGTCCGACGTGAACGATCTCATCGATCGTCAGATAATCCAAGTCCGATCGCAGCCGCCCCAACGTGCGCTCGGCAGGATTACACCAAGTGCCGATCGGAGTGCCCGTGATCTCATGTAGCGATCGCTCGGCTTGCTGAATGCAAAACCGCATCGATCGCGGAAATTCTCGCTCTAAGACTAAAAACTTGGCGACCGACATCGGCGTGATGCGATGCAGACCTTGTTTGCGATACATCTCGTAGGCACTGGCAGACCTCAACAACGCTATCCACTGCAAGTCATCTAGCGTGGTGCCGACATCTTTCACTGATGGCAGCAAAATAAAATATTTCACGTCGAGAATCCGGCTGGTTTTGTCGGCGCGTTCTAAAAGTCTGCCAATTTGCCCAAAATGCCATCCTTCATTGTGGGTCATGGTCGCGTTAGTGATGCCAGCAAACAAGTGACTCGCGAGTTTCACTTCACTAAAAAATTCGGGCAACTGACCGGGCGAGTCTGCTTGAGCGGCTTCTTTGACCATGAAATAGAAGGCGTTTACCTGTTGCCACATTTCTGACGAGATGATTTCTCGCACCGATCGGGCATTGTTTCTCGCCGAATTCAAACACGACAAAATCGAATTGGAATAATTGCTGTCAAACGTGAGAAATCGGATCACATTCTCAGCCGTCGCCTCGCCATAGCGTTCTTTAAACAGCGGCAAATCTCCGGTGGTTAGCACCAGCGGCTCCCATTGTTGAGTGACTCCGATCGGAGAATCCAACAACAAGTTCAAATTGACATCAATAAATCGAGCAATATTTTCTGCCCGCTCAATGTAGCGGTTTAGCCAGTAAATCGAATCAGCAACACGACTCAGCATAGAGAATTTCTTATTGACAAATGACCCACGTATCTTTGCTGCCGCCCCCTTGAGAGGAGTTGACCACTAGAGAACCTTTTTTAAGCGCCACACGAGTCAACCCACCCGGATTAACGTAAATCTCTTTACCGTAGAGCACATAAGGACGCAAATCGACGTGACAGCCCTCAAACTGGTCGCCGATCAGCGAAGGCACGCGAGACAGTGAAAGCGTTGGTTGAGCAATGTAATTGCGGGGTTGCGCCTTGATTTTTTCGGCAAATTCGTCTCGCTGTGCCTGAGTTGAGTGAGGACCGATCAACATTCCATAGCCGCCAGACTCGTTGGCGCATTTGACCACCAGCTTATCTAAGTTGGCTAAAACGTGGCTCTGTTGCTGCGGCTCCCAGCAGAGATAAGTGGGCACATTGGCCAGAATTGGCTCTTCGCCCAAATAGTAGCGAATCATCGCCGGGACAAAAGAATAAATCACTTTGTCGTCTGCAACGCCAGTACCCAGAGCATTAGCCAGTCCGACTCTTCCGGCACGATAGACTTCCATCAGCCCAGGAATGCCTAAGAGAGAATCAGCACGAAACGCTAACGGATCGATAAAGTCGTCATCAATGCGGCGATAGACCACATCAACCCGCTTGAGACCCTTGGTCGTTCGCATTTGCAAATAGCCATCTGACACCACCAGATCTCGCCCTTCGACCAGTTCGACTCCCATTTGCTGGGCAAGAAACGACTGCTCAAAATAAGCCGAGTTATAGATTCCAGGAGTCAGCAGCACGACAGTAGGGTCGGGCAAATGGTGAGGAGCCAAATTCAACAGCGTTTCGAGCAAGTGGCTGGGGTATTCTTCGACGGGCTGAATATTCATCGTCTCAAAGACGAGCGGCAGAGTGCTTTTCATCACGCGCCGACTTTCTAGCACATAAGAGACTCCTGACGGGCAGCGCAGATTGTCTTCTAGCACGTACCATTCACCTGCACGATCGCGCACCAAATCCGTCCCGGTAATATGGCACCAGATGCCTTCTGGCGGCTTGACTCCCATACATTGCTTAAAAAATCCCGTTGCCGAATAAATCAGCTCTGCCGGAATTACACTATCGCGAATGATTTTTTGCTCGTCGTAAATGTCAGCCAAAAATAGATTGAGGGCATAAATGCGCTGCTTTAAACCTTTTTCTAGCTTTGCCCATTCGTTGGCTGAGACAATGCGAGGAATGATGTCAAACGGAAAGATGCGCTCGGTGCCTTGCGTATCGCCATAAACGTTAAAAGTGACACCCATTTTAAACAGCGCAATTTGAGCCGACTGCTGCCGTCGCTGCAACTCTTCCATCGACAGCGAATTGATCCGATCGACCAGAGGAATCGCATCTAGGCGAGGCTGTCCCTGCTCAATAAACAGTTCATCATAGAAATCTCCGGGTTCATAATCATGCAAATTCACAGCCGTGCGCCCAAAGTTTGACCGTTAACTTCTTAATGAATAGAGTTGACCACGACTTCAAACTGTAGCCGTGAATACTTAATCTTGTCTTCAGCGCGATCAACCATGTGAAGAAATATAGCGATCGAGTCGCTGACCGATCATTCATCCCAAGTCATTGATAGAACAAAAGGGAGAGGATGCAGGATCAGACTATGGCTTATCAGTGTGATTTAGGAACCGGACAACGGCTGTATCTCGAAAACCGAGGCACGCAGACGATCGTCAGGCTGACGAGTGGCAGTGCCCGACAGCAGCAGAGTCAGCAGAGCAACTTTGAAACGGGAGAATGGCAAACCTTGCCCAAAGTGTTTCGCACGGGCACCGGAATCATTTTGCAAATCGAGTCAGCCCAAAAGCAATCATTTGTCAGTTTGCAAGCTCAACGCATCGGCACGTTAAGCCACTTACCCGACATGACAGGCGCAGAGGTGCTGTCGCTTCAGCCTACCGAAGCGATCGCTTCATCATTCAAGCCGATGGAGCCGATGCAGCCCATGCAGCCCATGCAGCCGATGAAGCCGATGGAAATGAAAATGGGCAATATGCAGATGCAGATGGGCACGCCCCAGAGCGGTCAGCGCTTTTGTTCTCAGTGTGGAGAATCTGTGAGAGTTAGCGATCGCTTCTGCTCTCACTGCGGCACTCAGTTATCAACAAATTAACGAATGGTTTGATTGGCAAAGCTTAACTTTGTGCAGACTCGTTCATTTGCTGTTGAAGCTGTTGAACTTCCTCGATCGATAAACCCGTTGAAGACGCAAAGAGATTGATGTTCACGCCTCCTCGTAAAAGATTGCGTGCGATCGCCTGCTTCTCGTCTCTCTGAATTGAACGGTAAATCACAGATTCTTGCATAACGTCCCTCTGCACTAAACGATAAATCACGTCCTCCTCCAATCTTAACCCAGCCAAAATCGCTGAGGCTGCCATTAGATTAGCTTGCGTCGTTGGTTCTTCAATCTGATCCCCAACTTGAGTCACTTGGCGCAACATCTCTGCTGGATCTGCACTCTGTCCCAGTGCCGCAAAGGGCAGCAGTCCAGGATATTGCAGGAAGAGTGAAGCAGGTTGCTCCCATAAACGAACCACATCAAAGTCGTAACGTAATTCCCCTTCTAGATGCGATCGCAGCACTGCCAAAATAAACGATCGAGAACATTCTGTGACTTTAAGTGTGCATAACGTTTCGCTTCACCCGCCGCAAATAGCCTCTCGAACTCAATGAAAAGACTCTAAACGGTCGGGTGCAAGCAGATTGTTATGCCGTTTCTTACGATCAACTCTCCGTACATCGATCAACTTCCGCCTTGTGAGGAACCGTTGAGTTGTTGCTGAAGTTGTTGCACTTCTTGGATCGATAAACCAGTACTACGAACAATAATTTCAATTGGTACACCTTCTTGCAGAAGATTGAGTGCGATCGCTCGTGAATTCTCTGCTTGAGTCTCTCTCTGAATCGAACGATAAACGGTAGATTCTTGCATGATGTCTCTCCGTAGGATTTGATAAACGACCTCATCCTCTAATCGTAACCCAGCTAAAATCCCTGATGCTGCTATCAAATTTGCTTGCGCTTCAGAGTCTGCAATTTGATTAATCCGTTGTGCCGCTTGCCGCAACGTTTCCTCTGCGTCTGCGCTTTGACCAAGAGACGCAAAGGGGATCAGCCCTGAATATTGCAGGAACAGGGCTGCGGGTTGCTCCCAGATTCTCACCACCTCGAACTCGTGGCGTGTGTTCTCCATCTCAAAGCTGGTTTGATACACGCGCTCAGATGCAGTTTGCTTCAGGTAAATCACAACCTGCCGCATCGGTTTGCTTGGATCTTTACGATACCCACGCACACGGTAGTCCAGCATTCGGAATGGAACATTATCTTTAGGCAGGGTTTGAAACTCTAGATGTAAAAAAGAAGCAACTGACTGCAGCAGAATCAGGGCATCGGTGCGAATCGGATCGAGAGAAAGTTCAGAGGGCTTGAGTTCTGTCATTTCGACAGGTTCTCCCAAAAGCCAACTGGCAAAGTCTGAGGAGAAGTGTTCGGCAAGAAATCGGCAGGTATCGTCGTACATAAGAAATAGTAAAATTGTACGCCCTGCATGAGCAATTTGTTTCTGTGAAAATCTGAATTTTGATGACTGATTGTTGTGGTGCGTTTATTAAACTCCTGCTCCTTTGGATCATTCTAGTAGAATCGCATCCCCATACGGAGCCACTCCCAAAAATTTAGCTGATATTTCATTGGGTTAGGATCAATTTTCAGCAAGATCTCAATAATTTCAGAAACCGTAGATTGCTGAAATTTATTTATTGCTTCAGGCTCAGAAAGTTCTGCAATTAGAACTGTAAAAATTTCCGTATCAATTTCCTGGTTTCGTATTTGCCTATTAATTTTTGTCAACTCTTGAGCAATGTCTTTTGGATCTGACATTAAACGTAGTTGATTCAAGGTGTTTGATTTCTTAAAGAATTCTGTGAACTGGCTACCAAGTTCCTTTTCTTGTCGATAAATTCTAACTCTTAGGAACAAACATAAAATAAAGTGGTAGGCATAAAAAAAGAAAAACAACAGTGCCAAAAAAGGAAGGAGCTGTAAGATGGGGAATCTCAACATTAGAAGATTCCACCAGTTTGCTTCAGAAGTAATCTCATACTCTCTGACAGAATCGTATGAAATTTCGCGAAGGTTGACCTCTTTCAGTCTTACACTTGGAACGACCTCAATGTTAGATATCCTCTCACCTACGATTGTGTAAGTTGCTTTGAATACGGGCTTTACTGGAGTTCCAAAAGCAGCAGTAAATTCCGAGGACTCATGATTAGGCTTAGATGATTCTTCAAAACTAGAGCGATTTAGAATATCTATATTGTAAAAATATTTCCTAGTTGAATTACTCGCTAGGGACTGTGATGCAGATAATTTAGTACTATCCTTGTATTCAGTGGGAATTTCTTGAGATATTATTCTCAAAGGTTTGCTCTTCCCCTTTTGTTTAAATTCAATAGATATCTGAACTTTATCAAAATCTTTATCAGATAGATTATAAACTGCAAAATCTATCTGACCGACTTCTTGAACTGGATTTTTAATATTGTCATTAACACAATAGTTCGGACAATTTTTGACAGAAAAGCTATCCATCGGATAGGGTGCAACTACTAAATCAAGCGCACCGGATAGATAGCTATGGAAGCCATTGTACAGAGCCTACTGACCAAAGTGGGCGTTTTCGCAAACCGCAAGTGACCTTTTTCGTGACGCTGTTTTCAACGATTCTGATTGTCTGCGGCAAGGTCAACTTCACGAATTTGAGCCGCTATAGTGAGTTGCATGAGAAGACGTACCGACGGCACTTCGGGGCGGAGTTTGACTTCACCTCGTTCAATGTCGAACTGGTCAACCTTGGAGCTAGGACAGAACAGGCGTTGCTGTTGGTGATGGATAGCTCGTTTATTCCCAAGAGCGGCAAGGCGACGGAGGGCATCGACTGGTATTGGAATGGTTGTGCTAGCCGGGTAGAGAAAGGCTTAGAGATCTCGTTAGTGGGGGTGGTGGATGTGGAAACCAAAACCGCTTACGCCCTGTCTGCCCAACAGACGCTGGCTCAAGCAGAGATGCCGAGCGAGATCACGCGGATGGATCAATATCTCTACC
>NZ_MPPI01000038.1 GCF_001895925.1 Phormidesmis priestleyi ULC007 | reverse complement strand
TTTAAGTGGTTGATTACCTTGTCCACTAATGCAAATGTACGACAAAAAGGGGGATGATTTTGTGAAGATTTCTAGAAGTGTCGGACTCTGCCGCCTAACAGCGGCGCGGGAACCCCTTGTACATCCCCATATCTGAAGCTAGGGGCTTTAAGGGTTCCCGAACCCTCCGTTCCGGTAAGTATGTTTGGCGAATCGTTAGATTTGAGAAGTCACGATCGTGTAACGTGCTCTCTGCGTCGCTCAAATCACTGTGCAGTTGCCAGAACAAATTCAGCAAATTCCCGGCTCCATAGCCACTTTCCAACAATTCGTTGTGTGGAGCAACTAATAGACGGTTGAGGTGATTTTCGAGGTTCTGCTGATTTTCAAATGCTGACAGCAGCTTGTCTTTAACAGGTTGCAGAATCAAACGGATTTGGGCTTCTCGAATGTAATCTTTTGCTTGCGCCTTGACTAAAGCGTAACGGTTGAAGAAAGTCAATTTGTGAGCAGAAATGTCGTAGTAGAATTGTCTCACCAACTGCTCGGTCAGATATTCCATCACCACAGGTTGTTGGGAGAAACCAACAGCATTGATCTCTATGAGACTTCGTGCCTGCAATGACGATAAAGCCTCTAACAATTTCCGCTGTGAGACTTTGGGCACAATGTCATCTCGCAATTCCTCCAGTGTCACCTGTTCACGGGAGATCGCTAACCAGTACATCACCTGCTGTTCTAAATCTGAGAGACGGTTGAACTGCTGGTCGAGTAGCTCACTAATGTTGCCAAAGACAACCGTTCCCTGCGTCAAGAAAGCCTCAATATTGCCGTCAAACAGCGATCGAATGGTTGTGGCTGCAATTTTAAGTGCCAGAGGGTTGCCGCTATAGTGTTCAATCAGTGGTTGACAGTTTGCATCGAATAATCCCTTCTCATTCAGAATCTTTTGTCCTTCTAAGAGTGGCAGCCCCGTTAATTGCAGCGATCGGACAGGTAGAGTATGTCCTTCTCGAATGCTGACTTCTGCTGGCTTCTCTCGACTAGTCAACACCAAACAACTTTGATGCCGCCCATCACTCACCCGTTCAAGCAGTTGACTATAAGATTCGTAGCCTTGACGATAGCGTCCAGTCCGTTCACCGCTCTGAAGAATTGATTCCACATTGTCCAACACCAGCAAACAGCGATGCTGGCGCAGATAGTTCATCAAGCACGAAATCTGGCTGTCAACCGATTCTGGTAACTTCACTTCCTGCTGATTTGAGAGCAAGGAAATCAGGTCGGCTAACAATTCTTGCAGCGATGGAGCATGACGTAAACTGCGCCAAATTAGATAGTCAAACTCGTTCTGCACCTGCTCGGCTAATTTGACAGACAGAGACGTTTTGCCCATTCCACCCATGCCCAGAATGGTCACTAAACGGCAGCGATCGTGCTGAATCCATTGGGTTAGTTGAGCTAATTCGTGGGTGCGATCGTAAAAGATAGAAACATCGATCGCTTCGCCCCAGTCTTGATGAGAGGTGAGGTGTGGGGTATATGTAGCATTGTTGTGCATAGGAGTATAGGTATTTCCTCCTACCTCTTCATTGTTCGATCGCTGCTGCCTCATGACTCGCTTCAGCACAACTTGAAAGTCGCGCCTCGTCACCTTCTCTCCCAAGATATCAGAGAGCAGTTTCCAGAGGTCAGAACCTGTATCCTTGATGTAACCAAGGCTGTAATCAAACTGTTCGGCAATCTCTTTATAAGACTGACCTTCCCATGAGTGCCGAAACACAACTTCCTGAACTTTGCTTAACTGTCCCTTTGGTAAAACCTGCTCAATAAGCTCTAGTCCTTTTTCAACGGTCACGACCCCAATCTCCTCAGGCGAACGGACTCAATGCGGTAGCAGAACAAGTGCTCTGCTAGATTTTTGGTGTTGTAGCGATCGACCCCTGATTTCTTCCAGTTGAGTTACCCGCTTCCAAAGCCGAAATTTATCTCTATGAAGAGATTCAGCTTTAGAAGCCTGCCTTCCGGCAAATTTCTCAGTAATTTTTCTCAACCTGTTTCTAAATTTAATCAGGCTTGCTGGTAAATTTGCTGGTCTTTATCTGACTTTTATCCGACCTTTATCCGACCTTTTCCCGACTGACGAAGGTTATGAACGGAAGCTAGATTACATTCAGCAGAACTCAATGTGTTTCAGTACAAGAATCTGGAGATGAAGCTATGGCAACAGTAACGACACAAGGTCTCGACAGAAGTTCTCTGTCTGAAAAAGAAAGCCATGCCTTGGATATTTTGGTGAATCTACCTGTCGATAAGTTCAACACACTCAAGCAAAGATTGGAGTTAGATGTACCTGGAGTCGTGGGTCGCACCACATTAGATAAGTTCATTCAATTTTGCGACGGCAAAGGTTTGGATTTCTCAGCGAATGGAGTAAGTGCTTTCAAGGCTGCACGTAAGCTCGGTGATTCTGGAGTGCTAAAGGGTGTCATCGGTCCACAAACGGCTGGGATTTATTTTGATGTCCTAATGGCAACTCAGGCTTTTTCCTCACAGAGCCGAAGGATTAACCAGGCAGGGCTAGATCTCATCAAAGAATTTGAAGGTTATCACCGTGGGGTATTTCAATCGGGTCCCCAAAAAGGTCAGTCCGTCCCAGATGGAAATGTAACAGCCTACTTTGATCCTGTTGGTGTTGCAACAATTGGATTTGGAAACATTGATTCTGTAAAGCCAAGTGATGTTGACATCAAAGTCATCACACTTCAGGAGGCAGAAGATCTGCTCAGACGCGATTTGGCAACGGCTGAAGATGCAGTAAGTGAGTTGATTACCGTTCCATTAGACGATAACCAGTTTGCTGCTCTTGTTAGCTTTACTTTCAATTTAGGGGCAGGAACTCTGGAAGCTTCTACCTTGAGAAAGCTTCTGAACGATGAAGACTATCAAGGAGCAGCCGATCAAATCCTCCGTTTCGTTTTTGGCGGAGGGGAAGCTCTGCCAGGTTTAGTTAGAAGGAGAACTGCGGAGAGAAAGCTGTTCTTGTCTCCCTAAATCTGCTTATTCGTCTAACTGCATTTGTCCAGTCACAAAGATCGATGGAGAACAACTATGTCACGACTTAAAATTCTTCAAGACACATTTCTCAAGCAAAGCCCGGAGCAAGCTTCTACACTTCCTGATGACGAGAAACAATTTCTGACTGCGGGAACAATTCTGGCTCTTCATTCAGAGTCAGATGCCCCTAACAATCACATCAAAGTTGCCTTCAAAGATACTGCATTCAAAGGGCTAAACACATGGTTTGCTTTCGCAGATCACGTTGATGTGATTGCAGACACAGTTAAATTAACCGTGACTACTTCACTAGCATCTCAAGAAGAACCGTTCCCAGCAGAGGTTAGGCTTGATGTTAAACATCTCGACCAACTTGATAATCGTTTTGCACCAACAACTACATGTAACGTTACCTGCTGTGCAATGATTCTTCAGTTTCATGGAATCAAGCAACGTAAACAAGGCGCTAGTTTTGAAGATGAATTGTATCTATGGATAGAGAGTCAGGGTTTAGATCGCTACAATCATACACATCTAGTTAAACTCCTTCAAGAGTATGGTCTTGAAAATGAGTTTGTAACTACAGCAACCTGGAAAGAAATCAAGCGGCATCTTGCTAGTGGCAATCCCGTGATCTGCCCAGGAGATTACACTCCTAGTGGACACATTATCGTTCTCTCAGGCTATAACTCCGAAGGATTTATCGTTCAAGATCCAAACGGAGAAATCTTCTGGTCACCCGGCAATGATCCTTTCTACGAGCACAACTCAGCAGCAGAGCCACACCGGGGTGCTAATCTAACCTACTCATACGATCTGATGAATACGTTAGCTGGTCCTAACGGTAGAGTATGGGCGCATTTTCCCCGAAAGTAATAGTTGTGTAACTATTGCAAACCAAATCTGCGATCGCTCTTTATCCCTCAAGGAGTTGAAGAGCGATCGCACTCAACAAATCAACCAACAGGAGATTTCATCATGGATAAACTCATCCAAATGATTGTTGCTCATAAAGGACAATCAACAGACTATCGGATTGTCATCAAAGGTGTTCATGTATTCCCACTCGGTGTTGAACTGGACATCATTCACTTGCCAAGTAATGAGCATGCGACGTTAGTTGTTCCATAAGGGGCAATTAGAGTTTTACGATCGCTCTTCACCAATTAACAAGTTGAGGAGCGATCGCACTCATCCTCTGCATTGATTGAGTATTGGATAGATTTGCGATCGTCACTTGTGATCAAAATCAACAATGTTCACACACATACGCTACGGAATTCTAACTCATGAACAAACTCCAAATTCCTGCAAACTCCGAATTCGACTCCCTTCGAGCAATGGAACTTGCCAATTTGATTGAGCGCGCCTATCAGCAGTATGACTCTCATCAGGCAGGTCAAACCTGGCTACCTGACCCTGGACAAACAGGAGTGTTAACAGGCTCTACAACGCTCAATCTTAATGCGACTGATGCACAGACCGGAAAAGTCGAATACAAAATCCTCAATACATTTTACTACACGGGATTTTGGATGCTGCAACCTGAAAAAGTGCCCTTTGGCTTCATCGCTCAACGACAGCTTGAGAACGGCACCTTTGAGATTTTTGTTGTATTTAGAGGAACACAGAAAGAGTCAGAATGGATCAGCGACTTTCAAAATAGACAAGTTCCGTTCCTGTGGGACGAAAACTTAGGATGGGTTGGTCGAGGATTCAATAAAATCTACACCCGTCCTAATGCAGAACATCCTGAATTTCTTATTTCACCAGTCGAACACGCCTCAATAAGCAAGGTTGTTCTCGATACACTGAGCGCCTGTTCCCCAGGTTCTCAAGTATTCGTGACAGGACACAGTTTAGGCGGTGCTTTAGCGACACTGGCAACGCTTCATATAAAAAATGCTACAAGCTTCAAACAACCCACTCTGTATACATTTGCCAGCCCCAGAGTAGGCGATCCAACGTTTGCTGCCCATTTCACAGGTTTGGAATGTTTCCGAATTGCTAACAGTGAAGATATTGTTCCCACTGTGCCACCAGCAACTACTAAGCTCATTGGAGAAGATATGCTCAAGCCTGAGTTTCGTGGTCAGGTTAACGATGATGATGCAAGTGATGAAGAAATGCTGAGTCGGCTTTCTCCTGGAAGATTTGAAACAGCCAAATCTCTGCGGCAGCTTGAAACTCGATTTCTTACCAATACAGTGCCACGCAAACAACTATATCAGCATATTGGAATGTCGCTGTACTTTACTGATCAGCGAGGTAGTGTTTCCTATAACCATAATATGGCTAAGACTTATCGTGAGGCTTTGCCTTAAGGGAATGCTTGAGTTGAAACTAGCGCGCGATCGTCACTATCTTTAAAGAAGAGCAGTTAAGTTAAGTCATTCTTCTCTGTGTGAGTGGCAATGTTGGGGTTCCTTTCGCCAACCCAACCTACACAGCAGACTCAGCTAAAGAAAGTGTGTGATCGCTCTTCACCAATTAACGAGTTGAAGAGCGATCACCCCTACCTCAAATTCACGAATGGTTATCAGCTCAAATAGAGATTAAAAAAGCGAGTAAGTGCTACCGCTTATGCAATAACCAGACAAGTTTTGTCATACAGAGAGGAGGCTTTAAGTGAACATAGAAGATGGATTTTCCAGTTTATCTGCAATTATGCAATTTGAGGTTTGGTTCTTGTTAGTAAGTCTGGCATCGTTGATATTTTACTTGATTTTGACAGGAAAAATCAACACAAAAGGTCTGTTTCTTGAGGGAAATAGGAGCCAAACTTACAGTTGGGAGAAAGCTCAAGTGATTATTCTCACGCTGGCATTTGTTGCTTACTATTTGATTCAGGTTAAATATAGCCTTCACTCAGGTGAGCTACCAACGATTCCTCCAGAGTTTCTCCTGATATTAGGTGGAAGCAACCTCATTTATCTCTGGAATAAACTCTTCTCGATTTTGAAAGATAGGAGAACATCGCGTGTTTAATATATCTATTTCTTCAGCTTTTGCTTTTTTAGGACTAGCGATCGGCTGGATAGTTGCTCTCTTTATCCTAACTTTGGAGATCCTCATTTTACAGTTTATCTGGGTGGGAACAAACAGTAGACCGAAGTACGACAAGGAAAGAAAGGAATGGTATAAGCCCAAAGGAATTAATCTTGAAAAAGTAATTAGTGACGAAAAAGGTGATGCAAGTCTGGCACGTTTTCAGTTTCTAATTTTTACCTTCATCATTTCCATGAGCTTAGTCCTAATCATTGTTAGCGGACGGGACGGGCCTGCATTTCCTACAAAGATACCCCCAGAGATACTGGGTTTACTAGGTATCAGTAGTGCTTCGTATGTACTTGCAAAGGGAATTCAGGCAGGTCGAGATGTGAACTTACAGGAGAACAATCTCGCGGAGTCGCCGGACGGTTTAAACAAAATTCCACCGCCAAATCAAGCTGGAGCTACTGTTTCTCCCGCTTCAACAGAGCCTCAACCTAGAGTAGACATATTTGTTCATCTGCCTTCGGCTCAAATTACGGCTGATGCCACCAACCAAACCCCATCTCCAGAGCCAACTGATCCAAATGACACTCATGAAACCTCCGAGAGCGAAGGGACTGTTAGCAAAGCGTGAGGGGTTTGCAATCAAAGTGTTTTTTCTAACCCATATCATCGTCGCTGGCATCTACGGTGCCGCTACGATATAACCGTCAATTCTAGTGTTTCAAAAGCTCCCTGCTGCCGTTGCTTTGCTTCTAGTATGGCTAGAACATCACGGTTATGCAGAATTGATATGAGCAACTGATGCGATCGTTCTCCATAATTAGACAAAGCGCGATCGTCCCCTTCACCCTTCATTTCAACAAGTTTCTGAAATTTTGAGGACTCCGTTTATGCGTTTAGCACTTTACAAATGGCTGACACTTATCAGCTTTGTTTTGTTCATCGGCTTAATCCCATTCACAAATCCTGCTGTTGCGGCAACCAGTACTGCAACAGTATTGAGTGATAATGCTGCTGCTGATGTAATTACTAAAGACATCGAGAAGTCAGCAGAGCCAGGATTACGAGCACAGCACCCAAAAGCACACGGGGTTGTTTGGGCAGAATTTACCGTTGAGCCTAACCTGCCAGAAGATCTAAAAGTTGGTGTTTTCAAAGAACCTGGGAAAACTTTCCCCGCCTGGGTTCGTTTCTCCAATGCCGTAGACAAAGACGATACAAAAAATGGTGTTCACGGCATGGCAATCAAGCTGATGGATGTCGAAGGCGAAAAAGTATTGCGGGATGAGAAAGATGCCAAAACTCAGGATTTCATCTTAGTGGATCATCCAGTTTTCTTTCTTCGTAATGCTCAAGATTCTGCTGATTTCTTCAATGCTTTGGCTCAGTCTCCCGGTAAGCCTCCACTCAAGTTCTTCTTTTCTGGAGCAAATCCACTCAAGTGGCATACTCATGAACTCCAGATTCTGATGGCAATGAAGCAAAAGAAGATTGACAGTCCGATCGCGACTCAGTATTGGAGTACAACTCCCTATCAACTGGGTTCAATGGCAGTCAAGTTTTCTACAAAACCTACTAGTTCTTCAATAGAGCGATCGGCTAACAAAACGCCAGACTATTTGCAGACCGCAATGGTTGAGCAACTAAAGACTCAAGACGCATCCTTTGATTTTCTAATCCAACGACAAATTGATCCGGTCAAAATGCCCGTTGAAGATCCAACGGTTGAGTGGAGCGAAAAAGAGTCGCCTTTCCAAAAAGTTGCAACGATTAGAATTCCTCGCCAAGCGTTTGATTCCCCTGAGCAAAAAGCGTTTGGCGAGAGCCTATCCTTTACTCCCTGGCATTCTCTACCTGAACATGCTCCCTTGGGAAGCATCAACCAGGCTCGCAAAATCATTTATCAATCACTTTCAGAGCAACGTCACCAATTTCAAAGAGTGGCTTCTCAAGAACCGACTCTGCAATCTTTTACTCCTTCGTTGTTGAATTCTGACGATCGCCCTTCATGAGTTAACGTGAATTTGATGAAGCTTTTCGCTGCGGTTGCAAATCCGGGCTGCCCCCTAAATCCCCCAATTCTGGGGGACTTCAAGCCCAGAATTTAGTGTTCAAAGTCCCCTAATTTTGGGGGATTTAGGGGGCTGAAGCGCTGAAGAACGAAGCGAAAGAACTCGTCGAACTCACGTTAAAGAGGTGCGATCGCCTCTTTAACAAAGAAATATAAGGGTACATCACCCAGGTTAACCATTCAAATATTAAGAGCGATGATGGCTGTCAATATCAATCCCAATGAAATTTGGAAGTTGATGAGGTTTCTAGATCAATACGGTAGCTCAAACATGAATGACTATCAGTTTGTACTTGATCCGAGTTTTAGAGGACTGAACTTGAAGGTCGATTTAAGTGTTACATACCTACCTCAAAATAAGACGCTTACAGTGACTCTCGATCCTTAGCCAGTTTAAGTGGGTGAGAAGAAGCGGCAATCTATTGCTAATGATGATGGCAATCATGTATCGACTCAGTGAGGACGGTAGACATTGCTTAAAGAGTTTTAGCAGCAAGTGCTTCGGTTTGTCAGTCAGTAAATATTCAAGCCTTAAAATCTAAGGAGGTTCATCATGGTTACAGTTGCAAGAGTTTCTTAAAAGAAAACAATTTAGCAAACATCTCCAACGATGGAGCAGATTCACTTGATCCATAACCACCGATGCTCATAGTCGTTCTGCTGCCAATAGCGCGGGCATTAATACAGCATCAATGACATGAATCACGCCGTTATCAGTGAGAATATCGGTTTGGGTGACTAAGGCATCATTGACATGAACCCCATTTTTTTGATCGACCGCAAGGATTGACCCCTCGACAGTAGGTGCTTCATCAATTTGGGCTAGGTCGTCCGATCGCACGTCACCAAACAAGACGTGATAAGCCACTACCCGCTTAAGCTTGGCAGGATTGTCTAGTAAATTGTGCCGCAAATCTTCTGGCATTTTTGAAAACGCCTCATCGGTCGGTGCCAGCAGAGTAAAAGGCCCAGGCTGTTCTAGGGTTGGCTTTAATCCTGACTTCTCAACGGCTTCTAACAGTTTTGTAAATGAGCCTGCATTTTTAGCGGTTTCTAAAAGACTTGCCATTGTGAAATCCTTTCAAACTAATTCCTCTTCTAGAAATAGAGGCAGTAGGCTTAAATTTCATCCTTCAAAGGTCAGGTTATCGTCCTAGCGTTAGTTCATCTTTGTTGCCCAAAATTCCTTGGGGTCGCCAGAGCATCAGTAAGATCAGCAGCAAACCAATCAGCATGATTCGCAGTGCCCCAATCTGATCGGCAGCTAGAGGAACGAACTGATCAAGCGATCGAGTCAGCGTGGTGTAACCCCAAAAAATAGCCGCTCCTAGCAAAGTCCCGCCGTTACTTCCGGCACCCCCTAGCACCACGATCGTCCAGGCAGTAAACGTCAGATCCGTCTCAAAGCTTCTCGGATAAATGGTGCTGAGTTGCCACGCGAGAAATGCTCCGGCGATTCCGGCAATAAACCCGCCCAGCATAAATGATTGCAGCTTATAGGCAAATACATTCTTGCCTAACGCTTTGGCAACTTGCTCGTCTTCTCGAATCGCTTTAAGAACTCGTCCCCAAGGCGATCGCACCAATCGTTCTAGCGCCCAAAACGTCACTGCCAGGACAATCACCGACAAAAACATTAGCCCATTCCGAGCCGGATTCTCACTGTAGTTGTAGAGCGCGATCGCACTGACGACATAAAGGCAAAACCCGAAGAGGGAGAGCACGATCGTAGACAACAAAACTGCCCCAGCTTCCCAGGCAGGCAGTTTGGGTAGAGTGCGGCGGGCAACCCCCTGATAGAGCCAGACAACTGCTGCCAGCGATGCAACTAGCAAAGCGCCTTGCAGCCATGCGGGTAAAGCATTCGCGACTTTTAGATTGTGAAAGACTGTGCCAATACCGGATAAAAATAGTGCTAGAGAGCTTGAGTAAGCGCCCAGAACCAGAACACTTTTAACCAACAGAGAGGATTCTACTCGCTTTGTTTGCTGTCGTGCCCACTTCCACAGACTGCGAAGCGCTAGACCCGCGATCGCTGTGATCACTGCAATCATTCCCCAGCGAGTCAAAATCGTCGGTCGAGTCAGACCCGCGAGGGGCAAAGCATAGCCCTGTACGCCGAAGGAGCCACGAGTCAACCATTCTTCATTTAGTGCGACTAGACGCACGACTTCAGACACGCCGATCGTCACGATCGCCAAATAATCTTCTCGCAATCGCAGCGTTGAAAAGCCAATTAACAACCCCAGCAGCGCTGCTACGGCTCCCCCAATCAACACTGCCCAAATCAGCGGCACCCCCGCCAAACTCAGTAGCACTGTGGTGTAGGCTCCGAGTGCCAAAAATGCCGCGTGTCCAAAGTTGATTAAGCCCGTAAACCCCCAGTGTAGATTTAGACCCAAGCTAAACAGCGCGTAGACTGCCGTGAAAACAATGAGCGAGACGAGATAACCGACCATAGAAAGGGGAATGGAGAATTAACTGAAATCGTACCGCACCAAGCGACGCGATTCGTATCTGTTGCGACGCTTGCAATCTTTTCTGACCGCGATATCCGATAAAAAATTGGGCACTCTCAAACTCAGGACTTACGCATTTTGACCAAAACCTCGGAGGTTTAAGCCCCTATGTTGGTCACGATGCTTGATTCTTGGTTAAAACTTCCGAGGTTTGCGTAAGTCCTAAAACTATCAGAATTGCCGATCGTGGCTTCAGTATGTACCATTATGAACCTGTTTCGCAGTCGTGCTCATCACCTTATTGACAACCTCTCTGATCAGGAAGTAGAAGGCTTGTGGATCGAGTTAGAAACGCTTTATCACGATCTCTATATGCTGAAAGCAGTAGAAGCTTCGCAGCATACTCACCGCCCCGGAGACACGCTGACCCGTGAAGATGCTCTGCGCTTGCTGCCCCTGATCCATTCCTCTTCGCGCGCCTTATGAAAACTAATAAATCAGGCTCGATGGGTGGACTGTTGCTTCCAGCGAGGCTTGAAGTTCGTTACGATCGCATCTTTCTAATCGATCTGAAAAGCCTCGAATCCTCTGCGTTTCAAAAAATTCAGCAATTTGTCTTTGGCGAGTTTTTTCAAATCAATCAGCTTCAAGATTTACACGAGTTTCAAACGCTCGGCTCTAGCCAAATTCTCTATCGCTTTACCCTCGACAGCTATTTGATCAGCATCGAGATCACGGGTCAGATTATTAAGTTCTTGCGAATTTTGCCAAAACCGAATATTTGAACCGCGATCGACAACCGCTTCGGCAATTCTCTCAAATGCTTGATATTAAAGAATATCTATACTATCTATTGCTCGTTCTCTAGTCCATATTCTTAAATTTCTCCCTCAAGTTTTTCGCACCTGGTCACTAGCCCCTATAAACTGTTGGGTGGCGACCTCACAAAGGGCAAAGGATTTTATGAACTCGGCTGCACTCTGGCAACGCTATCAAGACTGGCTGTACTACCACGCAGGGTTGGGATTCTATCTTGATGTCAGTCGGATGCGGTTTGATGATGGGTTTGTTCAACAGCTAAAACCCAAATTCGACCAGGCATTTCAGGAGATGGCGGCACTAGAATCTGGCGCGATCGCCAACCCCGACGAAAACCGTATGGTCGGGCATTACTGGCTCCGTGACCCCGATTTGGCTCCGAGCGACGACTTTAAGCGAGACATTGAACAAACGATCGAGGATATTGAATCGTTTGTCCAGAAGATCCACTCTGGCGCGACTTGTCCGCCCCAAGCTGAGAGATTTACTGATATTTTATCGATCGGCATTGGCGGCTCGGCGCTAGGGCCCGAATTTGTGGCCGAAGCGCTGTCTCCTGACTTGCCGCCAATGGGCATTCATTTTATTGACAATACCGATCCCGCAGGCATTGATCGGGTTCTGGCGCGAATTGGCGATCGGCTCAACAGCACTCTAGTTCTAGTGATCTCAAAATCGGGCGGCACCCCAGAACCCCGAAATGGCATGATCGAAGTTCAGCACGCCTTTAGCACCCACAATTTAGATTTTAGTAAACAGGCAGTTGCTATCACGGGCAGAGGCAGCAATTTAGACAACGTGGCCAAGTCTCAAGGCTGGCTCACCACATTTCCAATGCACGACTGGGTGGGCGGACGGACTTCTGAATTTTCAGCCGTGGGCTTAGTCCCGGCGGCTCTGCAAGGCATCGACATCCGCGCTATCCTAGCAGGTGCCAAAGAAATGGATGCTGCCACTCGTCTACCTGAGATTAAGGGCAATCCTGCGGCGCTGTTAGCCCTCGCATGGTATTTTTCGGGCAACGGCAAAGGCGAGAAAGATATGGTGGTGTTGCCTTACAAAGACAGTTTGCTGCTGTTTAGTCGCTATCTTCAGCAGTTGGTGATGGAGTCGTTGGGCAAAGAGAAAGATCTCGACGGCAACGCGGTCTATCAAGGCATCGCGGTTTACGGCAACAAAGGATCGACTGACCAACACGCCTATGTTCAGCAATTGCGCGAAGGAGTGCCAAACTTCTTCTTAACGTTCATTGAAGTGCTGCACGATCGCACCGGGCAGTCGATCGAAATTGAACTGGGTGTCACCTCTGGCGATTATCTGTCTGGGTTACTTCAGGGCACCCGTCAGGCACTCTACGAAAATCACCGGGACTCCATTACGGTCACGATCCCCGAAGCCAATGCCCACAATGTTGGGGCACTGATCGCCCTCTATGAACGAGCAGTCGGGCTTTATGGCTTTCTGATCAACGTCAACGCCTATCATCAGCCCGGTGTCGAAGCGGGCAAGAAAGCCGCCGCCGCAATTTTAGACTTGCAGCGCAACGTCGTGCAGGTTTTGCAAGCCGAAAAAACGCCTCTACCGATCGCAACCTTGGCGCTGAGAGCAGGTGCCCCCGATCAAATTGAAGCGGTCTACAAAATCGTTCGTCACCTTGAGGCAAATCAACGCGGAGTCAAGCTCTACGGAAATCTGGCACAGCCTCAAGGTCTGACGGTTAGTAGTCTCTAGGGTTCATTTCATAAACTTAGGTCGGGCTGCCTGGTTCTGTTGAAAGGTTTCCTCAAGAGTTGTCCAGTTTTCATGATCAATTTCGTGAATTATGCGATCGAGCTGTTCTCGATAAACCAACAGCGATCGCAGCACTTCTGCTCGGTTGTATCGTGCCATCATTAGCCCTAATTCTGGGTTGCCTCCCCCGACTCGACTGGTGTCACGAAAACCAGAGCTAGCCAAAGCTTGAGCGAGTTTGATCACATCGGGATCAGCCTCACTTAAACAGGCAGCAATCAGACTGGCGCTGACCATTACGGGCAGATGAGAAATCCAGGCGACGGCACGATCGTGCGCTTCAGGCTGACATCGATGGAGACGAACCTGCAACGGACGCAAAATCGATTCGAGCAGAGCGATCGCGTCTGAGGGCGTTGTCTCAGTCGGTGTTAGCACATAAGGGTTTCCTGCAAATAAGCCGTGTTGTGCCGCTTCGATGCCGCTTTCTGTAGTGCCTGCCATCGGATGTCCGCCGACAAAGTTACGCCATAGGGGAGCGATTTCTTGGACGATCGAGGCCTTCACTGACCCGACATCCGTTAATATTGTTTCTAAAGAAATATGCGGAATGAGTTGAGAAACTGTTGATCGCATGTGCGCGATCGGGGTACAAATAAAAATCAGATCTGTATCGGCTAACAGCGCTAAATCTGTGGCGGCTTCATCTGTTGCGCCCCTTGCTACGGCTATTTTACACGTTCTCTCTTGACGGCTGACTCCTAAGACTTGATGCCCTAGCGATCGTAAATCCAACCCCAGCGATCCTCCAATCAACCCTAGACCCACAATCCCAATTTTCATAGTCATTAATTCGCCTTGACGTGTAGTATCCAGGCTAATTCTGATCTAAATTTGGGTACGTTAGCACCAAGCCATCTCGCAATTTTTGGCACATTGGTCAGAAACTTAAATGAAAGCTGAGGAAGTTTTAGAACAATACACTGCTGGGTCACGAGAGTTTTCTGCTCTTGACTTGAGAGAAATTAACCTGAGCGGAGCAAATTTGAGCGAAGCGAGTTTTAGTCGTGCTGATCTGAGTGTCGCAAACCTTGCAAGCGCTAATCTAAGCCGCACCAATCTCAGTCAGACAAATCTCAGCGCCGCCAAACTCAATAGTGCTAACCTTAGCAAGGCAAAACTTAACCGTGCGATCCTCAACGTTGCTAATCTGACGATGGCTGACCTGCGAGAAGCCAGCCTCGTGCAAGCAGAGTTGATCAAGGCAGAAATGACACGATCGGACATGAGCGGGGCTGACTTACGAGGAGCCAATTTTAGTAATGCAGATCTTCGAGATGCCAAACTGCGCTATGCCAACCTCAGTCAAACGAATCTGAGTCGAGTCGATTTGCGTCATGCCATTCTGACCGAGGCGAATCTAGAGCAAGCCAATTTAACCAGCGCCGATCTGAGCAGTGCTGATCTCACAGGCGCTAACCTCAGTCAGGCAGAGCTTCGACAAGCAAATCTCAGCCGTGCCAATCTGCAAGGGGCAAATTTGTCGGGTGCCAATCTTCGCTGGGCTGACTTGGGCGGTGCTAATCTCCGTTGGGCTGACTTGACGGGTGCAAAAATCAGTGGTGCAAACCTGACAGGAGCCGATTTAAGCTACGCCACTTTGCTCAACGCTACGCTGGTGCACGTCGATCTTACCCGTGCCAATCTAGCAGGAGTCGATTGGTCAGGAGCCGACCTTAGTGGTTCTACTATGACGGGTCTCAAACTGCATGGCGTGTCTCCCTTTGGCATTAAAACGACTGGGGCGACCTGCCGCTGGATCGATCTCAGTCAAAACGGGGATCAAAGCCAGATTTATACATTCGCGACCGACAATTGCCAAGAATATTTTAACGAAACGCCCCCGATCGTCCAGATTGTGATCGACGATCGCCTGAACACAGATGCCAACTGTGCGTTAGCCGTCACTTATCAGCAGGTGGCTCGACAGTGTGGCTTTTTGGCTCCTCCGCCTGAAATCGAAGTCCATTTACGCCGGACAACGTTGACGTTTCGGTTAGAGCGCGATGAACAGCTATTGATCACCGCTTATGTTGCGATCTTTCCGTTTGAAGATCACAAGATTACTCAACAAACGTTGATGGATTTGCTGCACCAGATCCCCACCCAACCACTCAGTCAAGATGCTGGACAGATTCGGCAGTTTCAGCAGCTTGTGACTCTGTTGGGTCAGCAAGTGCAGCAAGTCAACGCTGTTAAACTGTTGCAGTCGATTCCGATCGCGCTCAAAAAAATGCAGTTTTTTCAAGCGCCTACCAAAACTATCCTGGTCAATTCTAATAATCAACAGTTGACGCTCTATCACAACCCTAAGTTTGGCAAACACCCGATCGCCACGGCTCAATCTGACGAAGTTCTCAATGTGCTGAAGCAGATTCAGACCTTTAAACCGCCATCGACTGAGGCAGCGATCGAGTTTGTGAAGGGCTTTCATCCCAGTCTCTAGAGACGTTTCTTGAACTTTCTCTACAGGTAATATCTCACGGTCGTAACCACCCGACTTTTCTTAGTTCGCAGGGCTGCCTTGAGAAATAGCGTCGTCTGATTGTGCAAAACGCTCTCCCACCAGCGGCGTGGCACAAAGGCAGGAATGATAATCGTAGACAGCACCCCAGGATGTTGATCCTCAAAGCTGCTGACAAAATCTAAGATCGGCGTGACCACCGATCGATAAGGCGACTCCAAAATGTGGAGATCAATATCAGACTCTAACTCTTGCCATCGAGTTTGCAGTTTCTCGCGGTTGGTCGAGCCAGTGTCAACGTGAACCGCAACCACCTCATCGCCAATGCTGCGGGCATAGTCTAACGCCTCGACGGTGCCTCGGTGAAGTTGACCCACCACAACGATCGCCGGATGAGTTGCGTTCGCGCCTTTAGGTCGAGCCATATAGCTTCGGGGTGCCAACTCCTGAATGCTGAGGCGGCTTGCTACATACAGATAGTGCTTGCGAATGCTGCCAAAGAGCCACACCAATAGCGGAATTGCAATCACGACCACCCAGGCACCGAGCGCAAACTTTGTCAAAACCACGACGACTAACACGATCGCCGTGGCGATGGCTCCTAGCCCGTTCATCAAGGCGCTGGCTTGCCACCCGCGACTTTTGCCCTTATACCAATGGATGACCATCCCGGCTTGAGAGAGGGTAAACGAAGTAAACACGCCCACTGCGTAAAGGGGAATAATCGCCGTAGTGTCACCCCGAAAGACCACGATCAGCACGGCAGCACAAATACTGAGCAGCAAAATTCCGTTAGAGTAGACGAGGCGATCGCCCAATAGGGCCAGTTGCCGAGGCAAAAATCCGTCTCTGGCCAAAAAGTAGCAGAGCCGCGGAAAGTCTGCATAGCTCGTGTTTGCCGCCAACAGCAAAATCGCCGGGGTCGCAAACAAAATCAGGAAATAATAGAGGGGTGAAATCCCAAAAATTTGACGACTCAGCAGCGACAAAACCGTTTCTGACTCGCTGGGCACAAGCTGATAAATGTGAGCCAGATAAGTAATGCCCAAAAACATGGCACCTAAAATAATTCCGAGATAAAGCAATGTTTGACGCGCATTAATCCACTCTGGTGGCTTAAAGGCCAGCACTCCATCTGAGATGGCCTCGACACCTGTTAACGCGGTACACCCAGCAGCAAAGGCTCTCAAAACTAAAAACAAACCCAGTTGCTCAGTTACCTTATGAACCGTTTCGCCAGCCGAGATCGGAGTCAACTGCCCAGTAGCTTGATTGAACAGCCCCACGCCAATCAGCACAAAAATGCTGACGATGAAGGCATAAGTCGGCACCATAAAAATTCTTCCTGACTCTTTCACGCCTCGCAAGTTAGCCAGCATGATCAGAAAGATTGCAAATAAGCAAAGCTCGACGGTGAAAGGGCGCAGAAACGGGACGGCAGACACAAAGTTATCGATCCCGGCTGAGACGCTGACCGCAACGGTGAGGATGTAGTCAATCATCAGCGAGGCACCCGCGATTAACCCAGGCAGCAGCCCCAGATTGCCACGAGCCACGATATAAGATCCGCCGCCTTTGGGGTAAGCCCGAATCGTCTGACGATAAGACAGCGTAACAATGATCAGCAGCAACACGATCGCCAACGAGATCGGCAGCGAAAATCCGAGAACGCCTGCGCCAGAACCCGCCGCAACTAGAACGAGGAGCGTTTCTTGAGTTGCGTAAGCTACTGATGAAAGTGCATCTGAAGAAAGCACTGCCAGTGCAGCAGCTTTGGTTAATCGTTCTTCGTCATGGGCACTGGTCGGGAGAGTTTTGCCCAATAAAAACTGCTTGACTTGCGAGAAGCTCATGGAGAGAAAGCACCTTCAATTTTGAAGAGATAAATTGATCAACGTTAAATGCTCGAAAACTCATTCTTTGAGACGTTGCGATCATAGACCAGATAGAGGGGTCGATCGCTGATTCTATGCGCGATCGCCGCAGCCGTCTAATCTTCAGATAGATTCAATCTTGTCTGGAGATAACTAGACTAAAGATGTCCCTCTTGAAATAGCTGAAGGGTCAGGCAAAAAATGAGTTCACTGCGCGATCGGTTTAATCAATTTACAGGCAAAAATCGGTTTGTCGTCTGTCGCCTATTCATCCACCTCGCGGGCAAAGAAGTGGCTCCATTGCTGGGTGTGCTTAACCAGGCAGCGCGGCAAGCAGTTGAGGCAGACGGTGATATGCAGGTTTTGGGCGAAGGACTGGTCGAAATCTGTCAAAGTCTGCTGCAATATCAAACCTATTGGCAGTCTGCCGCCAATGAAGGCGACGTGTTTTGGAGCGAAGGTGAAGCCGGGGACTATGTGAACGAATTGTTTACTGACTCTGCTCAACGCTATTTGAGTGCGCCCGAACTGGAAGATGCGTCTGGGCAACCTGTTGATCCCCTATCTCTGCCTGTGACTCAGAATTTGATTGTGATGATCACGATCGCCGCAGAAGGTGAGGTTCCGGATCTGGAAACCGACCTTGCGAGCATTCGGGCTTTAGAGGCAGGATTGAAGGGAGTGATCAATCTCCACTATCAAGAACGGTTACAGGCGATTCAGGTGCATTTCTCCCCGGCGCGACTCGGTGAAGAACTCGACCCTGACCAGCTTCTAGAGTTCTTTCCAGAATTGATTCCTCTATAGCAAACGGTTAGTTTATGACCTCGCCACTATTCACTACCTTTTTTAGGTCTATGTTCCGCCGACTCTTACTGCTTTCTATGTCTGCTGCTTTGTGCTTGACAACGGTTAGCTGCGGTTTCTCTGGAGATTCGCAGGCTAATGGGCAGGGCAACCGTTCTGCTAACACCCGCACTGAGCAGACTCGCCTTCCTGATGGACAATATTCGGTTCAGCAAGCGACTTATAACGATGGAGACGGAGAATACACCGTTATGCTGCTGGACACAAAACCAGGTGTTCCCTCTTCCTTCCGCACTCAAAACCTGCCGCTGGCTCAGTTGACTCCTGATGAAGTCAAAGCAGGGCAAAAAAATTATCTCAAAGTTGAAAACGGTCAGCCGTCGCTCCACATTCCCGAAGACTTTAAGATCGAATATGTCCACAACGTCGCTGAAAATGTGACTAACCCTCAAACTGGGCAAACCGAAACGCAGATCGTGCGCCAAGAGCCGAGTTTTTGGACTCCTTTCGCAGGATCGGTAGCCGGAGCGGTAGCAGGACAAGCGATCGGAAGTCTCCTCTTCCGACCTCAATACTACGTTCCTCCTGTTTATCAGTCTGGTCGTCCGCTCACTGGGTTTGGGGGCTATGGCAGCAGCTATAACCAAGCCGTTAACAGCTATCAGCAGCGCTATCAAGCTCCTCCCGCCGCTGTGCGAAACCGCCAAGTCTTTCGCTCTACGGGGCGCATCAACACGCCGTCTTATCGCAACCCTGGAGTCAGCCGCCCCTCAATTGGGAACGGTCGTCCCACGGGTTCTGGCTACGGCTCTAGCAATTTGCGCCGCTCTACAGGTTCTACTCCCAGTCGCGTCAACCGTCCTAGCTCTTTTGGTAGTGGGCGATCGCGAGCAGGCAGCAGTCGCAGACGATAACCCCTCATTCGTCCCTCATTCTTTATTTTCTCCCTGTGGCTGAATTAATCTCCGCAGGGTTTTTTATCGGTATGTCAGAATGGTCACTAGAGAGTCGATAACCAAGGCTCCCTGACCCATACCGAGGGGCATCCGGGAAAGCGGGTTAAAGCTTAAAGTCTGTGGAGCGAACGCAAGACCGAAAAACTCCTTGAGAGTGGAGGCAGTTGCAATGAAGCAGAAATCTAAATCGTGAGATTTAGTGAATCACTGTTCCTTTAGGTCGGTGAGAATGTCAACTAGTACGACATGAGTTCAAACCTGTGATTGAGGTAGAAGTTCATCAGCAACTCCGCGCCTTTCTGCGAGAGCAGGGCGAACCCTATTGGTCGCATCATCTGACGATGGCGCGGCTCGTTGCGCGGGCCCTGCGGATCGGTCGCAGTGCGTTAATTCAAACCGGGGCACCTTCTGGCTATCATGGGCGCTATCGTCTCAGCTATCTCGTGCCGATTTTGATGTGGAAAGGATCGGTGATTGTGGTGGCTCCTGAGTCGGTTCAGCAACGGCTGTTGATGGTCGAGATTCCGCGTCTGCGGCAGTGGATTGATACGCCCAAGCCAATTCGCACGGGCGATCGCTGGGTTAGCCCCGATTTTGAAGGAATTTTACTCACCACTCCAGAAGCCTGGTTAAGCGATCGCCTCAATGGTGAAGGCAGATTTCCGACGGGCATTCCGACGATCGTCGATGGCGTAGATGACCTCGAACGCTGGGTGAGAGATCAACTGACGATTAATCTGCAAGCCTCTGACTGGAATGATTTAATGTTGGCGTGTCCTCAACACACTGACGAGATTCGAGATGCACGAGTTCAACTGACGAAAGCGATTTTTCATCACCCTGCCAACCCTTATGAGTGTTATCTAATCGAGCAGCCCGAACAAGAGATTCTCGATGCGCTCCATCAAGTTTTGCCGTCTTCTCTACCTGTTAATTGGGAGCATTTTTTCAGACAAGCTCAAACTGAAGGACAACTCGTTTGGGCAGTGATCGCTCGCCAATTAGGGCAGTTTTCCCTCCATTGTGCCCCGACCGAAATTGCTTCGAGCTTGACTGATATCTGGTCGCAGCAACCCACTGTTTTAATCGGTGGTGCTCTAGATCTCGATTCAGACGCAGCGACTTATCGCCAAAAAATAGGTTTGAGCGATGATCTAACCTGTTTAAAGTTTTCGCTCGATCGTCAAGATGACCTAATTCAGCTTTACCAGCCAGAAGGCGTTCCGATGCCCAACACGCCCCAGTTTCAAGGGGCATTGCTGCAAGAACTGCGATCGCTGCTCAGTGCTAGCACGGCGGTGCAAGGGCTGTCGGTGATTTTGATCGGAGATATGCCTCTCAAAGCCCAAGTCGGAACCGTGTTGGCATCAGAGTTTGGCTCTAGAGTGCAAGTAGAGCGCACCTGTCTTGACGACAACGGCATTTTGGTCACGGGCTGGGAGTTTTGGCGAGAGCATCAGAGCGTGTTACCTGCTCCGCATTTGTTGGCGATCGCGACACTGCCCATTCCCTCACTAGAAAATCCGTTAGTGGCGGGGCGGGTGGCTTATTACAAAAAACTTCGGCAAGATTGGTTTCGGCTCTATCTGTTTCCAGAAGCATTAAGCGAGTTGCAGCGAGCGATCGCCCCGGTTCGTGAGTGTCAAGGGGTTGTAGCGCTGCTGGATAGTCGCGTCATTCACCGCAGCTATGGCAATCAAGTTTTGGCTGCCCTTAGCCCTTTAGCCCGCATTAACTATCTGGATGCCAGTTTGTTTACCCATTTTCACACGACGAGTTGGCAAGACTGAAATTGGCACCCAGAAACGCTATTATCAGGAACGAAACCTTCAATTAAAAGCAAAAAGCAATGGGAGAAGCAAAGCGTCGTAAAGAATCTCTGGGCGAAAACTATGGCAAAGAGCCTAATATTTCTCCCTGGTTGCCAGTGACCAAAACTCAAGCACAGCAGTTTGTGCAGTGGTCTTCCACAGGTGCTTGGATCGGCATTGTCGGACTTGTGGCAGCGTGGATTACCATCCGTTTCGTTGGCCCTCTATTTGGCTGGTGGCAAGTTGACTGATTAACGAGGAACTTTAGCGATTCCAAATCGTCCAGAGACTCTTAACGCTACAAAAATTGTGCCGCATCCGCAATTCTATAAAAAACCTAAAAAATTGAGAGATTTGAGCAAACTTGTGCGTATCGATACTTTGTGATTTTGCCCAATTCATTAATATAAATAGGCATCTTTGAGTGTTATTTTTAACACTGTTTGGCGGGCTCTTATCCAGAGAGACCGTTATCCCAAAGGGTAGATCGTTTAGCTCTTAATAAAAGGTTAGAATTAGGTGTGGTGATTGGAGGACGCTTGTGTTCTTAAGACTGGCAGAGCAACACCGACAGTTTGTAAAAGACCTCGTAATGAATCTTCAGGCGATGGCGATCGTGTTGGAGAATCGAGGGTATCTGGCTTCCTGCTATACCTGCGGCGGTCAGATGAATAGTGCCTCGTTTATGGTGAGTTTGGGAGACAACCACCTGATCCGCTTTTTGGTGTCGGATTATGGAATCACCTGGACAGAGATGCGCGACGATCGAGAATTAATGAAGCTTGAAGGCGCAGAAGCGATTAGCCAACTTCAAGAACTTGCAAATCTAGTCAAGTTTCACATCAAGCCTTCTGACTATCGCCCGGCGGTTCCGGCAAAGAGCTTCCATTAGGCTCTGATAGGCACCGCTCCAGGTTTTCACTGATAGTCAATCCAACTAGGATAGAAACCTCTGGTGATAATCTAGATAGCAGGGTCATTCAAGCAAATGCCCCTTTGGGGATCGCTCTACCGTGCCCTTATCGCTGTCTGGCTTAGTCTTATGCTCGCTCTCGATTCTGAATGGCAGCATCAGTTTATTGAAGCCAACCGCATTCGCCTCCATTATGTAACGCAAGGCGAAGGTGACTTGGTGCTATTGCTGCATGGGTTTCCTGAATTTTGGTACTCGTGGCGCTATCAGATCCCGGTGCTGGCACGTCATTTTAGGGTGGTTGTTCCTGATCTGCGCGGCTATAACGATTCTGAAAAGCCCAGTAGCGGTTATGATCTCGACACTTTGAGCACCGATATTCGTAGCTTGATCGAAAACTTGGGCTATAGTCGTGCTCACGTTGTCGGTCATGATTGGGGCGGGGCGATCGCCTGGAACTTGGCCCAAAAATCTCCACAATGTCTCGATCGTTTAGCACTTTTGAGCGCTCCTCACCCGCAACGATTTGTGCGCGAGATGCTCAGTAACTTAGATCAACTGCGCCAAAGTTGGTATGTATTAGCGTTTCAAATCCCTGGGCTACCAGAATTGCTGATTAAACAAAACTTAAAAAACTTTGTCAATAGCATGTTTCAAGAGCAGGCGATTCGCAAGGGAGCTTTTAGCGAAGAGAACGCCCAACTCTATCAGGCTGCATTAAACAAACCGGGCGCGTTATCTGCTGCAATCAATCATTATCGCCACCTGTTTACGTCCTTAAATTGGGTGCGCGACTGGGGGCGATCGCCCGATCCAATCACGATCCCGACTTTAGTTCTGTGGGGTGAAGAAGATTCGATTTTGAGTTACAGACTTGCTGACGGGTTAGACTCTTTAATCCAAGCTCCTCACAAGATTAAATTAGTGCCCCACTGCGGTCACTGGATTCAGCAAGAAGCGCCTCAAACTGTGAACCGAGAACTGCTAGAGTTTCTGCGAAGCCCCGCCTGGGCCTAGTAATGTAAAAATTTTCTCTCACATTTGAGCAGGAATCGATCGTATTTCGCTAAAACTCTCTAGGAATTGTCAAAGATTTTGAAGGGTTTCTCAAGCGCTGACGTGTAGCGAGTCAAGGCTAAAGAGAAAGCTGGATTTTGGATATGAGAAGTCACCCAAAATCCAAAGTTAGATTATCGTTTCACAGAACGTTGGCTCTCGGCAACAGGAATCGCGATCGGCTGAAGTTCATATGAGTTCCAGGTTTGGGCTTGACTCGGACTCCCTAAAACAACGATTGCGATCCAGCTTGCAACGAAAAGTGCAGTTAGAACGATCATGGGATAACCTCTTAAAATTTTTGTATCTTAGTATCTTAGTATTAAGAAACATAACATATCTGAACGACACATATTCTCCGTTTTTAGTTAGATTTAGGATGTCTAATTGATTACATACGCCACAGAAGTAATGTTCTATACTGGTATCTAGAAGTGTGCTGAGTTGATCGTTTAAAGTTAGGAAGGCAGGGCACAATAAGCCAGATCGTCTAACCTCACAGCTAATTGACTATCTATCAGGGAATAGCAGATATCTCGAAACGATCGCTAGTCTTTGCATGATCGATGCACGCGAATGAACAAGCCCATTAAAAAATTAGCCTCGATCGACGAACCCATTAAGTCGCCCTATTCTCAAGAATCTCAGGTTACAAATGTTCTGGATAAGCTGCCTCAAGAAGCAAAACACTGGGCAGAAAGTTTGCCTTGGAATCAGCGCCGCTATGTGCTTTCTCTCTGCCATTTGCTCTGTGCAGCAACTCCCAATATTCAGGCAGAGTTTTTAGATGAATATACCGCCAATGGTCTGATTGCAAAGCTCGTTGAAAATCGAGAGGTTAAACAAAAAGTCAAAGAAAATCTCAAGCGGTTTTACATTCCAACAGAGCTAAGTGAAAGTCTTGTGAGAAGCTATATTCGACAGTTTTATGTTCACTCTGCTCAAGACGTTCGCCGAAAGCCTGATCTGTTTTTAGAATCAGCCTTGCGGATTGTTGCTAGTACTGAAGAACGCAACAGCATTCTCAACTACATTTTGGGATTTGAACTGATCAAAATGCTGTTCAAGATGAGTTGGTTACAGCATGAAAAACTTTATCGGCTGCAAAAAAATCAAGAAGAGTTTATTGACACTTATATCAAACCGATTCGACACGCTCATCGAATCAATCAGATTATCGTGCCAAGAGATGAAAGACTGTTTTTTGCACGACGAGATTACTTTGTTCAAAAACCCAATCTTTTAGATAAGAAATTAGTTGAGTTAGCGATCGCCACATTTACCACAGAAGTGACTACAAACTTTGGGTTTTCAATTGTTCGCCACGCTGACTCTTTAATTTTTAACTACGACGATATTTTCGTAAATGAGCAAGAACCAATTTTTTAAAACTCGTAGAATTGAGCTGATATTAAGCAACTTTGCCGCCACCCATTAGGTAAAGCAGCGCCATCCGTACCGCAACTCCGCTAGTGACCTGCTGCGAAATCAAACTAAATTGAGGGTCATCCATCAAATCAGAGCTAATCTCTACGCCGCGATTCACCGGCCCAGGATGGAGAACTTTAACCTCTGGTTTGCAGAGCTTGAGACGATCGCGCGTGATGCCAAACTGCTGGTGATACTCCCGTAAACTGGGTAACAGATGACTGGTCATTCGCTCTTTTTGCAATCGCAGGGCCATCACAAAATCGGCATTTTCAAGAGCGGGGTTAAGCGTCCAGTGTACAAAAAGCTGGCGAGGATTAGGAGCAGACCGATCATCTGAATCTGCGACGTAATCGGCAAACCATCTGGGCAACAGCGTTGGAGGAGCCGCTAAATGAACTTCAGCCCCGCTTGCTGTTAGGCTCCAAATATTAGAGCGGGCGACGCGAGAGTGAAGAATGTCACCGACAATCGCGATCTTCTTGCCCTCCAATAGCGATAGCCTCGGTTGCTCAGAATCGAACAGTGTGCAGATCGTGAATAGGTCTAGAAGCGCTTGGGAAGGGTGTTCATGTTGACCATCGCCTGCATTGAGAACCCCCACCCGAACGCCCAACCGATCCATTTCAGCCGCGATCGCCTGCGGCACTCCTGCCTCTTTGTGGCGAATCACCATCATGTCGGTGCCCATTGCCAGATAGGTTTTTGCGGTGTCAAGAATCGTCTCTCCTTTTGACAGAGAAGAAGTTCCAGCAGCAAAGTTAAGGGTGTCAGCCGATAGACGTTTGGCAGCTAGCTCAAAGCTGCTGCGAGTGCGCGTAGACGGCTCAAAAAATAGATTAGCGACGACTTGCCCCTGTAGGGTCGGCACCTTCTTAGTTCGGCGAGACAGCACTTCTCGAAAGCTGCTAGCCGTTTGCAAAACGACATCATAGTCAGCCGGAGAAAAGTCAGCGAGAGAAAGAACGTGGCGACGAGTCCAGACCATTGAGGGTGTGCATTGAAGAACGACTGATCATTCATACCCCAAAACGATCGGCCTCACAACCTGCGATTAATTTCACATCAGAATAGATTAGACCTTTTGCGTCGTAAGCTAAAAAATGGCTAAAAGCTTTACGGGTCAGGCATTTCAGCTATTAGTGCCAGAAAACGGCTACAAGTCTTTTGACATATAAGTTTCAGGGCAATTTCTTCGCTATCACGCAAAAGGTCTATTGTAAATTTAGTCGTGCTTGTTGACCCAAACGCCCACCCAGAAATTCATTTCTGGCGGACTCGATCGCAGCAAGCTACGACAAATGACCCAGGATTACAACTAATACAGAATTTTGAACATACCCCATCAGTGGTTGCCCGGAATTTATGCCATACCTGCTGCCTTGAGAACCTCGATCGTGGTCATTCACCAGCTTCCCAAAACTCCAGATACGCTCTGGCTCAGATTGTTGGGGAGAGGCAAAATTCAGCAACAAGCCGTAGAAGAGATTCTTTCTTTACCTAATGATGACCCGCGTCGTTTCCAAACTTTAAACCTCTTAATAACTTGGAGAATTACTATGAGAGTTGAAGACCTTGACGAGGAAGATCAAATTTCATTTATGGCAATTAATCAGGCTTATTTGCAATGGGAACGAGAAATCATTGAGCGTGGCAAACAAGAGGGCAGACAGGAGGGCACCCAGATGGGACAACGCTTGGTCGTCGAGAACTTACTGAAAGCTCGTTTTGGTGAGATGGACGATCGACTCACGACTCTAATTCCGACGATCCTGACATTTTCGGCTGAGGAATATACGCCACTTTTGCTGCAACTGTCGCGAGAGCAACTGTTAGATAGATTCCAGGGTCAATCTGAGTAGAAGCTAATGGGTTAAGTGGGCAGATGCAGAATATTTAAGCTAATTGTAATCAAGGTCAAAAAGAGGATGAAGCCGATCGTGTCTAGCATAGTCGTCACTAGCGGGCCACTGATCAAGGCAGGATCGAGTTTTAGCCGCTTTAACCCCATTGGCAGCAGCGTTCCTAAGGTGACTGCGATCACCGAATTTGCTGCCATCACCAGTCCGGCAACATATCCGACCCAACGGGTTTCGGGTGATGTCCAAATCAGTGACAGCAAAACCATAGTCGTTCCTAATGCCAAAGCGGTTCCTAATCCCGCAAGCAATTCTCTACGGAGAATTTTCATCGTGTCTGCTGGCGTGACTTCACCCACGCCTAGCGATCGGATCGTCACCGTCAGAGCCTGAATACCTACCGTTCCGCCTGTGTTGGAGAACAGCGGCATAATCACAGCCAGCACAGGCACGAGTGAAATGGTTTTTTGAAACGGAGCGATCGCGCTAGACGCTCCAATATAAAGTGCCATCACGCCGACGAGCCAGGGCAGACGATTCCGCAACTTCTCTAACGGATGGGACAGAGACGACTCATCACCACCGCTTACTCCAGCTAATTTTTGGATATCTTCGGTGGCTTCTTGTTCGAGAATATCCACCACGTCATCGACCGTAATGATGCCTACGAGCCGATCTTCACGATCAACAACAGGCACCGCGATCAAGTCATAGCGCTTCATCAGTTGCGCCACTTCTTCTTGCGGCATCTCGGTCTTAGCTTTGATCACTCGATCGCTGGCGATGTCTTCAATCAGCACATCGGGAATCGAGAAGAGTAATTGCCGCAGCGAAACGACCTGTTTAAGCTTGCGGTTATTATCCGTCACATAGGCGTAGTAAATCGTTTCTTTGTCTTGGTCAGCCAGTCGAATCTTGGCGAGTGCTTCGCCCACCGTCAAGCCTTGCCGCAGCCGGACATATTCAGTGGTCATCACCCGCCCTGCGGTGCCCTCTGCGTAGCCTAGAATTGTGGCGGTTGCCTGCCGTTCTTCGGGGCTGAGTTGTTGAACGAGCCGTTTGGCAATTCCGGCGGGGAGTTCATCAAAAAGTTCGGCGCGATCGTCAGGTCGCATCGATTCAACGATTTGACACACCTGAGCATTGTGCAGCAACCCGATCAGCTCTTCTTGAATCTCTTGGGGCAGATATTCAAAAACATCGGTTGCTTCAGTCTTATTGAGCAGTCGAAATGCGATCGCGCGTTTTTCAGGAGGAAGCTCTGCGATGTAGTCGCCCACGTCGATCGCGGGCATCTCGTTTAACTCGTGCTTAAGCTGATTGAGATCAGCAATTTCAGACAGGGAAGTGCGACTTTCCTGGGTTAGCATGAAACCTCCTTAATCTCCCCCGCGCTGGAAGACTGAGGCTTCCAGCGCTAAAGGAGTTTATTACTGTGGGGTAATGGACTCTGGTCCATGAACTTTATAAAATGCAACATCGACATCCGTTTTGGGTGTCGCTAAGTCTATGCTAACCCTGAAGCCACAAATCTACAATGCCAGGGATGACTCTCCCCATTAAAGATCCCCCTTTTGTTAAAGACGATTAAATTTATGATCAACATTCAGAGGTATGTCTCTCCTCTCCTGGGTGAGAAGTCAAAAACCGGAAAAAGGCCCAAACTATTTTTTTACTGGGTGCCGTTGATGATTTCAGTAGGATTGAGTAGCTGTCGGACGGAACCCCCTTCTAATGCTCCTGTCGCATCGTCTCCGCTGACTAGTCCGAGTGTTGTGCCAAGTCCTGCGTTGCCGATTGCAAAAAGTCCGCCAGCGCCATCTCGCACGAGTCAACCGCTTCAGACTGCTTCAGTCGCGTCTAAAAAAACGGTTCCTATAAGTGTTTATAAAGTGGACAACCAGTGTAGAGATTTTGTGGCAGAAAAAACGGCGGTTCCGGCAAATCAGCCCATTACGGGTGCTGTGGGCAAGGTGTTAGAAAACGCGGATAGCGCGGATTTTAGATTATCTGGGTATCGCGTGAACGTCGCTTCGGGTGTGGCAACCATTGATCTGCGAGTTGCCCCCGACTCAAGGCGTAAACTTGTTTCTCTCTCTAGCTGCGAACAAATGGCAATTTTTGGCAGTCTTCGCAAAACGCTGACCAGTAATGCTGAATGGAAAATTAAATCAGTGCGGTTTACCGATCGCGGCAAAGAAGTCGTCCTTTAAGAATTCATCCTTTCTTCGACACTGCCGCACAATTTTTGACATACCATCGCCAGGGTAAATCGACTCCTTGAGTTAGCCCGATGCGAGTGGTTTGAACGAACGCGATCGCGTGCTGCTCAATCTGCTCCTGAAATGGGGGACTGCGATGCTCTAACCACAGAGCTTGTCCAGGCTGAAAGGGTTGTGCGGTCAGAGTGAGATCAACTTTAAAGGCGCGACAGAGCTTTCCAGGGCCGGCGGCAACGCGAGTCTGCTTTTCGCCTAAACACCAGGGCGGAAGGCGATCAAGCTGCAAGGCCCGAATCAATACGGCGCTGGGCACTCCGTCGCGATCGGTGACCACATTCAAGCAGTGATACATTCCATAAATGAGATAGACGTAGGTCATCCCGGCGGTGCCAAACATGATGCGGTTACGATCGGTCTGTCGTCGATAGGCATGACACGCTGGGTCGCCGACTGTGTAGGCTTCGGTTTCGACAATCAGGCCTCGCAGCGTCAGCCCATCCGCAAATTGGCGCACCAGTGTGCAGCCTAATAAATCAGGGGCGACTTCTAGCGACGATCGTGATAGCCACTCTGGTTGAATAAAAGATGAATCGATCGTCATTTCAGTCTTTAGAAGAATCTGTCAAAAACCTTTGGTCTGCTAGAATCTGGAAGAGTTTGCGGTACAATCCAGTTCAGATTTGTTCATAAATTTGCGACCTTCAGACTACTCAGCCCTAATAAACCATCATAAGAGCCGTAATCATTATGGATGTCAAACTTGTTTTACTCGTTCTCACGGGAGTCTTTACGATCGCCTGTCTGTTTTTTGGCACCCGCAACGGTTTTTATGACTCCGACAATTATCACGGTAACGGGTCGGCGCACTAGTCATCAGAAAAGTGGGTTAGAAACCCCGTCGTTCTGCGACGGCTTTACAAGTACATTTGAACGATCTATAGTTTGAGCGGGAGGGACGATAACCAAGTTTCTCCCGCCCATACCGAGGGGCATCCGGGAACGCGGGTCAAAGCGGAAAGTCTGTGGAGCGAACATAAGACCAAAAAACCTTAGAGGTGGAGGCAGTTGCAATGAAGCAGAAATCTAAATCGCGAGGTTTGGAGAATCACCGCTCCTTCAGGACGGTGAGTATGTCAACTGGCAAAGAATCGCGAGTTGCAAATTCAATGTTAAGAATCGCAAGTCTCTGTCCACGGTCTGCAGTTTACTGGGCTTAGGATTCATAGTTTCAAATATTAGAAAGTACCACCCAACGTGACTCAACTGGAATGCTTGCCTTATGGCGTGGGTCATGCCGATGAAGGAGTATCTCTCCTGGTTCGCATGGGGCCTTATCGAATTTTGCTTGACTGTGGCTTAAGAGACGTTTCACCTCTAAGTCAGCAAAACTCTGATTTGGCGCACCCGGCTGATTTAGTCTTGTGCAGTCATGCTCATTCTGACCACGCACGAGGGCTACTGGCGCTTCATCAAGCTTTTCCTAACCTGCCAATCTACGCTAGTGAAGTGACCACTCAGTTACTTCCGCTCAACTGGGTGGGGGAGTCAGTGCCTCAGTTTTGTCATGCGCTGCCGTGGCGATCGCCCGTAGAGTTTTTTGATGGGTTGACCGCCGAACTGTTTCCAGCAGGTCATTTGCCCGGAGCGGCGGTGATTTTGTTAACTTATACGCCGCCTCCTGCGTCAACCGAAGAGCAGCGCTCCTACAAGCTGCTTTACACGGGCGATTTTTTCTTATCCAATTCTCGCTTGGTTGAAGGGTTGCGGCTAGAAGAACTGCGGGGGTTAGAGCCAGATGTGCTGATTGTTGAAGGCAGCTATGGCACGGCGCGATTTCCGCATCGACGACAGCAAGAAAACCAACTGACTGAGCGCATCAGTCGAGCGATCGCTGAAGGGCGCTCTGTTCTCCTGCCATTGCCGACTCTGGGGCTAGGGCAAGAACTGCTGATGCTGCTGCGGAGTCATCATCTATTTACTGGGCGAGATTTAAATATTTGGGTTGATGGTACGGTGGCCGCAGGCTGTGACGCTTATCTAGATCTGCTGCCTCATCTCCCCAGCGCTGTGCAAAATTTTGCGCGTCACCAACCGCTTTTTTGGGATGAGCGGGTGCGCCCCCGTGTGCGACATCTGCTGCCTGAACAGCGATCGCAGATTGCAGCTCCTTGCATCGTCTTGACCGATTTAACGGTGGATCTCAATGAGTTTTGCCAATCTGAGGCTTCGTGGCTGGTGCTATTTCCTCAGCAGAGCAGTCAGTTAGAGATAGAATCCAAAGAGATTTCTTCATTCCTCGCGGCTGATTCTGGGCGGGTGACGGTTGAATTTTATTTGCTGGCGCAGCACTGTGATGGCCCTAGCACGACGCAACTCATTCACAATCTGCGCCCTCAGCATGTGCTCTTTGTCCACGGGTCGCCGACTTATCTATCTGACTTAACGGGCTTGGAAGAACTGCACAACCGATATCATTTGCATTCGCCCTCGATCGGCGGGTTAGTTGAGTTGCCCATTGGCGAAACTTTTCTGCAACCTGCCCCCCCAGACAACAGCTATGAAGGGGAATTAGCCGAACTAGGAACGGTGGTGACGATCACGCTGCCCGACGCAATTATGGCTGATCCTCGCTGGCGCACCTTGGCAGATACGGGGCTGATCGAAGCCCGCTGGCAGGGAGAAGATCTGGTTTTGCGGGGTCTGCACCAGCGAGAGTTGTTGAATCTGGGGAACGATCGTTTGCCAATCTGGGCAGATGGAACGCTCAAAGACTGTTGCTCAAATTGTCGTCACTGTCGCGGTCAACGCTGCTGGAATCCAAGTTCGCCGTTGTTTAACTTTAAAGTGACATTAGATGGCTATTGCCCGGTGTTTGAGCCTCTAATTCTCGCTACTGAGATTGAGACGAGCGACCTTGAGGATGAGTCCGATCGCTAATCTGGGATGGAGCCGTTGCTTTCTTGAATCGAGGGAGCCGTTGCTAAGGTTTTTGCCCCTGATTGCATCTGCTCAATGTCTTGGTGCGACCAAGGGTGAATTGATTGATGGTGCGCGACGAGCAGCCCCCACAAGTCATTAGAGGTCAAAATTGGGACGACTAAATTAGCGCGTACCTGCATGTTGCGAAGAAAATCGCGGTGACAGGGCGCGATCGGTTCGGTTTCAATGTCTGGGATGGCTCGAACTCGTCCTTCTAAATACATCTGAGCATAGTCACCGTTAAAGCACTGATCGGGCCCGGTTGAGCCATAGATAGAGAGTTCTGGAGAACTCAATGATTCAAACGTGACTTGCCCTTTCCAATGCCGATAGAAATAGTATAAAACCACCCGATCGACTTCAAGGGCATTGCGAAGTTGATTCGTCGTTTGCTGGACTAAAGCGTCTCGCTCTATGCTAGTGGTGAGTCGATCGAGCACTTTCTGCAATCTGGGAGTATGAGTCAGTTGAGGAAGAGGATCTGAATCAGAAGACATTTTCACGAGCCTAAACTTAATATCTGTTGAGCGTTGTTTAAATCAATATTAGCGAAAACTGATGGGCTTTGCTGCTTTTGAAAATCAGACTAAGTAGCCTTTCTAGGTCTAAACTGCACCCATAAAATTAATAGGCCTAGCCCGATCGCGAGTCCGATCGCGGTGATCAGAATTGCAGATTGACTCGCTTGACGAATGGCGATCGCCACCAATGCCCAAATAATCACAGCCGGAAATGCAACATCGCGATATCGAATCGTAATTGCTGCCGCGATCGCTGCACTGATTGCTGACAAAACCACCGTCCAAATTGCTGGAGAAATCCCGCCACCATTCCAGCCAGAATTATACAAAGCTGATGCAACATTGACAACTGTTGCGACGGTGATCCAACCAAAATAAACGCTGATCGGAATTTGAATCAGCCATTTTTCTGTACGAGAAAGGCGATCGTCTTCTGTTCTAAGTTGCAAGAATGCTGACACTAGAGATAACAAAATGCCAATCATTACAACGACCGAGAGCCAAAAGAGTCGTCCTTGAAAGGCAAACACCCACAGGATTTGAAGTAGAGACGCGGCGATGATCGGCGATCGCACTTCTTGAAGCCGAGGATTATTTCGTTGGGCAGGTGCGACTTGATAGATTCCGAAGGCAATCAGCCCTAAATAAATTACGCCCCAAATCGCGAATGCATAATTGGCAGGAGTCACCAAAACTCCACCAAAAAGCGTGTTTGAAATTTCGCCAATACTCAGCCCGTTGAGCGGAAAAAAATTAGAGAGTGCGTTCACCACGATCGCGCCCAAAATCGCCGCGATCGTCGCAACTTGGTGACTAGAAACTGATTGAGGAGAGCGATCGGAGTGCTGCATAGATGCTTATCCTTTAGTAACTAACTTTAGAATAGCGGGGATGTCAGCACTCTATCCTCTCTCTAATTTCAGGTTTTTTGGTTTTTAAGCAGACATTTGCATCCAATCATCCATGTCAGAGAATGAGCTGCATCCAGTCACTTCCATCAAGGTTTGCAATGTGGCTAAATCGCGCTTTTTCCACTCGTCAAAGATAGTGTCTCGATCGTCGATCGGGGGATGATATCGATAAACCCGAACTCCGCCTCGTCGCCCGTCTGGAGCTTGATCGCGTCCGGTGCAGGTGAGCTTGATGCCAATTTTGCCGAGTAGGGCTTGTACGATCGCCATCGGTGCCAATTTCTCAGTGATCGTGACGTTAAATAAGGTTTTGATGTCGTCCTTATATTGCATCGCAAATGAGACAATATGCTGCACTTCTGGGTCAGTGGCTCGAATCTTTTCGTCAAGCTTGAACATATCGAGGAGTTTGAGCGATCGTAAGGCTTCCACTTGAGCGGTCAGCAAGCACAAATCTTGAACCGCAACTTTACCATTGCCTCGATCCAAATGTCCTTGAAGCTCTTGCATATCATGCAGTTGCACAAACTCAGGATCGTGAGTCAAATAATAATGGAGGCGGAGTTGAGCATACCAGCCTTCATCATCTTTAAGTTTTACTTCTGGCGTAATTTCAACCGAATAGCGGCGTTGCAGTTCGTGTTTGCGTTTGCTGTTACGTTTGCGTGTGGTTTGTGATGAATGATCTTTGAGTTCGTCATATTCTGCGGAACTCAATTCAGCAGAGGTTGAGATCGCGATCGCTTCTGCTTTTTGATTTTGAGTTCTAATTTTTGTGACCGCTTGCACGACTCGCTCAGTGGTTTGTGCGTTGTGTCGCCAGTCTAAAAACTCAAATCCAGGGACTTTCATCGAACCATTTTTTAGTAAATAAAGCATTTCTTCAGTGACCGGAGTTTGTGTAAAAATCTTGGTTGCATCGTCCGTGACGATCGTCACTTGATGACCTTCCATAAATAAGCCGTTGCGGAGTTCTTTGCGATAGCTCCAGAGAGACGCATTGACCCGTGCCGCCATTTTTGCCCAGGTGCGAAGCGCGATCGGGTCACTCTGCTCATCCAAGTCAAAATCGACTTCTTTTAATAGAGAAATGTTGTATTTAACGGTTTTGGTCATCGATCGCGCCACGTCTCGATAGTTGCAGCTTCCGTTGCCAATTTTGACTGGGCTGAAGTGCGCGCCCCACACAAATCGAGGCACCGATTCGCGCACTCGTGCCAATGCCTGACGCGATTCTGAATCGGGAGTGACACCTTGAAAGATGCCAAACACGGCTTTAAAGTGTCCGCGAACGTCGATCGAGACTCCCGTTCCGATCGTGGGCGTTGACAGCACAATGTCATAGTCAGGAATAATTTGATTCAGCCGATCGACGACACGAAACGCAGGATGTTCTGGATCAGCAACACTTTCACTATCGATTCTGAGAATGCGCTTATCGGGGAAGCGCGACTTTAAATAAGTCTCTAAGTTTTTAGAACTCCATTTACCCTTAACTTTTTGAGAATCGACACAGACAAAAACGGCTCCGGTTTCGATCACCTCTTCCATTCGGGCAACGAGCGGCGCAGGATTTTTGGTGTCGTAGAGTGACACATCCCAACCTGTTTCGGGCTTCCATTGGTTGGTGACCAGCCAGGGCGCGATCGGAAATTCTGCCAGTCCTTTTAAATAATCTAAACTGACATCCGACAAGTCGGCATCTTGAGCGATCAGCAGTCCTTGAGTTGAGAGAACGATTTGCACCAATTCTCTCAACGTTTCTAAAATTCTGACTCGTTGGTGATAGCACGTCGAGCTATTGAGCGCATGCCAAAGCACTTGTTCCACCTCATCGAGAATGACGATCGCGCCCTCCCAATCTTCGGGGTTAAATCGCGCTTTTGAGCCTGAGTGCAGCGAGTCAATACACAAGCCGTAGCCATACATTCCTTGAGTTTCAGACTCTTGAACGTCTTCGATCCAATCCAGGTTTAAGCTGTTGCAAATCGCTTTACCCAGTTGAATTCGGTGCGTGATTACTAAGACTCTTCGACCCTGCGATCGGGCTGCTTTAATCAAGTTTTGTAGTGCAGTTGTTTTGCCCGTCCCTTTCGGACTTTTGACTCCGACTAAACCAGATGTTGGGTAAGCTAAATCTCCTAAATAGGGTTGATTGAGTGCAACCGTCGGTGTATAAGTCAACGACCACAGCCGAGATGCTTGCCAAAACTCCAGGGTGATAGCTGACTCATGGACTTCTGCAAATGCCTCCCGTCCACAGGCGACGACGAAATCATCCACCCCTTTTTGTGGCCCCGGTAGCGCAATGATTTTGACTTCACACCCAGCACGAGTCAGCAATTGCCCCAGCCGAGACGTTGCCAGCAAAATGTTTTGAATCGTTTTCGGCTTCGTCTCAAAGTCAAAGCAAATATGCACCGATCGTCCTTCTGTCGCAAAGTGCGCCAACTCTGCAATGAGTTGCCGAGTGTCTCTGCGATAGCCGCTAAAAATGCCAGGAAGCGCGATCGCCACATATCCCAAACTCAACAGACACCCAGCTTTTTTCTCACCTTCCGTCAAAATGAGCGGCAGATTATTTTGCCAAACCCACTGCCAAAAAGATGATTTGTCCTCAAGTTCTGTCGGCATTGCGACCTGGTAGCGATCGGCAACTTGCTGCCAAACCGACTCAGGTACATCTAACAGCACCAGGCGGCTAGATCCCTTGCCTAAACTGGGGCTGAGATATTTTGCAGGCTTGCGATTTGCTCGATCGAACACAGGCGTATCAGCATCTGGCTTAAACCGTCCCCACTCCATGCGCTGCCAGTCGCTAAACGGGTCAATGCCGCTCACCCACCAGCCTCGCACATTTGCCCGTGCCTCCTGCCCAAAGCGCGTCACGCTCCAGTGCAAATGCTCGGCGATCGGATAGGAAACTTCGTGGGTAAACGGGTCGATCGCCGTGTCGCACAGCGTCTGCACGTTGAGGCGAATGATGTCGCGATCGACTCCACTTTCTAGCCATTCTTGCTCGTGCTCAAAAGCCAGACTAGACGGGCGCAAAGATGAATTTAGGGGTTGCCAAAATGAAGACGACTCTAGCATTGAGCCGTCACAACTGGTACAATTTATCAGCATAAGAATCGGTTCCCAGCAAAATGTTGGGATCACAAGGTTGCATTCAGACCCCTTTAGCAGACTGTGGTAGGGACGCTAGAGGGGTTTTGCTTGTCTAGACTTCTGCGAGTGGTAGGTCACAGTCAATCTGAGTGGTAGGTCAGACTGCCTCTAGGAAGCAAGATTGGTCATTACGCCACGGATAGTAGTTCTAGGAACTTCCGTGGTGTGAATGAGAGATTAACACCGAAAATTTGACAACTCAAGGGGCAACCGTTCTGCATACGCGCAAGTTACAGGTCAATTTTACGCAGGAGTTGTAGGCTAAAATCAGACGCGGGAGTGATGGGATCGACTGCCTTTCCTACGCCGAAGTAACAGGTCAGAACTCGACGCTAAAGTTACAGGACAAGGGATGGAATGCTTGGTAGCAAAGAGTCGGATTTGACAAGATGACTCTTAGAGGAACTCTGCAAATGAGACGCTATCATCACAAAGACGACAGATGTTTCTACGCTAAAGTTGTAGGCGAAAAATAGACGCTGAAGTTACAGGTCTATAGGCGAAAAACATACGTGGGCGTTATAGAATCAGATCGAAAGTACTATCTATATGCAGAGTTAGAATAAAGTTTCTCAGAATTAGACCGCTAGATATAGCGTCCAACTTCTGGACAAAATCGAAACCTTAATGCAGGATATGAACGGTTAGCCATTAGCCACGACCCTCATGCGCTACCGTCCCTTTATCTCCGATCGATGAAAAAATTAGAGGCAACGTTCCCGGTTGATGGGCAGCTTTTGATGGTGTTGCCCAGGGCTGCCGCATCTCTCAAAAACCCAGATTTGCAACTCCCGATCTTGCGCTCTGACGCAGACGGTTACTACCTAGAAGTGCGCGTTGAGGCAGACCCTAGAGAGACTAGCGAACTCACCCTGATTCGTCGAGTGCCGCTCGAAAATCTTTCTGCCGAAGAGTGGGAAGACCTCAAAGCCGAATATGCCAAGTTAGATTGGAGCGTTTGCGCCCACAAAGGCATCAGCAAAGGGCTAGAGAAAATTCAAGACCGCAAAACTCAGCGTTTGTTTGCGGCACTGCTGACGTTTCTCAACCCCCGACAGGTGTCGATCGTGCTTTATCTTTACAAGCTGGCTGCACAGCAGGGCAACGGCGCGATCGTCACTTTTCGATCCAACGATTTGTTAGAAATTTTGGGCTATACACGCACTAAAGACGGTGGATTTGCATCTAAGCTGCGATCGCAACTTAACTGCGATTTAGTCTCGCTTCACCGCACTGAATTAGTGTTAGCCCAATCGTTTAGAAAAGGGACTCAAACGATGGGTGCTAAAGTCATGATCAAGAGCGTATTGCGGATCAAAGATTACGAAATTGATCACGTGCCGCGTGATTTTGATCTCAGCAAAGCTGCCGATTATACCTACGAATTAGCAGACGCTTATACGATTTCTCTAGAGTTTTTTGATGGGCCTGCTCGCACCGGAGATTCTGTTTTATTTGCTAACACGATCGATATCACTCAAAAGTTAGGCAGCAACGCTAAAAGTGATTACAAAACAAAGCTCTTGATCTACTTAGCAAGTCGCATGAAATGGGACATTCTTCAAGAGGGTCAATATGTTGTAATTTCTAAGCAATATCTGTTTAAGAACTTAGATTTATTAGGCAGCAATTCCTCTCGAAACAATCAAATTTTTTGGCGAACCGTTGAAGAATTAAAGCAAGAAGGGTACATTTTGGGCGCTCAAGAACTCCCTGGTAAAAATAAGATTGTGAGCGTGCAGTTTCAAATTAACTCGGCAAAGTTGAAATGTCACTAGCGAACACTCTCTCTATCTCCTAATTCCTCACTACATATCGTCCCTAGATTTTATGTGTTAGCATCGGGGCTAATAATGTCTCAATAAATTCATCAATGGGCAAGGTTCTGGTGCTTAATGCCTCCTACGAACCGCTCAACATAACCAGTTGGCGACGAGCGGTCGTTTTGTTGATTAAGGGCAAAGCAGAGCAGGTCGAACATAACGGTAAATATGTTTATTCAGGGTTTCCGCTGCCAACGGTGATCCGGCTGCGTCACTATGTCCGCGTTCCCTACAAAGAAATTCCCCTGACTCGAAAGAATTTGCTGCATCGAGACAGCCATTCTTGCCAATATTGTGGCTATTCGGGGGATGATCTGACGCTCGATCATGTGATTCCGCGATCGCGCGGTGGCGGTGATTCCTGGGAAAATATTGTCACTGCTTGTGTGCGCTGCAACGTCAAAAAAGGCAGTCGCACCCCCAAAGAGGCCAATATGCCTTTGCAATATCAGCCCCGCAAGCCCTACAGCAGTCTCTACTTTGAAGTCACTAAACACGTTAAAAATGGCGTGAACCAAGAATGGCGTAAATACGTCATCGGTATCTAACCCCCTCTTACCTTGTTTGGTGTGGGGGTTTTGCTTAAGTTGTGAACGTTATCCCAGCTTGGTCAATCTTGGGGGAGAACCGTCAACAAATTTCACCGTTTTTTGCGTTTTTTTGCGAAGATCAAAGAAGTGATCGCGTCAAGCGGTTAACGGTTCTTTACAAACTGGCAGAAATGCCCTACCAGGGCAGCATCCTGGCTTTCTCCCCTGTGCCACCCACTATGCAACCTGATTCGAGTCCATCGCTTAATACTTTGCTAATCACAATGGAACCAGATCCTCCGTCTGGCTTGAGTTCGACGGTTGACTACTCCGCCCTTGAACCTGCTGCAAAAGTGGCAAATGGTGGGGGATACGTCAGTGAACATCGGGGTCGCTTTCCCTACGATGCGGCTCGATCGCCCGAACAAGAGCAAAAAATAGACGCATTTCGGCAGCTTCTAGAGCGTCATCGCGGCGATCGTCAAGTTGTGATTTTGCAAGACTTTCCTGATCCCGATGCGCTGTCTTCGGCGTGGACTTATAAGCTGATTGCCCAAAAATATGAGATTCAGTGCGATATCGTCTATGCGGGAACGCTCAGTCATCAAGAAAATATTGCGCTGGTCAAGCTAACCGGGTTGCCGCTGCAACGCTGGACGGTGCAATCGCTCAAGACCAAAGATTTGTCGCTCTATAAAGGCTGTGTGTTTATCGACAATCAGGGAACCACTAGCCAACTGTTTACGTCTATGCAGCAGGCTGGTGTGCCGATCGCTGTTGTTATTGACCATCACAGTATGCAAGACGACATGAAGGCGGAATTTATTGATATCCGTCCCCACACTCGTGCAACTGCCACGATTTTGACCCAATATCTTCAGTCTGGGCTGCTAAAACTCGATAATAATTTGACTGAACACGTCAAGTGTGCTACCTCGCTGATGCATGGGTTGAGGTCGGATACCAATCGCCTGATGCAGGCTCAAGAAGAAGACTTTTTGGCAGCCGCTTATTTGAGCCGCTTTTATGACGCTCAGTTGCTGAATGCGGTGCTGCAATCGTCTCGCTCAAAACAGGTGATGGATGTGATCGAGCGATCGCTCAAAAATCGCACCGTGCACAATAACTTCTCGATCGCTGGAGTTGGCTATTTGCGCTATGACGATCGCGATGCGATCCCCCAAGCCGCTGATTTCTTAGTCACCGAGGAAAACGTTCACACTGCTGTCGTTTATGGCATCGTCCACGATGAAGACGAGGAACTAGAGGTAGTGGTCGGTTCTTTAAGAACGAATAAACTGACCCTTGATCCCGACGAGTTTATCAAAGAAGCTTTTGGGCAAGATGCTCAAGGGCGATTTTTTGGCGGCGGACGATTGCAGGCAGGTGGGTTTGAGATTCCGATGGGCTTTTTGTCTGGCTTCACCGAAAACAGCGATTACGCCAAGATGAAATGGAGTGTTCATGATGCTCAGGTCAAACAAAAACTGCTGCGGTTGGTCAACCCAGAACAAAACTATCCCAAAGGCGTGAATTAAAACCTCTGAAAAAAGGGTAGAACGTAAGGAAGAGCGTTCTACCCTTTTTTTATGTCAACGTTTAATCTATATCTGATTCGTCACGGTTTAGCCGGACAGCATGGCGACTATGAAAACGATCGTGAGCGTCCTTTAACTGAGGAGGGCAAGCGCAAAACTCGTCAAATTGCCAAGCGGTTGAGCGAGTTGGATTTGCAGTTTGATCTGATTCTGACGAGTCCGCTAGTTCGGGCAGAGCAAACGGCTGAGATTCTTCAAGAAGTTGGGTTAAGCAAACATCTCAAAGAAGCTGCCTATCTTGCGCCGGGTGGTAATATCCAGACATGGATAGATTGGTTAGAAGACTGGAAAGCATCCGAAAAGTCTCTGGCACTGGTTGGGCATGAGCCAGACTTGAGTACTTGGGCTGAGACACTAATCTGGGGCAACGCTCAAGGCAAACTCATTCTCAAAAAAGCGGGCGCGATCGGGCTAACGCTTCCTTTATCGGGTTCGCCGATCGCCCACAGCCAGCTATTTTGGCTGACTCCGCCTCGGTTTTTCACAGCTTAAGAACTCTTCACTAAGTTTGATCTGTTTGTTACAACAGTCTTCAGTAAAATTATCTATTATTAAGTGTTCTAAGTAATTCTCAAAGCTAGATGGTTTCCTTGCCCCCTCAACATCAACCTCTGTCAGAGGTGCAAAGCAGTTTAGCGCCCTACGGAATTGGGTATCGGATCAAACTGCTCTCCCAACTCTCAGGGCGCAAATTTCAAGAACGCTTGGAACCCTTTGGGTTAACGCCTTTTCATTGGGTAGTGCTCTGCTGTCTGTGGCAAGAAGACGGGCTGGCAACCTCGACTTTAGGAGATCGCCTGCAACAAGTCGGCGGCACTTTAACGGGTGTGCTCGATCGCATGGCAGAGCGCAACCTGATTCGCCGTGAGCGAGATCTTCACGATCGGCGAGTTTGGCGAATTTGGCTCACCGATGAGGGTCGGAAATTACAAGACATCTTGCCCCCGATCGCGGTCGAGCTGCGAGAAGTCGCGCTACAAGGCATCTCTTATGAAGACCGAGAGCGTCTGTCTCAACTGCTCGATCGTATGCTCGTCAATGTGCAGCGATTTGCGATCCCCAGTTCTGAAAAGTTGTCCAGCCTACCCGTCCCCGTTCCGATCGGTGGGCAAGGCTGGCAAGAGATTCTGGCTCCTTGTAGCTTGGGGTATCGCATCAAACTTTTAGCTCAACTAGTGACCCGCAGTTTTCAGGAAGAGCTAGAGCCGATCGGGTTAACGCCTTTTCATTGGGTGGTGCTCTGTTGTCTGTGGCAAGAAGACGGATTGGCAACCTCAAATATTAGCGATCAGCTTCAGCAAGTGGGTGGGACTCTAACAGGTGTACTCGATCGCATGGCAGAACGAAACCTGATCCGTCGCGAAAGAGACCCCCACGATCGCCGAGTTTGGCGAATCTGGCTCACCCCGGCAGGACGAGAACTCAGCGAAGTGCTGCCGCCCGTGGCGATCAAAGTGGTTGGAGAAACCATGCAAGGCATTTCTGCATCTGAGCAAGCGCAATTTTCGCAGTGGGTCAATGAGTCGATCGTTAATCTCAGTTGATCAGGCAGAACATTTGCAAAAAGTGCGTGAACAAACAGCTAGTCAAACTCTGGTGCCCAGATACTCGAAATCTCCATCTCCCATCCTGGAAACAATTCTGGAAGAGTCAAGATATCTCCGTCTCTCAAAATCTGCGCCTCGTCCTGCCCAGGACGGCATACTTCGACGGCTCGTGTTCTGGGGTCAACGACTACCCCAACCACCATCTCTAATGACAGGTAAAATTTGACTTTCTGACGCTGCTTTTCTAGCGAGTCTGACTTCGATACCACTTCAAAACCGAGATCAGGTACTAACCGCGCAAAGTCCTGTGTGGTTCGTTTTAGACGCTCTGCCTTGACAAAGGAGCAATCAGGGGCGCGAACATCCTCATTCGCGTTGGGGAGCTTGAAGCCAGCACTCGAACCTGCCACTCGTCCAAGTTTGCGAGGTCTGACCCAGTTCGCGAGTTGCCGCCCAATTTCTAGCGCAATTTCATCAGGCTCTAATCCAGATGGACTCATGACAATGATCTCTCCATCCACTAATTCCATCTGGTAGTCAGGAAGCTGCTGCTGGAAGATTTCTAGATCGGTAGCAGTGAGTGGCATAAGCCCTCCAATACAGTTCTCATAACCTATAGGACTGACGCAAACCTCGGAGGTTTTAACCAAGAATCAAGCATCGTGACCGACAGAGTGGCTTAAACCTCCGAGGTTTTGGCAAAATGCGTAAGTCCTGACCTAATATTCTTACTGATTTTCTAAATCCCCAGTGATTTTAAGTTTGAGCTTCTCAAATTCTCCTTTGAGAATGTCTTTGCTGAGGGTAGGTTTTCCGATCGAGCGCCAGGTTTGACTGTCTACAGTCCAGGTTTGAAGTTGAGCCAGTTGAGCATCATTGAGCGTGACTGGCATCACATAAGCACAGTGATGAGGGTCTTCAAGGGCAAAAAACAGCACATAATATTGCTTGCGTTCGACTAGAAGACGGATGATTTGCCGACCCTCAACCGCCTTTAAATCTAGATAGCAGCGCAACCAACGTGGGCCTATTTTTTTATGGTGAAGTTGATTATAAAGAGCAGTCATCCACAGCATCATTGGGTGCGGAGACATGCAGCACAAAAAGTTTTTATAGAGCTTGTTATAAAGCTTGCCTAACTGAATATTCTCAATTTCCTGCTGTGGTAGCATCACCCAAACTGTTGCAATTTCCTCTCGCTTCGTTTTCAACACATGAGGAAAGACAATTTGAGCGATCGGCTTATTTTGAGGCCACGTCGTCAGTTGACACGCCTCATCGGGCGAAAGCGCTTCAGGGTCGCGAACCGGAGCCGCCACTGGTCGCCTGAGCAAGGCTTCACCAATGCGGTGACTGATCTGACGAGTCGCGTTATAGCGCTGCTCTAATGGCTCTAGCGCTTTTAAGACTTCGCCAACGGTTTGAGGACGATCGTTGGCTGACTTTGCCAGACAACTCATCACCAGGCTCTCTAAAACTTTAGGAACCTTGAGATTGGGGTTGACCGATTCAAAGCTTCGCGGCACCTGAAAGTGATGCGTTTTATACCAACTGCCAAAAGAATGGGTTTCTGCCTGAAGCGGCATTTTGCCTGTGAGCATCTCAAATAGCATCACCCCCAAACCATAAATATCCGATCGAGAATCTAGCTCTTTGCCTTCCATCTGCTCAGGCGACGAGTAGGCAAGGGTGCCCATAAACGAGCTGGTTTGATTAGCATCGGCTTGCAGAATTTTAGCAATCCCAAAGTCTAAAATCTTGACCAGTTCGCCCCAACTGGGATCTTGGCTGACCAAAATATTACTAGGTTTGACATCGCGATGAATAATCGGATAGATCGAGCCATCGATCGCGATTCCTTGGTGAGCGCACTGAAGCCCCTGGCAAATCTGACGCGCGATGCTGAGAAATCGCGGCAGCGGCAGGTTTTGAGTGGTGATCACCTCACTGAGGCTGTGACCTTGCAAATACTCCATTACATAGAAAGGCACCCCTTCATCATTAACTCCATAGTCCATCACTCGGACGATGTGCATACTTTTGGTGCTCAAGAGCGCCGAGGTGCGAGCTTCACTGCGAAAGCGATCGCGCATTCGAGGAGTCAGAAGGGTCTGGGCCAAAAACTTAACTGCGACGATCACGCCGCCCAGCAAAACATCCTCGGCTCTGTAAACCTGCCCCATTGCGCCGCGCCCTATCAACTCCATGAGCCGATAGCGATTAGTCAATAGAGATTCGCTGTTGAGGTCTGTCATTGAAGGTGAACGATTCTGCACGGGGTGAAAGTAGAGGGTGCTAGTTTTGACCGTCAAATTCAGTCTGATACTCTATTGTAGAGTTTGAATTTCTCGATCGCTCAGACTGGTTAGAGGTAAAGAGTGATACCCCTTCATAAATTTAATTATGGACACGCTCTCGCACAAAGTAACGGGAGACTGCTATTCTGGTTGTCGTTCGAGGGTGGCTTCCATCGCGCTGGTTAAGTAGTGCCCCGAAAGAATGCCGCTTGAAAGGTAATATTTATTGTCGTCAAGACGCACCATCGTTTCAAAACCACTGCGACGCTGACGATCGCCCAACACCCAATAGCGCTGCACGAGCGATTCAGGGGCAACCCAGCCTTCGCCTTCGACGCGACCGAGCAAACTGTGTTGCAGCACAAAGGTATAGCGCCGTTCTCCAGAATCTAAGCGCCCTCTATATTGAGAGCTAATTTCGTCACGATCGGCGTTGGGAAAGACCAATTTTGTGACGATCGTAAACCAGTCGTCGCGGCTCCAAGCAACAATGGTTCTACCTTTGACCGTAATCGGCATACCATGACGTTCTAACCAGCTTCCTTGAAGAGTCCACCGTCCTGGTTGTATTAAAAAGGTGTGGGTCACGGTGCCATTCCTTGCCTCAATTTAGATCAACTAGATGGCTGGCAGATTTGGGAGTTTTATCAGCTTACGCCCGATCGTGTGCCAGTGAGTCTAATGGCACCTTATGCTATCACGCGAAAGTTTTCACGAGCGTAGTTAATTTCACCTAAAAGCACGGCTTTTGAGGCACCTGTGGTTTCAGGAGAATTACCAGGGATCTTCCGATGCCTCCAGTAAGCTAACACCGCAAAAGCGATCGCTTCTTTAAAGTCTGCGCTTAAGCCAGCTTCGTCAGTGGTCATGACTGGAATGTCGCTGAGCCTAGATTGAATTCTTTGCTTTAAGCATAAATTGCGACTACCGCCGCCGCAGAGCAGAATCTGATCGGGCATTTGGGGCAGGAAGGTGCGATAGCTGTGGGCGATCGAGGCGGCTGTGAGTTCGGTAAGGGTGGCGAGAATCTCAGCAGGATTGAGTTGATAGGCATTGGCATCGATCAAGCAGGTTTGCAGATAGCTCTGTCCAAAGTGTTCTCGCCCGGTAGATTTGGGCGGCAGTTGTTGAAAAAAGTCTTGTTGAAGCCAGCGATCGACCAACGCTTGACATGGCTCTCCGGTGGCTGCCCAAGCTCCATCTTGGTCGTAGGTTCTTGATCCCTGAGAGAGGTGCTCGACTGCGAGGTCAAGCAGCACGTTTCCGGGCCCGGTGTCCCAGCCGCGCATGGGGGAGGGTTGAGTTGCAGACGTTGCAGGCAGATAAGCTACATTGCCAATGCCGCCGATGTTTTGAACGCAGCGACTGTAGGTTGGGTGACTGAGCAGTGCGGCATCGACAGTCGGAACAAGGGGGGCACCGTGTCCACCGATCGCGATGTCTGCTTCTCGAAAGTTGCTGACGGTGGTGATGCCAGTTTGGTCAGCGATCGTTGCGCCTCGCCCCAATTGAAGGCTATACCCTAATTCCTTTTTAAGCGGAGGTTGGTGATAAACCGTCTGTCCGTGAGAGCCGATCAGATCTGCGATCGCCTGCCCATTTTGAATCGACAGCGCGGCTTGAGCAAATTGAGTGGCGATCGCGTCATCTAATTGAGCAAAGTCTGCCATTGACAGCGCTGCACCGCCACAAACTGCCAGAATTTTTTCTCTGAGATCAGAGGGATAGGGATAGGTTTCTCCCGCTAAAAACTGGACGGTGAGATCGTGAATGCTGCCTGAGATTTCAACCAGCGCTGCATCAATTCCATCGACAGAAGTGCCGCTCATTAGTCCGATTACCCGCATCGATTTTCTGCTCCACAACTCATTTGCAATCATAGGTAGGTCGATGCATTTGAGCAAGCACACGGCTGATTTGATTGTCTAGAATCACTTCAGTGAGTAGGCAAGGTCAGGGTAAATGCAGTCTCTCCGGGCGGGGTCATGTCGAGGGTAAGATGCCCGTTGTGTGCCTGTACGATTTCTCGTGCCAGACTTAGCCCTAATCCGAGTCCTTCTATTTTGCGAGTGCGGGCAGGATCGCCACGATGAAAGCGATCGAAGATGCGATGGCGATCATTCGCTAAAATCTCGTTTGAACGATTGCTGATGGTCATCAAGATGACTGAATTCTGACGACGAGCTACAATCCGAATCCAGCCGTTGGGAAGATTATATTTGATCGCATTGCTAATCAGATTTTGCAACACCTGCACAAGTAAGTCGTGATCGCCCTGCACGAACAAGCGATCGGCAATTTCTGTTTGAAGATCTAAGTGCGGTGCCAGCAGTTCAATGTCTTCTAACATCTCGATTAACAAGCGAGACAAATCTACCTCAACTCGATAGAGAGACATCTGCCCTGCGTCTGCAAGAGACAACAACAGTAGTTTGCGGACAATGCCACTCAGACGGCGAACTTCATCGAGCAAGTTGCTCAGACTTTGCTGCACCTCTGACCCTGGCTCGGCTTGTTGTATGGGGTGCGACCTCTATCTGATGTCCCAAGGAAACTCTCGGTTCTTTGTTCCATGAGGTTTTTGATAATTTATTGTGGAAGTCAATGAGTAAATTTAATATCTGCTTTGAAGAAACTCAAAAACCTTCTCAAATATAGATTATAGGCATTTTGTATCAAGTAGAGGTCGCACCCGTTGTATGGTTTGTTCTAGCTCTCCTTGTAAAATAGCGAGAGGCGTTTTGAGTTCGTGGGCGGCATCTGCACTAAAGCGAGAAGATTGTTTAAAACTGCGTTCCAGACGTTCTAACATCTGGTTAACTACCTGAATTAATTGGACAAATTCAACATCGGTTGACCCGATCGGCACCCGTTGTTCTAGTCCACTGGCGGTGACACTGCCAACAATCGTGGTGAGTTGGTGAATTGATCGCAAACTGTTTGCCGCGATCGCCCATGCGCCGCCTGCTACCAACAACAGCACTCCTGGAATCGAAATCAAAAAGATATTGCGAATCACTGCCATTTCTTGATCAATCGCGTTTAAGCTGACGGCGATCGCTACTTGAGTAAAGGGAGTGGTGACTGACCCCATGCGCCAAGCTCCGCTAGGGGTGCGTTGTGTGATGAAGCGAGGCGTAGGGGGCAGTCGATCGGAGGGACGCAAAGCATCGGGCTGAACGCGATCGACCGTCGGTGGAGCAGTCGGCATAGGTCTCGGTGGTCGCGATGTCCAGAGGTTGGTAATGTTGAGATCTGGGTTCCATGCGGGTGAGCGATAAAGCACTGTGTCATCGCCTCCGATCACGAGGAGCGCGATCGCGTTTTTGGTGCTGGTTTCAAACGCTCTTGGAAGAAAGGCTTCATAAGACTGCCAGCGATCGGGCGATCGGGGGCGACCCGCTAAAATCAACTGACTTTCTAGTTCTGCATCCAGGCGGCTGACTTTTGCCTCATAAATCAGCCACGAAGAAAGCACTCCAAACCCGACGAGTGCGCCTCCTGCCAAAATCGCAGCCATCAGAGCAATTCGGAATCGAAAGGAACGTAACTTCATGACTTAGGATTGTGGATTAAATAAAGCCGAAATCTGCGTAAGAGTTTTTCCCTCTTTAACTTCTTGAAGAGAGACACGAAGATGCGCCAGAATCAGTTTATCGGGGTCGTCGTCTGGATCACCTTCTTGCTCTGTGTGGGCTACAACCAAAAGACGTTGTGATAACGTCTTGACCGAGAACTTGCGGCATAACGACACAGTTGAGCCGACTCAGACAAACTCTAGTTTCAACAGATAGGTTTGATACGTCGGCTCTCCAACACAGCGTTAGGCTGCGACCTCGACATAGGCTGATGAGGTCGTAGGCTGTGGAATCTCTAAACCCTCTAACTTCAATCCATCAAGATGAAACTCGATCGCTTCATGCATATTCTGTTCAACTTCTTCACGGGTTGCCCCAGTCGAGACACACCCTAGTAGGTCAGGAGAATAAGCAGAATATCCAGTTTCTGTCTTCTCAATCACAATAAGGTACTGCATTATTTCAAACCCGCTTGCTTCAAAATGCTATCCAATGTTCCTGGCGCTAGGTCGTCCCCTGGTTTTTCGGGTACAGTCACTAGACCTAGCTTGTTGGGATGTTTGTATTGACGATGGCTGCCCCGTGTCCGAGCCAAATACCAGCTATCTTGCTCAATCAGTTTGATGAGATCCCTCACCTTCATATCTCAAGCTTAGGGAGAGGACAGAGACTTGTCAACGCAAGCACTTGTTTCGTCTGAGCAGATGCCTCAAAACCTTGTCTTACAGATAATTCCGAGGCAACCCGGTTCTGAACGCTGCCAGATAATCTTAATAACTTGAGTGTTGTGATGTCGAGGGAGAAAAATCGAAGTCCTTCTATGGCGGGATGAACAGGAGTGAGGAATGCGGGAAAGTGCAGATGAATTCAGGCTCGTCAGGGAGGTTCAAGG